>CAZJKT010000001.1:0-55675 GCA_964547015.1 uncultured archaeon
TTTTTGCCGCCCGCCCCAAACCCGCGCCGCCCGATAGATAGCCCTGTTTGAAAGAAAGATAAATTCAAAAATTAATCAAAAAAGACTTACTCGAAGTAGTCTGCGCTTATGGTTTGGGTTCTTGTCTGAACTATATTGCTGGTGCCTGTTTTAAATCGGAAAGTCAAGTCAACATCACCACCTGTTTTATCTGCATCAATCTCCATTTGGAACAGACTACCGGCATCTACTCCTGACGAATTATCAACAATAGAGCAGGCTATTGAGTTTACCCCCTGAACACCAGTACAGTCTGCGTATGACATTGATGCGGGACCATTTTTCATTTCCAGAGATAGGGTTCCTGAACCATATGCTCGTGCATTGTATGCGAAGTCGCTGAAACAGTTGGAGCAAGGCGGAGCTGTTGTTGTGCTCCCCGAGAAAACTCCCATCGAGTACAAAGCCGCTACCGCTATGACAACAATCGCTATCGCTATTCCGTAAGTCATTAGGTATTCTAAGGAAACTTGTCCTTTGAATCGTTTTATATCCATAACTATAGATTATCTTATATATTTATATACTGCTTAAGCCAAAAAAATACTAATTCGTAGCAGGAATCGCCCACTTGCCCTTCTTTCTGCCCATCATCTGGTATTTCTTGCACTTGGACGAGCAGAAGTGCATGTTCTGGCCTTTATTGTTTACTAAAAGCACGCCGGTTCCCCTGTCAATTCCCTTCCCGCAATAAAAACAGTTCGCCATCTTAAACACCCATATCTATATCACTCTCTTTGAGGTATATAATATCCCCTTCTTTCACCTTCCCTATTACAGGGCGGTTTAGGGTCTTGTTTTGCTTTGGGCCGTCCATTATTCTGCACTTTACAAGAGTTATCCCTTTTGGGCCCTTTCTTTTGATGACCTTCACAATCTCTGCCGCTTCTGCCATAAAGCCTTTTCGCGAAATAAATTAAAAAGGCTTTCTTAATGGGAATATATATTTTAGCGGACATATCCGCCCTTTTTTCCGTCAGAATAGGATATTTTAGGCAATTCTTGGGGAAAAAGAGAAAAATTGGCTTACAATCAGGCAAAAGGGGAAAAAACCCAAGAATTTTAAAATATAAAACCAATTATGGAGTGCATAGAGGAAATAAAGAAAAAGATTGCGGGCGAAATCGTCCTCTCGGAGGCCGCCGGGGACACAATAAAAAAGTGGAGAAAGCTCTTTAAGATTTCCCAGACCGAGCTTGCGCAAAAGCTTGAGGTCAGCCCCTCTGTTGTTTCCGATTATGAGTCCGGGCGAAGAAAATCCCCCGGCACAAAGCTTATCCAGAGGGTTGTGGACTCATTGATTGAGGCCGACCTTTCAAGAGGCGGAAAAATTGTTCAGGAATTTGCGGGCCTCTACAAAAGCGACAGGTTTAACACTTTCATAATCGCAATGAAGGAATTTTCAAGGCCTGCGGGGATAAGGGACTTTTTAAGGTCAATTGATGCGGAGCTGTGCTACCCTGCAGAGGAAGACTCAATTTACGGGTATTCCCTGATTGACAGCGAGGCGGCAATCGTTCACTTCTCGCCGACCGACCTAAACAGCGTCTCCTCCCTAATCAACAAGCACTGCCTTATATTTACAAACCTCACAAGGGGCCGCTCACCTCTTGTCGCAATAAGGCTTGCAAACCTAAACCCCGGGCTTATTGTCCTGCACGGGATTGAGAAGGTGGACGAGACCGCCCTAAGGATTGCAAAGCTTGAAAAAATCCCCCTTGCAATTTCATACACTTCAACAAAAGAGAGGCTGTTAGAAAAGCTCAAGGCAGCTGATACCCGATTTTGACTGTTCGGAATTTGTTTGCCCCTTCAACCATAAGGTACTGCATCAGGGGCCCGTTTTTTTGGGCAGGGTTTAGCTCAACCTCAAAGCCAAGCTTCAGCCCAAGCTCAATCTCAAGTTCAGAATCGCTTAAGGATTTAAGCTTTCCTGATTTTTCAAGCGCATCTAAGGCCTGAAAAATCCTGGCTTCCTTGTCTGAGGGCTCGCTGAAAGTGTGGCTGATAGAAAGGGCGGCGGACAGAAGGACTAAAGCGGCAATCAGGGCTTCAAGGGAAAAGAAATAGCCTCGCATAATAAATGTTTCTTTTAGGATAAGGGATACGCAGGTAATGGTTTTGTAGCTTATATGCGCTACACTAAAGGCCTTCTTTTAAAGATAGGGAGCTTACTTACTAATGGGATTTGAAAACTTTGCCTCTGAAACTCCACCTTCTACTGAGATTTTCTCCGATTTGGATCCCGGAATATTTACAAGTGGAGATACTAATAAGGTGTATGAGGTGTATGCCGGAGGGGAACCTAGATTAACTATTAATCGGAAGCCGCGCCTCAAAGACCCGCGCCTCAAGGAAATTTACGGCTCTAATGAGGGGGTTATTTTATATAGAGGCTCTTTTGGGGAAAACCGGGAATTTATCCCGCAGGGAAAAGTCCCCTATGAAGAATTGTCCTCTATAACTGAGAGGGATATTGCCTCAATCTTTGGAGAGGGCGACAAATACATGGCAATTGTGGGCGGGAATGCCCTAAAACATGTCATTGTAGGCAGGGGGACTGCAGATTGGAGGTTTGGAGAATTCAGAGTTGATGAGGCTTATGAAGGGACCGTTCCCGAACTGCTTTATAGGGCCTGCCAAACTATTGCGAATAGCCGAAAATAAGGATTTCAGTTATATTTTAAAGTGTAGAATACTTATGAAAGTTCCGCTTACCGGAGGGCATGCCGTGGCTGAAGCTATGAGGCAGATTGGCCCTGATGTTGTCGCCGCATACCCAATCACCCCCCAGACTCCTATTATAGAAAAATTTTCAAAGATTGTCGCGGATGGAAAGGCAAAAACCGAGATTATAAGGGTTGAGTCAGAGCACTCCGCAATGTCTGCGTGCGTTGGAAGCTCTGCCGCAGGCGCAAGGACATTTACAGCTTCAAGCTCGCAGGGGCTTGCCTTGATGTTTGAGATTTTGCCGATTGCCTCCTCTCTGAGGCTTCCGATTGTGATGGCGGCTGTTGCAAGGGCGCTTTCGGGGCCTATAAATATACACTGCGACCATAGTGATGTGATGGCCTGCAGGGAAACCGGCTGGATACAGATTTTCTGCGAAACCGCTCAGGATGCCTACGACTATACATTCCTTTCCCTTAGGCTTGCGGAAAAAGTGGGTTTGCCTGCAATGTTTATTCAGGACGGGTTTATTACCTCCCATTCTGTGGAAGGGGTGGATATACTGCCCGACTCCGCCGCAAAAAAATATGCGGGGCAGTATAAGCCGGATGTTTCCCTACTGGATACCGACCGCCCGATTACAATGGGGCCTTTTGCCCTTCAGGATTATTATTTTGAGATTAAGCGCCAGGAGGAGGATGCAATGGAAAAGGCAAAAGCGGAATACCTGTCGGCAGGAAAGGAGTTTAGTGAGATTACCGGCAGAAAATACCCTTATTTTGAGGAATACCGCCTAAAGGATGCCGAGAGGGTAATTGTTGTTGCGGGCTCGACTGCGGGGATGGTTAAGGATGCGGTTGATGAGCTTAGGGAAAAGGGCGAAAAAGTGGGGCTCCTAAAAATTATTCTGTTTAGGCCGTTTCCGTATAAGGAGATAAAGTCAGCCCTTAAGGGAAAAAGGATTGCGGTTTTGGATAGGAGCATGGCTTTTGGGGCAAAGCCGCCGATGTTTCTAGAAATAAAGTCCGTTGCCGATGATGTTTCAGGTTATATTTACGGGCTTGGGGGAAGGGATATTTTCACATCCGACATTAAGAAAGTTTATTCCGGCATTAAAAAAGCCCCGTCAGATGAGATAAAATATATTGGTCTTAGGGAGTAGTAAATAATTTGACTAATATAAATAACTTATCCTCTAATGTTATGAAAGCGGCGCTAAACTATATAGGAAAAGGCCTTAGGGCCTATAGAAGAAATTTCTTTGCATTTCTGGGCTCGGCCCTTATAATCGCTTTTGTATCTTCATTTATCCTTGGGGCGGGGCTTTTGATGATAGCCCTCAGTTCAGCTTCATTCCTTAATTCAGAGGCTTTTATTTCAGGAGCGCTTCCCCCGGAGGATATATTTCTGGCTATGGCTTCCCCCCTGAATATAGCCCTTCTGGTTATCACCCTTATTTTTGCGTTTGCGGCTAAATCTATCCTTAGCGCGGGGATTTACGGAGTGTTTTTGGAAGGGGCAAAAGGCAGGGCGAAGATGGGCCATTTTATTGATTATGTAAAATCAAGGGGCGCGCATTTCCTGATTATTATGGCTATTATATTAATAATTGCCTCAGTTTTTCTGGTGGTTTCCTATATGTTTGGGCTTTATGCGGGGGATGTTTTCGGTCTGGCTTTCCATGAGGCAGTTGGGCTTTCGGATGCGGTATTTTCCCTGCTTGCAATTTTGTTTATGCTTCCTTTTTTGGCTTGCGCGCCTTTTGGAGTTGCTTATGGGAAGCCGATTATTGCTTCATTTAAGGAAAGCACCTCTATTGGCAAAAAGTATTATCCGGAACTCTTGGCTTTTTGGGTTTCAGTTTATATTCTAAGCCTTGTTTTTGCGCAAATCCCTTATGCGGGCCTCGGGATTTTCCTGCTTTTGCTGTTCCCTGCGGCGCTTTTCACTCTTGCCGGCTTTTATCTTGAAAAATCAATTAAGCTGCCCGAAAAAGGCGAGCCTGAGGCGGATAATCCTGCAGGGGGCAAACCCGCGCCTTCCCTGAAAAAGGAAAAAACTTTGGCGGCAAAAACAGGCCCCGATGGCAAAAAGCCCGCAAAAAAATCAGACAAGCCTGCCAAAAAACAGAATAAGGCCGCAAAAGCCCCAAAAAAACAGGCAACGCCCGCCAAGTTGCCCGCTTCAAAGAAGCCTGCAAAATCAAGATATCCGGGATTAAGTAGGAGGCAAGTAGGAGAATAATTAGGAGGCAAGTAGGAGAATAATTAGGAGGCAAGTAGGAGAATAATTAGGAGAATAAATAGGTAAATATTTGGTGTATAGTTATGTTCAGTGTCTTGAAGAGCATTAGAAAAAGCGGAGATGCTTATCGCTCCAATTTTTACACAATTATTATAGCCTCGATTCTAATGTCCCTGCCTGTTACGATTTTAGTAGGGCTGGGCTCAATGTATTTATTTGGCTTATCATCTATGGAAGATGGATCTCTTCAGGACAGATATAATTCCATTATATATGACCCTGATATAAGTGAGCGCTACGGGCAGGATGCAATGGAGGGGCAACTCGAAGGCAATGTGTGGCTTTTCCTTATCTTGTCGCTCTCGGGGATGCTCCTTTTAGCATACCTTTCCGCAGGATTTTATGGGGTATGCCTGCTGTCCCATAAGGGAAAAACCAATATTTCTGTTTTTTTCACGCAGGTCAGGCAAAACGGCATTACAATGGCGGTTTATTTTACCTCTCTACTTGTAGGGCTTAGCATATATTTAGTTATTTTGGAGTTTGCCTCAGGTATAGCGGTAATTCAGCTTGCGCTTTTGGCGGCAGCTCTAGCCGCAGCGCCTCTGCTTTTGCTCGCATCTCCGGCTATAGTTTCGGGAAGGTCTGTTGTCGGGGCGATTAAGGAGAGCATTTTTTTGGGCAAAAAGGCTTACCTGAAGATGTGGGGGGTGGTAATTTTTGCATTTATTCTTCAGTTAATCTCGGTTATGGCGCTTTTTGTTTCGCCGATTGTGTCTAACTTTTTTGCCCTGCTTTTTGCCACACCGCTTATTGCCCTTGTGCAGTGTTCCGCGTATCTGGATTTGCTAAAGGAAAATCGGGGTCCGCTAAAGAGGCTCGAGTTTTTAGGGAAAAAGGCCTCCTCGGTCAAAAAAGCGGCAAAAAAGGCCGCAAAGAGGGCATGAGGCAGTAATTAAAATAAGTATATAATTATGTTTGATATAGGAAAACACATTAGAGAAACCTTAGCCTGCTTTAAGGAAGCTATGGCGGCCTACCGCAATAATTTTAAGGCGGTTATTTTGGCATCTGCCTTTTTGGCTATTCTGGCGGTTGTTATTTCAACAGCCACAAATATGGCTACTTATGGAATGTCTTTTAAGAATGCTTTTCTATTGAATTTCGGGTTTGGATATGGGGCCGGATTTATGCAGGCGCCTGCAATCACAGTTCAATTAAGCCCTATCGGATATATATTTGCGGCAATTGCTCTCTTGTCATTTTCTCTCCTCTCTGCATATGTTTCGGCAGGATTTTACGGGGTGTGCCTCTCAGCCATAAACAAAAAGACAGATATTTCTGAGTTTTTTAGAAGCATGAATAAGTACGGACTTTCCATGATTGGGGTCCATATCGTTTGGTTGATTGCGGTTGCCGCCTTAATTCCGGTTTCTTTGCTGGCCTTTGCCGTTATGTATGCTTTAGCATATTTTGCAGGCATGATTTTGTCGGTTTCACTGCCAAATTTTTTGTTGCTGGCATTAATGCCCGTACTTATCATCTTACTGATTGCCGTAGGGATAAGTTTCATGCCTTTTTTTGTTTTTTTATTTCCTGCAGTAGTTTCGGGGAAAGGGGTTATAGGCTCATTTAAGGAGAGCATAAGGACTGGAAAAAAAGCGTATTGGAAGATATGGCTGCTGTTGCTAGCCATTCTTTTGGGTTTGATAATATTAGTAATAGCGCTGGTTATAGCAGGCATAATTATTTTTGCGGGGCTTTATTCAACAGGGGCCCTCCCCGGGGTTTCTGCGGATTTCCTACCGCCTGCAATTATCCTGTTTAGTATTGTGAATTATTTCATTATCAGCCCTATTGTATGGCTTATTATCTCTTCCGCTTATTTGAAATTTGGCGCAAAAAGGGATGGCGAATCAGGGAGCGAAAATACCGGGATAAAAAAAGGCCTTAGTGGAGGCAAAGCCTCTCTGAAAAATAAAACAGGCAAGAGGGCGGCAGAAGCTTCGGATAAAAAGATTATAAAAAAGCCCTCCAAAGGCAAAGCCGCTCCGAAAAACAAAACCGGCAAGAGGGTGGCAAAATGATATTTAAGGCTTTAGGAGGGAGCGATGAAGTGGGCCGTGCAGGTTTTGCCGTAAGCGAGGGCGAAACAAATGTATTGTTGGAGTATGGGGTAAAGCTTCAGCCAAAAATTGAATTGCCTGCCGTCCCAAGCCTTCGCCTTGACGGGGTTTTTGTGTCCCACGCCCATCTCGACCACAGCGGAATGGTCCCTCTACTCTACCGCCTCCAAAAGCCAAAATTGTTTGCGACTGCCGCAACGATGGACTTAATGAACCTCTTGCAGGAGGATTATATTAAGGTTGCAAAGCTGACAAGGGGATTTTCCGAATACACTGAAAGGGATATGGCGGCTATGAACCGCTCATTTAAGAAGTGCCAATATGAAAAGAAATTTAGGGTCGGGAATTTTGAGGCAAGGCTTTTTCCCGCATCCCATATTCCGGGAAGCGCCCAGGTCCATCTCAAAGGAAAAAAATCCCTGCTATTCACAGGCGACATTAATATGTCAAAAACCAATCTTTTGGATTATAAGCCGATAAGGTATCCCCATACAGACTGCCTTTTGATGGAAACGACTTATGCGGGAAGGGACCATCCTGACAGAAAAGAGGAGGAAAAGCGGCTTTTGGAGAAAATAAGGGAATATGAAGGGGGGAAAATTCTTTTGCCGAGTTTTGCTGTAGGGCGGGCGCAGGAACTTTTGCTGATGCTCAAGGCAAATGGAGTCAAGGAGGAAATATACCTTGACGGGATGGCCCAAAAGGCGGCAGATATTATACTCTACCACAAGGAGGAATTAAGGTGCCCGAAGGTATTGAGAGAGGCTATGAGAGAGGTGCACTTTATGAGGACAAAAAAACAGAGGGACAAATTCTGCAGAGAAGGGGGAATTGTTATTACAACTTCAGGTATGCTTAGCGGAGGCCCGATTTGCCATTACCTAAAAAAGCTTCGGGACGACTCGGACACGGTTATGCTTCTTACAGGCTATCAGGCAGAGCATACTCCCGGATACAACCTCTTGAGAACCGGAGTATTTGACCATGAGGATGAGCGATTTCCGGTCAAGTTTGAGATAAACAAGTATGACTTGAGCGGGCATGCCGGCAGACATGACCTATTGTCTCTGGTCAAGAAGGTAAACCCAAAGAAGGTTATCTGCGTTCATGGGGATAAGACCGCTGAGTTTGCATCGGAAATCAAGGAGTCTTTTGGGATTGAAGCATATGCCCCAAAAATCGGGGATGAGATTGAGATTTAATTGATAGATATTTTACTGCGGCGTTTGAAATTTTTAAAAAATGGGCCCGGGGAGATTTGAATTCAGGGAAGCCTTTTCGAGATTTTGGCTAAAAAGGCTTCAGCCAAAACGCACGCAACAGGAGGCTTCTGCCTTCCGTTGGAACTTGTTTTTTGAAAAGAAAGTCTTCTCTCCTGACCTCCGGCTTCTACGCCTTATTGGGGCAAAACTGCCCAAAACTAGCCCCCTATGAAAGGGACTGGCCTTATAAGACCGGCGCTCTAATTGCCTAGCCAAACTATGGAAGTTTAGGCTTCCAAGCTGAGCTACGAGCCCATAAAGATAGAGAAATTTGATAAATTTAGGTGTTAATGCCTTTAGCCTTAATCTGTCCGCCACCCTCAAATTATCCTATACAAATATACTTGAGCCATTAGATTATGGAAGAATTAATAAAATTTGCAGAAAAGATAGGGGATAAGGATTTGAGGGAAAAGACAATTGCCCTCTTAAAAGACCCAAAGCTTAGTAATGATTCCCTAAAATACAAGCCCTTAAAAATTAAGGATTCCCCCGGAGGCTACCCCGGATTTGAGCACCACATGGCAAAAGGCGGGCTTTTGGTCCATACTGTAAAGGTTTCTGAATTATCCCTGAAAATAGCCGAGTCTGTTGAGGAATATGGCCCGATAAATAAAGACTTAATATTGGCGGGGGCGCTTCTCCACGACATTATGCGGATATATGACTTCAAAAAAGAAGGGAAAGATTACCTTATTTCCTCAAAATACCTTGAGCATGAACAGCTTATAGGTTGCGAGCTTTACGCAAGGGGCTTTCCTGAAGAATTAATATCTATTGTCCTAAACCATATTAAGCCTGAAACCTTTTCGCTTGAGCTTGGGCTTAGCAAATCTGCTTTGATTGCCGGCCCGACAAATAAAAAAAAGGGGCTTGGGATGTCCCTTGAAGGGATGATTGTGCATTATGCGGATACAATTGACGCTTATTCTGAATTCTATTTCAGGGAGCTTTTTAGGCATATGCTTGAGGAAGCTGCCGCCGAAGGGATTGAGCAATAGGTGAAAACTGATGATAAGCGAAGCCGTTGAATTCCTAAAAAACCTTACTTCTGATTCGGGGCTTAAGATTTTTTCCCATATTGATGCGGATGGGGTTTGCTCAGCGGCGATTCTCATAAGTTTCCTTAGGAAGAGGGGGATTGTCCCAAAAGACGGATTGCCCCCAATACAGTTAACCGATGTCCCCCCTCAGTCTATTGACCCGTCTAAGGTTATGATATTTACTGATTTGAGTTCGGATACAATTCTGCCTTTTATCCACGAAAATTCCCTTATTATCGACCACCATATTTTTGAAGAGCGGCCCGCTGTCCCTTTTTACAACCCGAGAGAAGCGGACAAAAGCGCGTATATTCCGGCGTCATACCTTGTCTGGGAAGTGTGCTCAAAACTTGAGGACATGGAGGATATGAAATGGGTTGCGGCCGTGGGTGTGCTTGGGGATAGGGGAGAGCTTAATTCAGAGCTTTGCAGGGAATTTGTCGGGCAGTTTGAGAATAAAGAAGAGCTTGGAAAGACGGCAGATTATATTTTCTCGGTTGATTTGGTTGAGGGGACAAAGGGTGACATTAAGATGATAGAAGAGCTTCTATCTGCAAAAGGCCCGAAAGACATTATGGAGAACCCGTATTTCAGGTTTTGCTATCAGGAGGTCCAGAACGAGCTTGCAAGCGCGATAAAGGTTATTGAGAAGGACGGGATTTTCCGATTTATAGAGGTTAATTCAAGATATAATATCAAGTCCATTATTGCGTCCCAAATTCTTGAAAAAGAGGAGGGTGTGGTTGTTGCGGCTTATTCGGGGGGCGATGATTATAAGATTACTCTAAGGACAAATACAAATCTCAACCTTGGGGCGATAGCAAAAGCCGCGGCTGAATCTGTCGGAGGCACCGGCGGAGGCCATGAAAAGGCGGCAGGGGCAAAGGTTGCAAAAGAAAAGCTTTCGGCGTTCAAGGAAGAATTAATCCTTCTGTCTGAAAATGGGTAAGCCTAAGCGCATAATTCTTGATGTTCCGAGATTTGTTCAGGGGAAGGGAGAATGCGGCCCGACCTCACTAAGGCAAATATTGGCTTACTATATGGGCGAGCATGCGCCGGCAAAAGAAGAAGTTCTCAAAAATATTTGCATGACTGAATATGGCTCTTGGAATACCGACCTTGGGGTTTATGCGATGGAGCTTGGCTTTTTTGCAAAAATCACAATGAATGATGTGTGGCTTATTGACCCTACTTGGGCGAGCCTGCCCAAAGAGGCGCTTGAATCAAAAATTAAGTCCCGGATTTTATTTGAGAAAAACGGTTTGTTAAGGGAGGGCTTAAAATCTATTTTGCGGCTTTTTGATGCCTGCGGAAATATTGAAATAGCAATTGCCTCAAAAGAGGACTTGGTGCATAGTCTGGAGAATGGCATACCGCCTCTGCTTTCCGTCTGCTCAACAATATTGAGGGGGGAGATGCGACGGAGATATTCTGACGGAACTTCTTCGGATATTGAAGGCGGGCCGAGAGGCCATAAGGTTGTTTTGGCGGGGTATGAAAAAGGAAAATTTCTTGTTATTGACACAAATCCGAAAACTGAGGGCAAATATTGGGTGGATGAGGCGAGGCTTTTGATGGCGTGGTATTTTTGGGGAGGGTGGGTTTTGTATTTGGAAAAAAAGGAAGGAATGCCTTAGATTAATTTGTTCTTCTCAAGGGATTTTATGACCTCTTGAAATATCAATTCGTGGCCTTTTGAGTTCGGGTGAAGGCCGTCAAAAAGCAGGCTTTCTTTACCCCGCTTCTCAAACAGGGAAATAAGCTCTAAAAATGGAATTTCTTTTTTGCCGCAAATTTCTTCGAGTATTTTATTGTATTCCCTTATCCTTTCGTTATTGTAGCTTTTGTCCGGGCTCCATGGAATCGGGATTGTTTTTTCTTCTTGGACCGGCGTCAGCCCTAAAAACAAAATCTCCTGAGAATATTTTCCTGAAATTTCAATCAGCCTTTCTATATTTTCCCTGAATTTTTCCGGTGAAGTTCGGACGCGATTTTCGCTTTTTATATATTGGGTGTCATTTGCGCCAATGGATATTATTATTGAGATTTCCTTTGATGCCGGAATTCGTGCCTTGATCTCATTTTCAAGCCTTTCAAGCACACCTCCTGAAGTGTCGCCTGAGATTCCAAGATTGTAAGCTTGGATATGCTTATCAGGTCTGCCAAGTTCTGATTTGTCCAGTTCGGACCTGAGCCTGTTTGCCCAACCGCCTTTGATATCCCAGGCGCCCCACGCTATGCTGTCCCCGAAAATCAGGATTCTCGCCATAAGTAACTTCCTGATAACTGCCTATATCTTAACCATTGCCCCGACTTTGGATATTAGTTTGTCTATACTTATTATCCGGTATTTGGCATCATTTAAGGGAATTTTTCGGCCATAGTAATTGAGCCTGTTTCTAAGGAGCCGCGCAGAGTCGAATTCACGGGCAAGCTCTTCATCCTTAACTACCGATATTAGGAACTGCGTATAGCATTCGTGGTTGTATATCTTGAACCCCTCCTTAATTGAAAGGGCCTCGAGAAGTTCCCTTAGTGAGTCATACATCAAGGATATGACAGACTCCTTTGTTGTTTCGTTGAGAGGAATCATCTTGGCGGTTTTACGCCGGTTGGAAGATGAATCGACAAGGTAGTTTATCAGTTCCGTGTCGGGAGTTACAGTTTTTGCTTGCATTGTGCCGATGCAGCCCTTCCAGTCAATTTTTCCGCTCATCTTATCCGGATCCCTGATTCAATATTTTTCCTTAGGCCTTCATTTTTAAGTTCCTTTTTAAAATGCAGTTGAATCGGCCTTTTTAGCGCTGATTCCAGCTTTGAGATATCCACTTGCCTTTCATTTGCATCAATGTAGATATCAATATCCGAGTTTCTTGTGTTTTCCGACTTTGCGATTGAGCCGAAAAGAATTATTCTCCCAAACCCAATCTCTTCGTGAAGCCCTTCTGTCAGCTCATGAAGGGTTGATTGCCAGTAGAGCTTTGAAAGCCCGCTGAAAAGATGCCCCCTTGAGTCGGCCCTAAAGAAGGTATATATCCCAACCTGATTTGAAATCAGGAGCCCTTCTTTTTCGAACTCTTTGAGGATTTTTGAGGCTGTTGGGGGGCTGATGCCAACTTCCCGGGCATATTCTCTTATGGAAATCTCTCTGAAAACATCCTCAAAGAAGGGCCTAAGTTCGTTAAATATTTTTAACATATGTTTAATTATTTTTACAACTATATATACTCCTTCGGGCTTAGTAACTCCTGCAGCAGTAAACAAATTCCTCTGCCAATTTTCCGCATACGATGCACTTCTCGCCTATTGGCCTTTCCTCCTCAGGGTAGATTGTCCCGCCGACTTCAGCGATTTCTTTTATTGCCTCGGCGCACCCTTCCCCGCCCATATCCCTTGAGCAAAAAGGGACCTTTACAAATCCGGCTTCAACTTTCTCTTTCAACTCGTCTATTGTTTTTGCCTCGCTTATCCTGCTTTCGAAATATTCTTTTGCCCGCCGCTCAAGTTCCTTTTCCATGTCCGCTTCAATTTCCTTTACTTTCCTCTCAAGCTTTCCGGAGTCGATAGTTTCTTTTTCCTTTTTGTCGCGGCGAAAGACGGTGGCCTTTCCTTCCTCAACTTCCTTTAGCCCGACCTCAATCCTTACAGGGACGCCCTTAATTTCCCATTTGTAGAATTTTGAGCCGACGCTCTCGCTTTTGCTGTCTATGAGCGAACGATATAACCCTAACTTATCCTGAAGGCCTTTGCAGTAGTTTTTGATTTCCTCCTCGCGCCCCTTCTTGAGGATTGGCACAATCACTATCTGAATCGGCGCAATCGAGAAGGGCAGAACCAGCCCAAAGTCATCCGAGTGGATAGATATAATTGCGGCCGCTATTCGGGAAATTCCCGGGCCGTAGCAGGTCTGGTGGACAAGCTTTTCTTTCTCATCCTTGTCTGAAAACTTTATGTTAAATGCCTTTGAAAAATTCTGCCCGAGGTAATGGGTTGTGGCCAATTGAAGCCTTTTTCCGTCAGGGAGGATTGTGTCCGCGGCAAAGCTTGACACCGCGCCCTTAAATTTGTCCCAGTCAGGCCTTTTGAAAAAAAGCGAGGGAAGGTTAAGCAGGCCAAAAATCTTTGAGGTTATTTCAATATCCTCTTTTGCCTGCCCTATGGCTCCGGCTTCGTCTGTAAATGCATTGTGTGCCTCTATCCAGATAAACTCCCTTGCCCTTATCAGAGGCTTTGTGGCTTTTGTCTCATGCCGAAATACCGTGCAGCTTTGGAAAGTTTTTAGGGGCAGGTCTTCGTGAGACCTTATCCAGAGGGGAAATATCGAGTAGAATGCGGTTTCGCTTGTCGGCCTCAAAGCAAGCTTTCGCTCAAACTCGTTTTCTCCCCCATGCGTAACCCAGAAAACTTCGGGTATAAACCCCTCAACATGTTCGGACTCCTTTTGGAAATTCTCTTCAGGGATTAATGTAGGGAAAAGGACTTTGCCGTGTCCTGTTCTTTTAAGTTCGGCCTCTAAGAGGGTATATAATTTGTCGACGATTTCCATGAGCCAAGGGCGCATTATATAGAATCCCTTTACATTGTAGCGGTCATCTAAGAGTTCAGCGTTTCTCAGAATCTCCAAATACCACTCGGAGAAATTCTCTGACTTGGCGGCCATATCACGGGGTTTTTCAACCATAATTTAGTTTAGCAAAAGAAGTTATTTGCGTACTAATATAGAAATTCTATTTTTCTTTATCAGGGCCTTTCTTGGTTTTCTCTGAAGGGGCTTTTTCCACCTTTTTGCCTGATTTGTCCTCAGTTTTAGGAGGCTTCTTTTCTTCCTTTATCTTGGGCTTTGCTTCCGCCGCCCTTTTAGGCGATTTTTCAGCGCTCTTTTCCTTAGGCTTGGCTTTCACATCTCCCTCCTTTTTTGCCCCCTCAATTTCCACTGGAGCCTTTTCAACAGATTTTGCCTGTTCCCACAGAGGCCTTTTTGTGTACCTTTCCCTTTTGTCTTTTTTGAGCCCCATTTTGGTGAGGATTCCGCTGTTGTAAATTGCCTTTCGGACATCCTCCTGCTTTTCTGAAATAATCTCAATTTTAAAGCTGGTCGGCTTAAGGTGCTTTAGGTTGCATCTTTTTGGCCGGCACATGCCATATTTCCTCACTCCTGAAATTTGGGCAAATTTGCCTTCAATGCTTAAGACTACGCAATACCTTCCGGCTTCGCGCCCAGCCATCTTTTTGCAGATTGAACCTACCGCTATCATTTACTTATTTGGGCGAAAATTTAAATACAGGGATTTTTGGGCAATTCCGCAGATATCGCGGAAAATATCGTTAAACCCCTTGCCCGCCAGATACTAAAACCAATGAATATGGATTATGGAACTCAAAAAGCTTCTCGAAGAGCGGGAAATAAGCCTTAAAGTTATAGAAAAGCCCACCTATAACGCAAAAAACGCCCCGGGAAAGGAAATCATCACAAATGACGATGGATTTACAAAAAGCCTCCTTGCTTCTGCGGGGTTTGAAAATTTCCACACGGTCGGTATTGCGTCCCTTGAGGCCGCAAATTCAATCGCAGGGAAAATCAGCGGAGGCGAAGTTTTGGGGGTTGGCGGCGGAAAGGCCCTTGATGTGGCAAAAAGGGTGGCCTCCTCCAAAGGGCAAAGCCTTATACTTTTCCCTACAGCCCCTTCCCATGACGGGCTTTTTTCCAAAAACTGCTCGCTGTATGACGAATGCAGAAACAGCAGAATATCCCTGCCTGCCAAGTATCCAAGAAAGGTTATAATTCCGCTCCATTTGTGGGGCGCCTCAAAAAGCCTCAGAAAAGCGGGAATGTGCGATATTCTCTCAAATTTGGTGGCGTTGGAGGACTTAAGCCTTGCCGAGATGGCAGGATTTCCCTCAAACCCGTATTACCGGGAAATGAGCCTTAGGGCGGTAAACCGGCTCTCTGAGATGGAGTCTGACCGGGATTTTGCAGAGGCTCTTATCTATTCAGGCTTCTCTATGGAAGAGTCATCCAAGTACGCTTCAGGAAGTGAGCATGAGGCAGAGCGCCTCCTTGAAAGGTTTTATGGCGGGAAATACCTTCACGGCCAGCTATCAGGGGCAGGAATTCTAATATCCGCAAAGATATACTCCCTTTATGCAAAATCCCTCCCTGAGGGCTTAAAATTTGACCCGAATACCCTTTTTGAAGATATTGCAAAAAGGATGGAGGGGCGGGGGATACTTGAATATGCCCTTATGCCCCTAAAAGACCCAAACTTCAAGCCAAATATCCTAAAGGAGGCAAAGTATGTCCGCCCTGAGAGATACACCCTTTGGAATGCGGTTGACTCGGGAGAAATTGATTTTAGGCGGGTATTGGGCGAAATTTTAAGGGATGCCTGCAATTAGCTGATTATTAAGGAGTATTGCAGATAGGGTCTAGAATATGATTTTTATGCAAAAACCCTAAAAATGCAAAATCACAACAGGGAAAGCTCTCCTACCCGTGAAGTTATAATCCGTGTCATTGTATCCTGCTTTTGCGCCCTTTTGAGTTTGCTGGCCAATACAACATCCCCTAGCGCCCCTTCTACCCATGCCGCAAAATCGTTCTTTTCAGGGTTTACATGGTTGTAAAAGGTTTCGTCATCAATACTTCGTATGGCTTTTGCAAGGTCCTCCATCCTCCTGAATACTTTGCCGTCTTTGCAGTAAAATTCCTGTCCCTGAGGAACTTCATTAAGTAAATGCTTACTCATAAAATTAGTCTTTTCTTTCTTTATATAGTTTAGCCTATGCTTTAGGTCGCTTACTGCGTTCATAAAGGTGATAAATGCGTCATAGGGGTTTTCGTAAGGGCTGAAGTACTTGTGGACGTCCCCGTCAGAAAACCATTTTGTGCACATATAGTAGAAGTGGTCTGAGGTCTGCAGATTCCTCCATATATCTATCATCTCGGGAGTGCCGTACTTTTTAATGTCGTCTTCCATAAGGTATAGTTCCCTGAATGCGGCGCCCTGCATCTTGTTTCCAAGCCAGGCTGAAATATCCCTTTCGGTATCTGCCCATGAGACGATGTGGGGGAAGTCAATCTCATCCCTTGCCGGGTAGCGGGCTATTGCTTCGGTAGGGAGGACAAAATCATCCCCTCTTGCAAGGATTTCATGGGGGAAGCGCTCTAGGAATTTAAATATTCCGGTGTCTTCCCACTGATGCTCTCCAAAAGTCTCGTAATCCATGAAAAGGTTGATTACCTGCCCGTTTCCGTTATACCGGTTCACCCAGCCCGCGAATTTCTCCGAAGTCAAAGGCCAGCCCTTCCAGCCGCGGTTTGAAAACCTGAATGCAACATCATCAGAAAGCCGGTAGTTTTTGAGAAGAAGCTTGATTTGGCTTGCCTTGCCCCTGTAGACAAAGCAAGGCGACCTCCACCCAAGAACTTTATCCCATCCTTCGGCAAGGACGGCCTTGTAGCCCATTGCCTGCGCAAGCCCGGCGACTTCATTCTGGTAGACAAGCTCAGTGTTTCGAAATATCTTGGGCTTGGCGTTAAATGTGTCTTTTAGGGCCTTTTCCTGCATTTTAATCTGTTCGCGAAATTCCTCTCGGGACTGCACATAAGCCAGCGAGTGGTAGAATGTTTCGCCCACAATATCGCAGGCTCCGCTTTCAATAATTTTTTGGAAGCTTTCAAGGGTTTTTGGGAATTCCTTGAGCTGCTCAAGAATTGTGCCTGTTATTGAGAAGCTTACCTTAAATTTGCCATCGGTCTTATGGATTAAGTCAAGGAGGATTTTGTTTGTGGGCTCATAACTCTTTTTTATCACTTTTTGCATAATCTCCCGGTTTTTTTTGTCGTCAAAATAGTGGGGCTCTTTTCCTATATCAAAAACGCGGTAATGCCTCAGCCGCTTTGGCTGGTGGACATGCAGGTACATGCAAACAGACACCATAATTATCCGGTTAATTTGTTGTATATATTAAGCGTTTCTTTTGCCCTGTTTTTCCAGGAAATATTTTCAAGAACCCTATAGGCGTTTTCTGATATCTCCTGGGCGGCCTGGGGGTATTTTAAGAGGGAAATAATTTTGTTTGCCATCTCTTCTGTGTCCCAGAAGTCAACAGGGAGGCAGTGGTGGAGAATCTCTTTTGCGCCGGAATTTTTGGATATTATCACCGGAGTGCCGTGGCTTGCCGCCTCAAGCGCGGTTATGCCGAATGGCTCGGATATTGATGGCATGACATAGAGGTCTGCTGTCCGGTACATTTCCTCAACTTCCTCATCTGTAAGCTTTCCTGTAAAAAGGATGTTGTCGCCAAGGCCCATTGAGCACGCAAGGCTTATGAGCTCAGGCATCATCTCCCCGCCGCCTGCAACGATAAAGACAGCATTCTTTTCAAATTCAAGCACCCTTTTGGCGGCTTTTATAAAATAGTCGGGGCCTTTGTGAAGGCTGAGCCTTCCAAAGTAGAGGATGATTTTTTTGCTTTTGAGGATTTTGTCCGGTCGCCTCCCGTTGAAGTTTATGGCATTGTGGACCACTTCCACCTTTTGGGGGTCTATTCCGTAATGCTTAACAATTATTCCTTTTGTGTACTCTGAAACCGCTATTATGCAGTCTGCTTTGTGGAATGCTTCATATTCAACATCATAGGCGCGCTGGTTTTTTCCGCCGCAGCTTCGGTCAATCTCAGTGGTGTGGACATGGAGAACAAGGGGCTTTCCTGAAACTTCTTTTGCGGCAATACCCGCCATAAATGTCAGCCAGTCATGGCAGTGAATAATGTCAAACTTTTCTGTCTTTGCGATAGGGATGCATTTTAGGGCAAAAAGCTCAAGCTCCCGAAACAGGTCCCCCCCATACACCCCGCCTCCTTTTTTTGCAACACCAAGCGTATTTATAAGGATTATGCCCCCATCGAGACCATACCGGACAATATCCTGGGAGAGCCTTTTCTGGAGGGTCTCAAGGTAGCTCTTTTCGGTCATATAGGGCATAAGGATAGCTTCTACGCCGGTTACGCTAACTTCAGCGGAAATTATTTTCATTTTGGGGCTTTTTGCGCATACGGGAAGCACTAAAGAAATTTCGGTATTCAAGTCAGAGAGGGCATTTGTCAGGTGGTAGGTGACATTTCCAAGCCCGCCGACACTATGGGGGGGAAACTCCCATCCAAACATAAGAACCCGCATAATTCTTATAGTAATACAGCTTATATACAATAGAATAACTATAATCTGCACTCTAAATACAACTAATTTTAAGTAATGACTTATATATCAACAGAATCGCTTAAAAGGCCCCCAGACTCCCAACCAGAGAGTGTCTTTTCCAAAAGTTTTTTTTGCCCTTTTTCCCGGATTTCATGATTTGAAAAATGGCTTTCAGCGCGAAAATAATGCCCATAAACGGGAGGATTTAGAGGCATAAGTTTATTTATCTGATTGAAATTATGAGGCATATTTTATGTCTGGCCGCTCTGACGGTTATATTGGCTTCGCCTGCCATGGCATTCTCAATAGGAACGGCGCCCGGAGTCCAGTATGTCGGAGACTTTAAGGCAGGAGAGAGCGCATATGTTAAGTTCTACCTTATGACTAACGCAAACAGCGATGTGCTTGTCCAGATGAGCTATACTAAGCCCCATATTGAGGCTTATTATCCGGGGGGATTTCGTTTTGTGTCCGCAGAGCAAACTTCCCAGGAGGATATTTCGGGGTGGATTAAGTTTCAGCAAAATCCGGTCCTTGTATCTCCAAGAAAAAGCTTTCTTGTGACTTTTGAGAACGGGGAAACGATCAGGGCAAATGCCGAGGCGGTTTACAAGCTGACAATTCCTTCAAATGCCGAGCCCGGATACCATATAGGGTCAATATCTCTCTCGCCGAAAGTCGCTTCAGGAGGAGCCGGGGCGGGTGTTTCCACAATCGGCGTGACGAGGTACCTTTTTGTGTTTAAGGTTCGCGGGGTTGCAGAGAGGAAAGGCGAAGTTGTAAATATCTATGCCGACAGGATCGACAAAAAGAAGGCAAGAATTGATGTTATTTACAAAAATACCGGCCAGAACACAGTTTCGGTATGGGTGGACCGGCTCAATATCTACGATGAGTACGGGGGGCTGAATGCAAGCCTTAATTCCGGGATGGTGTATGTGGCTCCCGGGGAGATGAAAATAATCCCCGTTTACTGGACAGCGGATTCTGTTCCCAGCGGACAGTTCAGGGCTGAGGCAAAGGTAAATTATATTACCGGATATGCCGCCAAATCCGTGTCAATAGATATTCCTCTTGTCCCATCAAAGGCAATATCTGCAGAGATTCCTAAAGACAGGTTTCCTTGGTGGCTGATTGTCCTTGCCGCGCTTTTAATTATCTTAATAATATATTGGATATATTAATATGGGTCGCCTTATATTAAAAATCCTGATTTTGGCAATGCTTGCGCTTGCAATAATAGGGGCTGTCCATTATGGCTCGCAAAGCGAAATCTCTGTCGCGTCTTATGATATGAAGGCAAATGTTACTGAATTGAGGATTAATGACAGCAAAATCCTTGTGGGGGTCTCAAATGACGATTATGAGCTGAATTTTGGGGTATTGTCGGTAAATATGAGTGTTGAGAAGTTTATTGATTTTAAGAACAATGAGCCTAAGGAAGTTGTATTGCCTTAATTGCGCCTTCGCTTCCCGGGTCCACAGACTGGGCTCCGGTCCATGAAAGGGAATCGGGGTCCACCACTACGATTGTTTTTGAGCCGACGGTTATGGAAATGTCAATGCTGTCGGAAACATTCTCTGCCGCGAAAGCCGGAATTGAAAAGATGATTGAGCAAAAGGCAAACGCAAGCAGAAGGCCGGCTTTTTTAGTGCCACTTATATTGCTGCTGTCTTTAGATAGTTTGTACATTTCTGCACGCATAATTAATAGATGACTCTATATATATAGGTTTTACTAATGAAATATCAATAAATATATTGAAATACTGTATTCCATTATGCTGCCGCCCAATGAAATTGATGTTCTTGTGAGCCTTTTTCCGGAGAGGCGGCCCTGCACACTAAAGGAATTGCAGGACCGATGCGGCTACTCTTATGAGAGGGTGCACTCTGCGGTAAAGTCGCTTGAAAAAAAAGGGATAATTAAGGCGGGAAGGTATGGCAATGTGATTGTTGCCTGCCCGAACTATTCCTCCGACTATTCTTTTTTAGGTTTTGTGTACCACATGGTCCGAAAAAAAGACTTGCTATTAAGGGCGCAGAGGCTTGCCAATAAAGGAAAGCCTGTTTTGTCGGCTGAGGGCGCAGAAAAATCTGCGGATGTTGTTGGGGCAATTTCAGAAATTGAGGGGCTCAATGCGGAAACTTTAGCAATACTTGAAATATCAAGGGAAGCTAAGCCTAAAATAAGCCTCATCTTTACAAAAGACCGAAATGCAATCGACAATATTTTAAAGATTGAATATCGGCGCAACTTGAGGATTGACGCGACAATGGAGACCGAAGAGACCTTAAGAAAAAAAAAGGAAGACCCCAGATATCTGAATTGCGTTGTCTTCAAAGGCTTTGAGCATTTTTACAATTATTATTATCGCTGATTTTATGCAGAGGGGTTTTTGGCTTTGGCTCTTTTGTTTTTTTGGCAGAAATAAAGGGGCTTATTTTCTTTCAGGGATTACATATAAAAAACTATTAATCCCCTGCATAGTTATTATGAACTGACTATGCCCGAACAATTTATACAGAAGGCGGCGGAGCTTTTGCTCAAAAATGATATTGGAATCGGAATAAAGGCCGGATATTACTATCCCGACCTTTGGAGCAGGGATGCTTTGATTTCGTGCCTCGGCCTTTGCGCATCAGGGGACGAAAGGCTTATTGAAATAGCAAGAGCTTCTGTGGACACGCTTTCGGGCGCGCAAAAGTTTACCGGACAGATTCCAAACAAAGTTTCCCCCGACTTAAAAAAAGTTTGCTTTGGCGAGGGGGGGTGCGTGGACTCCTCTTTATGGTATCCGATTGCCGCCCTGGAGATTTATAATGCGACAAAGGACAAGGATTTCCTTGCAGCCCACTCAAAAAAGATTGACCGGGCAATGGTATGGGCAATCGGGCTTGACCAGAACAATGATTGGCTTATTGAGACTAATGAGGGTAGCGGGTGGAGCGATGTGCTTGTGAGGTCAGGCAGGGTTTTGTATGACAATGCTGTTTTATACAAGGCGCTCAAATCCGCGGACGAAGCCAGGAAAATTATAGGGAAGGAGGAGAGGTGGGGTTGGATTGCTGAGAATACTAAAGAAGCGATGAATCTTTTTTTCTGGCCCACAAAGGACAACCTTGAAAGGATTCGCTCTGAGCACTGCTTTTCAGGAGTGTCCATGGATATGGAAACAGTAATGCATAGCTATTGCAAAGACCCGGAATATTATATTGCTGATTTGGGGTTTAGGAAGTACGACCCGCGTTTTGAAACTCTTGGAAACCTTTTGGCGGTTCTTTTCGGGGTTGCTGATAGAAGTAAGAGCCGAAGTATAATCTCATATATTGAGCGGGAAGGCGTGGCAAGGCCTTATCCAATCAAATCCCTCAACCCGGTCATTTCCAAGGGCGACCCCTTTTGGAGCTTTTACTTTCGCTGGTCGGAGCTCCCTTTTTTGCAGGAGCCCGGAAATTACCATAATGGCGGAATTTGGCCTTTTATTGGGGGATTTTATGTTGCGGCGCTAAAAAAGTCAGGCCTGCCTTTCCAGAGGGTTTTTGATAAGCTTGCTGAGTCGTGCGCGCTTGGAGGATGGAGGTTTTCGGAGTGGCTGAATGCCAATGGAGAGCCTCAGGGCTCTGCCGAACAATCATGGAGCGCGGCGATGCTTCTCTATTCCAATTATTTCGGGCATAAATACAGATTATAACAGTGTTATTAATATAGAATAATGCAGTTAAATTATGAGAATATAAATGAAATGCGAAAAATTTGTCAGGGAATACTTGCCTTCAGTAAGGGCGGCGCTCTCAAAAGAGCTCACTTCAAAAGGGATTACCCAACAGCAGGCCGCAGAAAGGCTTTACTTAACCCAGCCCGCAATCGCATTTTACAAGAGGCAGAGTAGAGGAAAGAAAATTGCGGATATTGCAGGCAACAGGGAGGCAAAAGAGAAAATATCCGTTCTTGCGGCAAGGCTTTTTGCAAAGCCGATTGAAAGGGAAGTATTGGAGAGGGAATACTGCGAGTTCTGCAGGATATTGATTCAGTAAGCCTCCTTTAGTAGATTGATTCAGTAAGCTTCCCTTAGTAGATTGATTTGGCAATCCACTTTCAGACTAACAGCAGTCAAGTATTACAATAGTAATTGAATATAATTATGGGCTCTAAGGCTTCAAAGGTCTTGTCTTCTTTTGATAAGGATAAAGGCGGTTTTGAAGTGCCCGAACCTGGCGATTCGGATAAGGTTGACATGAAGTCTTTGGAGTATGATATTTATATGGAGGAGGAAGGGTTGAATACCCTTCCTAAAACCCTTTATGAGAAGGCGTCAAATATTGCCTCAAAGCTTATCCCCCTTGAACCTGACAAAAAGACAAGGGACAAGATGGAGGAAGCCATTAAGTTTGCCCACCTGAATGTTACACCAAGAGGCGTCCTCTCATTTACAATACTTGTCGGATTTCTAATGGCTTTTGGGACAGCCTTTCTTCTGATATCGGGCGCAATAAGCCTTTCAATGTCCCTTGTGTTTTTTTGCCTTACAGGCGGGCTGAGCTACTATTTTTATACCTACCCCTACAGGCTAAAGAAGATATACGAGCTGAGGGTCGGCTCTGAAATTGTGATGATGATTCTCCACATGGTAATTTATATGAGAAATTACCCCAACCTTGAAGGTGCGGTAAGGTTTGCAACATCAAACCTGCACGGCCCTCTTGCCCTTGACTTAAAGAAGCTGACCTGGGATGTCCACATGGGAGTATACAGCTCAATGGAGCAGGGGCTTTTGGTCCTTTCCCAGTCATGGAAAGGCACCTTTCGGGCATTTTCCGACTCAATAAATGCGATAATTTATTCGCTCTACACATCAGGGAAAAGGAGAACCGAGCTTCTTGATGAGTCTGTAGATATAATACTCGATTCCTTGAGTGAAAGGTCTAATACTTATGTTACTAAGCTCAAAAGCCCCATTTCTCTTGTAAATGCCTTGGGCATTCTCTTGCCGATTATGGTCCTTACAATGATGCCTATTGTTACGCTGTTTCTGGATGATATACCGCCGGCGATCATATTTGGAGGCTACAATATATTTCTTCCAATGCTTCTTTTGTTTGTCATAAAAAATATATTAGATCAGAGAGTGGTTACCCTTCCTGAGCCTGACTTATCGCTTAATCCCAGAATGCCTCCAAAAGACAAATTCATGGCCGCAGGAATTCCGATATACTGCTTCATTCCCGCCGCGCTTTTGCTTTTGCCATTTTTGGTGTTTGCAATGTCCAATTGGGCATTTATAAGCGCCGCAAGCGATGATGATGTGATGAAAATCCCCGCAAATATGCGCCAGGGCCTTGACACTTCTCAGACTATAAATAAGGGGCTATACCAGTCTTACTTTGTGGTATTCGGGCTGTTTATTTCTTTAGCCCTGTTTTTCTACCTGAGCGCTTTCCAGAAAATCAAGTTTCGGAAAGAAATACTTGAGATGGAAGATGAGTTTAGGGAGGTGCTATTTGGGCTTGGCCAGGAGGTTGACCGCGGGATACCTATTGAAGTAGGGCTAACCAAAATCGCCCCGACTCTAAGGGGGCAGTATGCCCTCAACCTTATCGAAAAAATTATGGATAATATCAACTATAAAAGCATGACTTTTGAGAGCGCGATATTTGACCAAAAGGAGGGCGCTATAAGGTATTTTCCCTCAAGGACAATCCATTCTGTCATGAAGGCTGTGACTGACGCTTCAAAAAAAGGCACAAAGATTTCCGCAGAAATTATGATATCTATCTCGAAATATCTTTCAAACATCCACCGCACCCAGGAAATTATAATGGACCGCTTCTCAGAGATTCTTGGTGGCATGAAGATGCAGGCTCAGATTCTGCTCCCCCTTATCTGCGCGGTTATGAGCGTCATAACTTATATGATGATTCAGATGATGAACTCTTTAAGCCAAACCATGTCAAACCTTTCCGCATCCGGGGGAATGGGCGCATATCAAGGCCTTCTTGCGATGTTTCAGGAAGTGAGCATTTCCCCGGGCATGTTTCAGCTTGCGGTCGGAATATATGCAATAGAGACTATTATAATAATCACATGGTTTATGAACGGGATTGTGCACGGCGTGGATAAGGTAAACCTGCATGATAATGCATGGAGAAATCTGTTAGTCGGAGGAATACTCTACATTGTTATATCTGCGATAGCGCTTTCCATATTTATGCCGTTTTTGAGCATACTTCAATTTGGGGGAATGGTATAGTGAGAGTTTAGGTTATAGAATATAAAGGGACATAAAACTCATTTATTGGGGATTTTTAAGGGTATGGGGTTGCAGGGATTTTCAGGAACCTTGTTCTCCCCTTTGGAAAGAAAAAGCTTCATTTGAACCCCGATTTGTTGGTTTCTTCCTACAGCTCTTTTCATCCGGCGTAAGCCGTCAATACTCCATTGTTATGTTTTGACCGGCAGAAAACTCAGAGGTTTCCATATATAGAAGTCGTTTAACCAACTTCATGTTGATATGGAATCTGGTTTTCTTTGACGTAAAGGACTTTCTTTTTCAAAAGAAAGTCTTTTCTGGAGCCAACTGTGCTGCCAGGTTACACCACAACCCCATAAAAATAGAAGTAAATTAGAAATAACATCACCTCACATAAAGCCGCCAATCTTTTCCTGGATGGTGTAGGCTCTTTTCCGGTTTCCCGCGGCCTATTCCAGAGTATATACTCAAATTTCTTGATTTTTTGCTTATAGGGCTCTCATACAAAGAGGGCAGCAGCGAGTGAGCTTTTTTTGGGAATTGAAGTTTGCCATGCTAAGCCCCCTGATGAGGCCAGTCTTCTTTTTCTTTGAAAGGTCATTTTTGGCAGAAATGCTTCTTTGAATCATAAGAAACTCTTGCAACTTACAAAAATCCAGATAAAGCTTATGGATAATCAGGTATGTTCTGTCAGATGACTCATATGCCAAGAAGCCGGAGTATGATCAATATCAGGGCGATTACCAGCAAGATATGTATCAGGCTGCCTCCAATCGAGCCAACAACACCTAGCAGCCAGAGGATTACTATAATAATCACTAAAGTCCATATTAGGTCCATTATATTCCTTCCTGCCAATACTATTTAAACAATACCCCAGATACTTTCAAAATGACCCGAAGAATTGGTTATTGGCCCTCCAAATACCTGTAGTAGGGGATTCTGGAACTATGGTGGCTGAGAGCTACAAAAAGCCCCAAAACTGCCAACTTCCGCCAAAACCTCTAATTTATTTTTACCGCATTAAGTTTATGCCTCAGTAGCTCAGCAGGTAGAGCGAGTGGCTGTTAACCACTAGGTCGAAGGTTCGAGGCAACCCTTTTCCGGTAACTTGGCTAAAAAGGTCTGCACCCCAAAACAGAAAAAGGTTGATGAAAATCCTTCCTGAGGCGTAGTCTTTTTAGATTTTTTAAGATTTTTAAGATTTTTAAGATTTTTTTAGGATTATATATTGAAAGAAAGGGCTATATGTTATGGAGGCTCTTGACAATGCTGTTGAATGGGCGAAGAAGAACAAAATTGCCGCAGCATTAATTCTTCTGATCGGGCTATGGATTTTAATCAAAATTGTCGCCCCATTTGCCTTATACACAGTTTCATCATCAGCCTTATCCCAAAAATATCCCGGGGGCTACGGCCCGGAGATGGCTCCAAGCGTGAGCTATGATGAGGCATATTACGGTTCGGGCGCTGAATATTATTCAAGGAAGGATTCGCCTGTATCGGGTTATTGGGGCGGAACTGACGGAGGGGCTTATGTTGAGGTTAAAAGCGGCTCTATAGGTATAAAGACCGAGTCCGCAGTTTCAGATTCCGCCGCAATAGAGGGTCTTGCAAAAAGCCTTGAGGGCTATATTGAAAACACCCAAAAAAGCGAAAGCGATTACTACTTAAATATTTACCTGACCGCAAGGCTTCCTTCAGAAAGTTTTGACTTCTTTGTCAGCTCATTGAGGGAAAATTATGAGGTAAAATCCTTCAATATTAATTTTTACAGGCTCTCTACCCAAAGGGAGTTGGATGAATTGGGGCTTATTGAAAAGACAATCAGCGATTATGAAAAGCTGAGGGAAAAGGCGAATGATATGGAGCTTTCCGAAGAGCAGGTGAATTTGCTTTTCAAGATTGCAGAAAAGGAGCTTGAGCTTCGCCGCCTCCAAAAGAATTATGAATCCTCTCTTGAATCAAAAGAAAAGCAAAGCGAATATTCCACAATAACTATTACACTGATGGAGACAAAGAAAGTCCAGCTTATGCCTGAGAACCTTGGAAACCGCCTTCGAAACAAGGTGAAATACGCGCTTGACGACGCCTCAAACTCGGTAATGGAGCTTTTCACGGGAACCCTGGTCGTCTTCTTTGATGCACTCCTTTTCGTTGTCAAGGGGCTTGTGGTCCTGATTGTTGCGATGGCAGGATATAGGGTTGCTTTAGTAATTTACAGGCGGAGCTTTCCGGCTCAAAAAAAGCGCTAACAAGCTTTCTTCATTTTAATATCGTATGTCGCGTATATAATTATGGTTTATACTCAAGTCATAGGTATCCTTTCCGGAAAAGGAGGTGTGGGCAAAACCACACTCACTTTTAACTTGGGGGCCGCAATGGCGGACTTTGGCAAAAATGTGGTAATTGTTGACGGAAATATGACTACTCCGAACTTAGGGATACATGCAGGAATCCCCCTCTACCCCACAACCCTTCATGATGTTCTCAAAGGGAAAGTGGATATCTATGATGTGATGCACATACTTCCTTCAGGCCTAAAAATAGTTCCCGCCTCAATAAACCTCAATGACCTCAAAGGAGTGGATCCCTCATACCTTGGAAACAGCTTAAGGGACCTCATAGGAAAGCTTGACTATGTTCTGATTGACGGGGCTCCCGGGCTTGGGGGGGAGGCCATCTCAATACTCAACGCTTCCCATCAGGTATTGGGGGTTTCTACGCCCGACCTGCCGGCTCTTACCGACCTCCTAAAGTCAATACGCCTTGTAGGGGATTTCAATAAAGAATATATGGGCACTGTCCTGAATATGGTAAGAAATAAGCCCTACGAGCCAAAAAGGGAGCATGTAATGTCGCTTTTAGAAGACAGCCCCCTTCTTGAGACAGTTCCGCATGATGAGAATGTGAGGTATGCCCTCTCAAAGAGGCTTCCCGTGATTCATCACAGGCCTAATGCCTGCGCTTCGCTCAAGATTAAGCTTCTTGCGGCAAAAATGGTTGGCGCAGATTACAGAGTCCCTTGGTACCGAAAATGGGCAAATATGGTTGGGCTAAGCTGAGCCGGTTGCCGTAAAATTAAAATCGCTTCATAAACCAAAGCCGTATATTTCAAAATCAGTATATTTCAGATTGCCTTACTCCTCTTTTTTAAGGGGTTTTACCTCGCTTTTCCGTATCTCAAGGATGTTTATCGGGTAGATTGCATTAAGGCTTTTTTTGAGGTATCCCTGAAGCTCATCGGACATTATCTCTTTTGTTATTGTTTCGACATCATTGTTTTGGATGTATAGCCTTAGGAATTTGGAAAGCTCTTTTCTCAGTTTTGAAACAATGCTTGTGCATATGTTGGTTGGGGTAACAATGATTGGCTTTAGGATTACAACTTGCCCGTCCTCGGAGACGCCCTTAACAAAAGAGTCAATTCTTGTGGAGCCTGTGTGGACATGCCGGGATATATATGCCCTTGAAACCTCGTGGCCGATAAAGTCGGCCTTAAGGGTTTCGCCGTCAATCCCGCTGATTTTGAAGGTAAATTTGAAGTAGTGTTTTGGAAGGTTTTTGTCAACCTGCCTGCCGTAAACTGTGAGGTTTCGCCCTACCATCTTGTGAGGCTTATCCGCCAGAGTAAATCCTATATTCCTCTCTCCCAGAAATTTAGGGGATATTATCGGATATTCAAGCTTATTTTTCATTAAATAAACTGTTATCAATCTTTAAAAGCTCACCCCCGGCGGGTTTTTAGGGCATTCTGGAATGCTTCTATGAACTCTTTTGACTTTCCGGGCGGGATTTTTCCTCCTGCCGCCGCCGCATGACCTCCCCCATAGCCTCCAAGGCTTTCGCAGACAGAGCTTAAAATTTCGTTTAGGTCCACATTTTTGTTTTCCGAGCGGGCAGATATCTTAATTCCGCCTTCCCCGTTTGCAAGCCCGATTACAATCCCTTTTTTGGCAATTCCGTTTATGGAAATTGAGGTTATTGTTCCAATCATATTCTCGTGTATATTGTCTCCCGCATCTATAAACAGGGCGTTATCGTCAGAGGCAAATTTTTTTAGGTTTCTTGCAGTCCATGAAAGGTATGAGGCGATTTTTTGGCGGTACTCAAGCATAACTGCCTCAAGCTTATCCATATCCCCCCCAAGCATTTCAAAAGCCTCATTGTATCGCTCAAGCCGCCCAAAAGCGTTAAGTATGGTAGAAAATTCCCTCGCATCCATCAGCTTTTTTGAGTTTCTTGGGAGCAGATAGATATTTGAGAACACTTTTGCGGGGTCGGAGTCGCCACGCCGGATAACCTCTTTGAACACTTCAAGTTTTAAGAGTTCCTTCTCCTTGTCTTTGAGGTCGCAGTAGCTTTTAATTTTCCCGTTGTGGTTGAGGTCAATATTGAGGTCGCTTAGGAACTGCACAATTTCTGACTCATCGTTAAACGGGATGTGGTTTGAGTTTTTGAGGGTCTGGCTTAGCGGGCGGTTTACATGCCCGAATATGTTGAGCCCCTTTTCAACTTTTAGCCGCCCCATTTTTTGGGCCTGCTTCATAACCTTGAGGTTTTCGCCTTCTTCAATCTGGTTGTCCCCTATTGCCCCCACAACCGCCCAGTCTATGAGGCGCGAGTTTTCGGGGTTGAGGCTTTCTGCAAAAAGATAACATACCCCCGAGCCGCAAAGCTCTTTTTTTTCAAGGCAGGGGTTTATTTGGATTATATTTTCTGTGACTTGTTCGGTTTCCGGGTCGTGATGGTCAAGGATTATAATTTCCTTATCTTTGGGCATGAGGCTTAAGTACCCCGAGCCGAGGTCTGAGAAAATTATAAGGTCGGATTCTTTAGTTAGGGCCTCCCGGATAATTTCAGGGGTAACCTCTTTTGCTATTAATATTTCTAGCTGCTTTCCTTCGCCTTCAAGCGCGTCTTTGAGGATTTTTGCGGAGCAAAGCCCGTCGCAGTCGTAGTGCGACACAATAAGGATTTTTTTGGCTGATTTTGCCTTTTCAATTGCGGGCCTGAAGTCCATTAGATGATATGGGCTTAAATTTTATTAGGGGCTCAACTTATATTTTTCGGGGGCTCTTCATTCAGGCTACTCCTTGCTAAACCGGGCCTTGTCTTTGAGGTAGCACTTGTCCATTGCCCTGCTGAACGCGTCTTCGAGGTCAATATCGAGCGAATTTGCAAGGCAACAGAGCGTGAATATTATGTCGCCCATTTCTTCGGATAGCCTTTCCGTGTTTTCTTCATCTTCGGATTTTTTAGGCCCGTAAAGGCGGTTAATTTCTCCGGAAAGTTCCCCCATCTCTTCAATGAGCCGGGCAAGCATTTCATGGGGCTTCCAGTATCCGTCTTTATACTGCCTTATCCAGTCGTCAACCTGTGACTGCATTTCGTTTGCTGGCATAATTATATATAGGTGTTTTGGGAGTATATATCCGCAGTTTTAGAAAAATGGTTTGGGGAAGCATTTCAATTTCCAATTGCGGCTTATTTTCCAATTGAAGCTAAGCCCCTCTTTTAAACAAAGCCTTTAGCCTTTCTAAAGTGTCCACATCGTCAATGCTTTTGTCGTCCCTAAACCTGATTAATCTTGGAAAACGCAAAGCAAACCCGGAAGCGTAATTTGGCGACCTCTGAATGTCCTGGTAGCCGACCTCAATCACGATTTTGGGCTTGATTTTGACGGCATTATCTTTTTCAAATTCTATCAGGGGCGTCAATATCTCAGTCGCTTCCTTGAACTGCTCGTCTGTAAGCCCTGTCCCCATCTTTCCTATTTCCATTAGCTCGCCTGTCTCCTCATCCCTTATTGACAAAAGGAAGGTTGCCAGCCAATTTGCCCGCCGACCTTCCCCCCAATTGGCTCCGGTAATCACTACATCAAGAGTCTCCTTTTCAGGCTTTACTTTGTACATATTCCCGACCCTCTTTCCCGGCTGGTAGGGCTTATTCAGGCTTTTGACCATGACCCCTTCGTGGCCTTCTAAAAGCGCCTTTTGGTAGAATTCTTCAGCTTCTTCTAAATCCTTTGTCTGGATTTGTTTGGCAAGCTCAAGCTTGCCCCTCTCAACTTTGATTATCTTCTCCAAAGCCGCCCTTCTCTTTGAGAAATGCTCGTCAAGGAGGCTTTTTTTATCCGCAAGCAGGCAGTCAAAAAGGTTTACCTGCGCGGGAATCTCTTTTGAGAGGCCCTTAATATGGTACTTTCGGTGAATCCTTTTTGAGAGCTCCTGGAATGGGGCGGGCCTGCCGTCTTTAATCCCGATAGTCTCCCCATCAACAATCGCCTCATCCGCAAGTATATTTTTTCTGCATATTTCGGCAATGTCGGGGAACTGCTTTGTTACATTTTCAAGGCGGCGGGTGAATATCCAGATTTTGTCGCCTTTTTTTTGTATGAGCATTCTCAGCCCGTCATATTTTATTTCAACTGCAGGCTCAATTGCGTCCTCAAGGGCTTTTTTCAGGCTTTCGCTTTTTTCTGCGAGCATCACTTTAATCGGCTTTCCAAATTCAAGCTCAACATCAACCAGCCCGGCCGCGCCCTTGTTTTTTGCTATAAGGGCGACTTTGCTGAAATCAGTCTTTAGGCTGTATGCCCGCTCAACAGTTGCAGGCGAAACCCCATAAGCTTTGGCTATTGCATCTCGCAAAATCCCTTCGGCAATCCCAAGCCTAAGCTCTTCAAGGACCGCCCTTGTGATATATTTCGCTTCATTGGGCTCTGCGAAGTTAATAAGCTCAAGCAGAATATTCTGCTTTCTTAATTGCGAATTTTTCCCTTCGTGGGTTGCAAGTTCCCTCATAGAGCCATAAACTTTTTGGATGCTTAATTTTTGCTTAAAAAGGCTCATTTGCCTCTTTTTGGCGGACAGCTTTTCGGCAGTAAGCCCAAGGTCGCCGGTTTCTTTGAGGGCTTCGTGGATTTCCTCTTTTGAGAAGCCGAGCTTTTGGAGAGTTGAGATTATAAGCTTTCCTGCAATTCCCACCTCCATTTCCTCGGACTCATGGTAAATTTTTCCCTCAAGGAGCGGAAGGGCTATAATAATCTCCTCATCTTCGAGCTTTTTGAGAAATTCCGACACAATATCCGCCTTTTCGAGTTTTTTTGGGGTTGCTTCGAGATTTTCATAAACTTCAACCAGTTTTGAGTAGTCCATAAAAGACTTTCTTTTCAAAAAGAAGCGGTCTTTTTTTGCAGAAAAGCGCCTGATATAAACTTGCCTTAATTGCTTAACCGCTCTTCCCAGAATATGGGGCTATTTAGAAAACAAGCTTAAAGTTTCAAGGCAATTTCTTTGATGAAGGAATTTTGCCCAAGAAATGGTGGAAACGGGTATTTTGACAGAACTTCCGGCAAAGCCCCTCGCGAAATACCGAATCGTTTGGTTATAGGCCCAAGAGAGAATGGTTATTCTATTGGGGATTGCGAAGAGATGATTCGAAAGATTACAAATAATCTGCTTGGTGGCTCTGTGGTGTCTTTGTTGGCAGGACATTACTATTTTGGAAATCATAAGCCTAGGGCCTTTTGGAGAGAGGAGATACGGCCTTGCCTTATGGAGGCTCCAAATTATTATCTATAAGAATCTTTGCGCAAAGCGGCGTTTCTTTTTTCAAAACAAAAGGACTTATGGAACTGACAGAAAGAGTGAGGGTTATCCTAAAAAACAGGCAAATCTGCGATGAGTGCCTTGGGAGGCAGTTTCACGCGCTTGTCCCCCGAATGCCGAATAGGGAAAAAGGCAAATGCCTGCGTATGATGGCCCAAATGGAGGATGCGGCGGCTGAAAAGAGCCCAAAATATATTGAGTTTGAGAAGTGCTCCCTTTGCGGAAATATTTTCTTTGAAATTGACAGCTATGTCCAAAAAATCCTTGAAGCCGCCAAAGGCCATGAATATTCAACCTTTCTTATCGGCTCAACATTTTCTCAGGAATATATTTCCGGGGAGGAGGAATTTTGGGAAGAGTTCGGGGTGGAATACTGCGAAGCGATAAAGTCGGCCTTTAATCGGGCAATCGGCCTTAAAATAAGGGAAAAGACGGGAAAGCCCATGGATTTTGAAAATCCGGACATTATGTTTATCGTGGATGCGGGCTCAAAGGAGGTGATTTTGCAGATTGCCCCCCTCTACATAAAAGGCGGCTACAAAAAGCTAAAGCCGCAAAGCACAGTCCAGAAGGCGATTGAAAAGGCTTTTATGGAAGCAGGAGAGTCAAAGGAGGTTATATTCTATTCTGTCGGCCGCCTTGAAGAGAATATAACTACCACAGCTTACCGCCCGTTTATGCTGATGCTTCGTTCCCCCAAAAAAAGAAGGATTGGGCTTGAAAAACTCAGAAAGAAAATAAACCTGAACAGCGCGATTAAGGTTTCCCGGATGTCTGTTGCTTCAAAAGAGGATCTTGATGAAATGAAGTCCGAAAAAATCGCCGCAAATTATATCCTTACCCTGAAATTCGCAAAGCTTTCAAAAGAGGAAAAGAAAGAAATAGTTCAGGCCATAAAGTCGCTTAGGAACCGGAGGGTGATGCAGGTTTTAAAGCAAAAGGTAAGAAGGCCCTACATGAGAAAATTAAACCCCAAGTTTGAGGGAACTGCCCTTACTCTTGAGGTTGAAAGCACTGTCGGCTTTTCTGTGAATTCCTTTTTGTCGGGGAAAAGCAAGCCCAACCTTGAAAAGCTCATTGGCCATAAGTTTGATGTGAAGTCCATTGTTTTGAGGAAGTTTAGGCGGGTTAAGGCAAAGGATATGTATTAGCAAAGGCTATTCTGTTCTTCCTGCCCCACTTCCTGTTGCGGGAGTCCTCTCCTCATTAAATTTGGTATTTTTTCCTATAATCAGAATTGCAATAACAAAACCAAGCCCGGCGACAAGCAGAATATCCTCTGAGGAAATCCTGTTTCCTGAAGGGATAGGGAGGCTTGAGCCGAAAGCCAAAAAGACAACGAACAGGATTGCAATTGCAATAAGGGTCTGCCAGTCGTTTTTGGCAGTTCCCTTGAGGGCTTTTTTTAGGAAATGGATGCCAAAAACAAGGATTAGGATTGCCGCAAATACCGGGCCCCATTCGCTTAGTATTGCGACATACCAAGGGGAAGACGCCGCAAAAGCCGCAAGGCCAATTGAAATAAGGAAATTTACCTGCTTTTGCTTCTCAAATATGTTGGCTATATTCAGGACGCCCAAAGTTACCGCAAAAGTCAGGGCAAAAGGGATTAAGAACTCGGCTAACCCGTAAGGCAAGTATAAGGCCATAAATTGTTTACCTTTTATTAATCTTATGCCTCTGTAGTCTAGCTCGGCCAAGGATATCGGCCTCTCGAGAAGACTTTCTTTCCCGAAATAAAGTCCTCTATGTCAAAGAAAGGGGGATTCGCGCTTCGCGCTTATAGCTCTACTTTTGGCTCGGAGATAGCCGAAGACCCGGGTTCAAATCCCGGCAGAGGCATTTTAATTATAACAGAATAAATAGGTATACCATATTCCTAAAGTGGGTGGTAATTCAGTAGTTTTTTCGCCTTCGAAAGGTTTACAGAATCCGAATCATCTGTTATGGTGAAGCACTCGTACCACAGTTCTCCTTTTGTTTCTATTGAGAGTTCTATTGCTTTAATTGCATTATCGATCTCTAAGGAAACGCTTTCAAGACACCATTTTTCTCCACGCTTTGGGCCTATGGGGCCTAACCTAAGGATTATTATCTGAATTTCTTTAGTCAGGCCGTAATTTGCAAGAATCTGCTCTGCAACAACTTTGCTCGTTGAGTAAAAAATGCAAGACTCATCACACTTCAGCCCCCCATTTAGCTGGGTCAGTATCGGACTTTTTTCGGATAAAGGAAGGCTGTAGGGCATACCCTCTTCAAATCCATAATAGCTGGTAGAGCTCACATAAATCAGTTTTTTTACGCCGCATTCAAGAGCCGCTTGAGCGACATTAAAGGTTCCCTGACAATTTATCTTAAAATAATCGGGATAATTTCTCCCTTGGTAAGGCCCTCTTATTGCCGCAAGATGCACAACAACCTCGCACCCCCTCATAGATTCTTTAAGCTGCTCAAAATTAAGAATATCCTGATTATTTTTTAAATCATATTCGATTGCCTCGTGCTTATCTGAAAACTGGCGGACAAGCTCACCGCCAATAAACCCGGAACTGCCTGTAATGAGTATCTTCATAAGATTAGATTGCAGGATAGTAAATAATAGGTTTTTCGGTTTCAGATATATTTTGGATTAATTCAATAATGTTATTTTGAGTAAATCGTGTGTCCAGAATGGGCTTGCTTTTCCCTTATTTTTTTAAGTCTCCATTTCGGAATAACCCCTTTATCCGCATCGTCATGATGATTTCCGCAAAGTAGAACTAGATTTGTTATTCGGTTATTTGATGGATTGCCGTCAATGTGATGTATCTTTAAATTGCCTTTTTTGCCACATTCCTGACATTTACCTCCTGCCATATCATATACCTTGTTCTTTGTCTTATCGGGAATTGGCAATCTTTTTTTCTTTCCTCTCTTCTTATCGGTATCCTTGAGAAAATCTAAGCCAAATCGGCTTATTCCCGCAGCTATTTTTTCGAGTGTGGACAGAGTCTTTTCCCTAAACTCCGGCTCTTTGATACATCGATGGATTATGAGGACGGCCCCAATTACCGCCAAAATACCTGCAATGTAGATTAATATATGATATTCCGGAGGAATAACAGTCCAAATAATGCAGCCTATAACAAATATCATCAACAATCCAACTAATAATGGAAATATCTGTATTTTGTTTATTTGGTTAGCCATAAATTATATGTAAACTGCTTCTTTTTAAGGGATGCAGAGGCTTCCAGTATTCTATATATCCCCACACATCCAATATTATGGCGCGCTCAGGAAAGGAAGAGAAGGTCTCAAAAAAATCAAAAAGGCCAAAAAAGGACACACTTGAAAAGCGAATTGATGATTTTGGGGAGGAAGTTGAGGAATTGGGAGACCGGTTTGGAAGAAAAGCTGAAAAACTCTCCGAGGAAAAGCGCACATGGCTTCATAAGACCTTTGGCATTTTAGGCCCTCTTTTTTCAAGCATTCTCGGACTTATTTTTTTGGCGGCTTTTATCTGGCTTCTGGAGGCGGCGTACAACATAACGCGAGAGGCGATGATTTTGGGCATAAAGGCCTTTCTTTCCGAACATATGGGCCTTATTTTTGCCCTATTCTTGTTTTTCTCATACAGCTCTTATTTTGCTTGGGCATATCCCCGGGCGTATCGGCCTTTTTCCCCGGTTGTGACAGCCGCGTCAATTTATGTTGGGCTTTGGTTTGCCCTTCAGGTTATAAATGTTATCCTAAGCCATGAGAATATTGAGGTTTTAGGCCTTATTGCCGCCCCTCTTGAGGCAAACCTGAATATGATTTTTTGGGCAGTTCTTCTGGTAGGGTATATCTTCTATTTTTTTGGAGGGCCGGGCTCGAGCGAGAGACTGCCAAAAGTCCAGGCAAAATCTCCGCGCAATAAGGAATTCAAAAAAAGCAAAATTCAAAGGATTTATCGCTCAGGACAGGACAAAGTTCTTGGAGGCGTCTGCGGGGGGATTGCCAATTATCTTGGCGTTGACCCCGTACTAATAAGGGTTATTCTGATTGTAGCTTTTTTTATTAATCCCTCTGTTTTAATTGCGTATATTATTGCCTGGATTATAGTTCCAAGAAACCCCGAGGATGAATGGGCCTGAATTAATCCGGAGAATAAGCCGCTATTTCAATACAGGGGATTAAATTATGAAGCTGATTTCATGGAATGTAAACGGGATAAACTCTGCACTGGGCAAGGGCCTTCTTGACTTTATAAAAAAGGAGAATGCCGATGTTTATTGCTTTCAGGAAACCAAGCGCTCGGCTGATACAATAGACCCTAAGATGCTTGGGATTGACGGGTATAAAGTTTTTTGGAACCCCGCAAAAAGGAAGGGCTACAGCGGAGTTATGTGCCTTTCAAAAATAAATCCGAAATCTGTCGCAAAGGGAATTGGGATTGAGGAGTTTGACAATGAAGGGAGGGTCCTGACACTTGAATTTGAAAAGTTTTTTTTGCTGAATATATATTTCCCTAATGCAAAAAGGGAGCTTGTTCGCCTGAAAGGAAAGCTCAAATTCAATGAGGCTATTTTAGCATACACAGAAAAGCTAAGAAAAAAAAAGCCGGTTGTTATTTGCGGAGACTTCAATGTCGCCCACAAGGAGATTGACCTAAAAAACCCAAAGTCAAACACAAAAACCGCAGGGTTTTCCCCTGAGGAGCGGGCATGGTTTACTAAGCTTCTTGAGGCGGGGTATATTGATACTTTTAGGCTGTTCAACAAGAGCCCCGAGCAGTACACCTGGTGGACTTACCGTTTCAAGGCAAGGGAGAGAAATATCGGCTGGCGAATAGACTACTTTGTTGTGTCAGGCGAACTGAAAGGTAAAGTTGCGTCAAGCGAAATACTTCCGGAAGTTTTTGGCTCAGACCATTGTCCTGTTAGGTTGGTTCTTTCTGATTAGATTATCGTTTTTATCTCAACCAAATTCTCATTTTCCAAAACCTCAAACCTCTTCCCCAAAAACTGCTCAACTGCCCAGATGTTTGTTTTGGCGTGCATCGAAAGCTCTTTTACTGTGAAGCTTGAGTTTCCTTTAGCAATCGCCATAAAAGGAATTAGCTGGTCTGCCAGGCGGTAATCAACTGAGGCGCTCGATTCCAGATATTTTTTCAAATCAAGCGCTGCTTCTTCACCGACGGTTTCCGCTTTTTTGCCGATTTCACCTAAAGAATTTGCTCCTGAAATTGAGGGAATTGTCCAGAGCTCAATTGCGGTCCCTGCTGATAGGGATGAGGCATATTCGGTTTTTATTTCTATTGGCAAGCCCAAATAACTCAGAACCTTTTCTGCCGCCTTTTTTTGCCTTTCAGCGACTTTTGCCCTTTGCAAGTTATCGGTTGCAATCGAGACTCCAAATATTTTTTCGGCTTTTTTCTCAAAGTTTGCCCCCTTGAGTTCTGATGGAAGAATTTCTGCGATTACTCTTGCTCCCCCCTTTGGATAAAAACCGTGCTTTTGGATTTCAATTTTTGCGCCAAAACCGAAATTTTTGACTGCGGGCAAAAATACCTTTTGAATGTAAGTGGCTGATGGCGCCCACTTGCCAAATGTCCCGCCTCCATTAATCTCAATTTTAAGGGGATTTTTTCGCCCGATTGAGGCAATAAAAATCGTCTGCAAAAGAAGCCCTATTGAGCCGGCGGTTTTTATTTCGCATTTTAGTTCGTCCTTTGAAATGTCGCCCGGGAAGAATTCAATTTCGCCCGAGCCGATTTCGCCTCCAGCAAGACGCCCTCCGCATAAATCCCTGATGGCAATAATCGCCGCCAGATGCTGGGCTTTTAATCCCGGGACTTTTCTTTTCGACCTGATGTTTGTGATTTTTACCGGGTTTTTTGTGATGCAGGAGAGCGCAACGCATGTCCTTAATATCTGCCCTCCGCCTTCAAGGAAGCTTCCGTCAATATATATCATAAGAATTCTTGTTTTTCTAAAAAGCCTTTGGATATATGCTGAACTTGGCAGGGATTAAGTTATTTTTGGGTGTTTGCTATATTGCCGAAAGAACCGCCGAAACTCCGTCAATCATGTACTGGGTTGCCATAAAGACGATAATCAGCCCCATCACGCGGACTACTACTTTTGTGCCAAGGTCGCCGAGAACCTTATGCATGACTTCAGAATTTGAGAGGACAATGTATGAGGCAAGCCCTGCAAGAAGGATTCCCAAAGCCAGAGTTAAGTATCCCGCGCTAACTCCAAGGCTTCCGGAAAAAAGAAATACCGTTGTTATTGCGCCGGGGCCTGCCATCAGGGGAATAGCAAGCGGCGTTATTGAGATGTCATCCATTCTCTGCGCAATATTTTTCTCTTTTTCGGTAAGCTCGCTTCCGGTGTACTTTCCGTAAATCATCTCCATTCCGATTACAAGCAGAAGCAGGCCTCCGCCAATCTTTATGGCGGTAAGGCTTATGTTAAAATACGCAAAAATCCAGCTTCCAAAAAATGCAAAAATAAGAAGCGCTGCTGAGGCTACCAAAACCGAAATTCTTGCAATCCTTATCCTTTCTTTTTTCGTGTTTGATTTTGTAAGCGAGAGGTAAATCGGGGCTATTGCCACAGCATCCATGATTATGAAGAGCTGAAAGGCGAAAACCAAAATAGCAGAAATCATAGGCTCCATAATAAGAAGGCTATTTTGATAAATATTCGGCTTGGAGTGAACCTCCTCTTGTCAAGATCAGGGTTAATTCAAGGACTAAATATCTAATTTATGGAAATAAAGGAAATTCAGGTTAAGTCATGCCTGAACGAGAGCAAAATAACCGATTATGTGATTAACCCTTATACCGGCTGCCAGCATGGCTGCGCTTACTGCTATGCGACTTTTATTAAGAGGTTTCAGCATATTGATTCTGAATGGGGAAAGTTTGTCTATGTGAAAAAGAATTGTCCTAAACTTCTGGAAAAGGAATTGGCGTCTTCAAATCCAGGCAATATCTGGCTTTCAAGCGTCACCGACTGCTATATGCCGCTAGAGGAAAAGTATGGCCTGACCCGGAAAATTCTTGAAATTCTAAATAACTCGCCAAGGAAAAAAGACTTTCCTGTAGAGGTTCTCACAAAGTCGTCTCTGGTTAAGAGGGACTTTGATCTCATAAAATTGCTTGATGCTGAGCTTGGAATTTCGATAAACACGCTTGACGAAAAAGTTTCAAGAATTCTTGAGCCATTGGCGTCCTCACCGCTTGAAAGGGTGCGGGCCTTAAAGGAGGCAAAAGAAAAGGGAATACAGGTCTACGCTTTCATATCGCCGGTTATGCCTGAGATTACGGATTTGGAAGAGATCTTTCGGGCATTGAGCTTTTGCGATTACGCCTATATAGAGCTATTGAATACAAGGAAGTATATTGTCGACCGCCTGATGCCTGTAATTGAGAGGGAATTTCCAAAACTTGTCGCTTCATTTAGGGGCTATATCGCAAATCCTGCCGAATTCTACCTTAAAACCGAGTCGGAAGCAAAAGCACTTGAGAAGAAGTATGGGCTTAAGGTTAAGAAGATTATTTTTCATTGATTATTTATGCGGCCATAGTTTAGTGGCATGACTCTGGCTTCCCATGAAGCCTTTGGTAAGGGCTTACGGAAATAGCCAGCAACCCGGGTTCGAATCCCGGTGGCCGCAGCTATATTTTTGAAATTGTTTAGGGCATCTATTTGGCCGATTGCCCCTTATATGGTCTGACACAATTATAGGATTTTTCAAAAAGAGGCTAAGATAATGATTATATACCCGGATTTTTAAAAAGTTATATGGAAGAGGAACACAAAGGGCTGCGCCTGACCCTTATAATATTTACCTTGATGGTCTTGGCGGTGGTGCTTTTTGCAGCCATATATTTTTAGGGGAAAATCTGTCTTGGGAGAATTTAGGTGAGAATTTGAATATCCTTTAGGTAAATTCTTTAGGGATTGATTTATGAATTTGAAGGACTATGCAAGGTTCACAGAAATCAACCTCGCATTTGCTTTCTCGGTGTATCTCATAAGCCCTGTCCTTGCCCCATATATTAAGGGAATGGGATTTTCAAGCTTCCAGCTTGGGCTTATGTTCTCAATTACCCCATTTATCCTTATTTTTTCAGCACCGGTTGTAGGGAAGTTTTCGGATAGGGTTGGCCGGTCGGGATAATTGTATTGGGGATTATAGCGGAGATTATTGCGTTAATAATCTATATTTGCACAAATTCCTGGCAGGCGATTATTCTTGCAAGGGCGCTGGATGCCGTTGCGGCGGGAGCGGTTTCATTCACTCTTCTTGCAAGGCTTCAGGATGAACTAAAGGAAGGGTATAGGGGAAAATATGCGGGCATAAGCCTCAGCCTTGAGTCTTTTGGAAAAATTCTTGCCCCTGTCATGGGCGGAATTCTGGCGGACCGATTTTTTATTCAGGCTCCGTTTTATACAGCAATCCTTATTCTTCTTGTATTGGTATTGCTGGTGCCAAGAGAAAGCCGGCAAAGGATAGTCCCTTCAAAAAGCGACTTTAATCTATTCCAGAATATTCGTGAATTTCTCTCGCATAGAGAGCTTTTAGGGATGGGTATCCTTGGGGCGGTTATGCATGCCACAATGCCTGCAATAAGCATTTTTCTCCCGCTCTATATTGTAGGGGAGCTTGGGTTGGGGTACTCGCAGGTGGGCTATATTTATTTTGCAATGGGCATAACTCATCTTCTCCAGTTTGAGTTTGGAAAATGGGCCGACAAAAATCCCCGGCGGACTGTGATTATGGGAACGCTTCTGACCGGGGCATTGCTTGTCTTAATTTCCAAAGCCTCGGCATATTATCTTCTTCTTGCGCTTTTTTTTATAAAGGGAATAGGCAATAGCATGTGGAATATTTCGGCATGGACACTAATGTCAAATATCGGAGAGAAGGGAAAAAATGAGGGCGCAGTTATAGGGGCATACATATCCATTGCAAAGACGGGAGCTTTTATAAGCTTTATATTAAGCGGGCTTGTTGTCCAGTATTACGGCATAAGCGTGCTTTTTCTTGCAAACGGGATTCTTATAATCCTTGGGTCTCTGGTTGCCTGCCCGCTTCTGAGGGGAAATAGCCAAAGGTAAATATAATCAAAATTAGATTATGGCCGATAAAAAAAGCATGCCTTCCGGGCATTCTAAAAAATTGTCTTATTTGGCTTTATTTTTGGCTGCAGTAGCACTGCTTGCTTTGGTATATTCGGGGCTTAAAATGGACAGATACACAGACCTTCCGGCATGCGAGGACCTGTGCGGAGATGGAATCTGCCAGGAGATTGTTTGCAAAGCAGTGGGATGCCCTTGCCTCGAGACAAAAGAGTCCTGCCCAATAGATTGCATCCCTAAGAACTCCGGCAATTCAGTAGCCCCGCTCACTGAAGAAAAAAAGATTGTTGATATAACCTCCGAATCTTACGCTAAGGATGTAATGGAAAAATATGTTAAGGGGATGTACTGCTACATGAATTACGGGGGACATAGCCAAGAGAGGCTGTCTTTTAGCGATGAAGGTGATGCAAAATTCTTTGCAACCTACCGCTTTGAGGTAGAGCCGGATTTGCTTGAGGGAAGGTATGATTTTGTGGAAGTCAACCTCACGGTAAGGTATGGGGTCGTTATTGGCGCTGATGTAGCTTATAGAAAAGAGCCTTTTTGCGGAGCATCCACTCGGGGAGAATGCGCTTTTGATGATGATTGCAAAACAGGCGGGTGCTCGGGGCAGGTTTGCCAATCCGCAAAAGAAGCCTCGCTGATTACAACCTGCGAGTGGAAGGCGTGCTATAACAGCGCAAGATATAAGTTGTCCTGCAAGTGCGTTGATGGCGAATGCCTTTGGGCATAGCAACATTAAAAAATAAACGGATTATTTCAGGCTACATCACTTCTTCTTCGTCCGACCTCTTATAAGTGTGCAGGTCTTCAATTCTAAACCATACAAGCATTTCTTTTTCTGCGCTTTCCTTGCTGTCTGAGGAATGGACAATGTTATGGTAGAGCCTTCCCTTTTCATCGGCATGGCTCATGCTCATATGCCCAAAGTCGCCTCTAATTGTTCCCGGAGGAGCGGAGTCTCCGCTTGTCGGGCCGCAAAGCTTCCTGACTGCGGCTATCGCACCTGCCCCCTCAATCACCATTGCAACCATGGGGCCGCTTTTGAGGTATTCCTTAAGCCCTTTGAAAAAAGGCTTCTCCCTGTGCTCAAAGTAGTGTTTTGAGGCAAATTCGTCATCAGCCCAAAGCATCCGCAATGCAACTATTTTAAGGCCCCTTTGCTCAAACCTCTTGATTATCTCGCCGACAAGGCCGCGCCTAACACCATCAGGCTTTATTGCCACAAATGTCTTTTCTATTGCCATAAAAAAACACACTTAAAAATTAATGCCTTATAAAACATTTCATTATAGACTTATGGCGGATTTACCTAAAGAGGCGCAGGAGCTTTTGATGGCTGTTCAGGCCAGAAACCAGCAATTGCAGGCAATAATGGCCCAGAGGCAAAATGCGGACCTGCAGGAAATAGAGATTAAAGAGGCAATCAAAGAGATTGCAGATAAGGAGGAGATTTACAAATCTGTTGCGGGCCTTCTTTTGAAGGCCGATAAGGCTAAAGTCAAAGAGGAGCTCGATGAGTCGCTTGAGCTAATTAAGCTCAAAAAAAAGCAGTTCTCCGAGCAGGAGGCCAGTCTCAAAAAAACCCTTGAAGCCGACCAGAAAAAATTGATGGGCTTTTTGGGCGGCGGAGCAGGCAAAGGGCAGGCTGCGGGATAAGCATATCTATTCTCTGTTGATGGGCGCTTAGGGACCCATATCAGGATATTTCCTGACAAGACAGATTCCTTTTAAGACATACTCATCGAAGCTTTTTCTCTTTAGAAATGCGGGTTTTAGCTTTTTTTGGAGTTCGACAATATGGGGGTAGTTGTGGTCTGTGCGGTAGGTTGCGTCCCAAGGCCACCATTTTTTGGCATCAGTGGTAAGGCCTATAATAGCAAAAGCGGCGATTTCTGCAAGCGCCCAGATCTGTCCGTCACTTAGTTCTTCCTTGAAGAAGCGCCGCTTATAGATTTCGAAATAATGGGACAAGCAAAGCTCATGGGCGACGATACTTCGCATGAAATAGGGGTTATATTTCCAAAGGACAGCTATCTTTGGCGAAACGCCCCAGTTTGAAAGCCCAAGGTGAACTCCGGAGACTACACACTCATATTTGGGATAAAACCACCTGTAGCCGGTTATTATTTCGGTATGGCTTGAAAATTCCTCATTTATCTCGTTCCAGCTCTTTTGGTACATCTTTTTTGTTGCCTCCAGAATAGGCGCTGAAGTGTCATAAAACAGGCCTAGTTTTGCAAGAATGTTTTTTGAATATCCAAAAACTTTGGCTACCTTAGGATCTTTTACCCAATATTCGTCGTATTCCCGGTCTATAATGAAGTTAAGCTTCATAAAATATTCTGCGTTTTTGTTAAAATTTGCGATATTATTCTAAAATTAAGCCATCATTTTGACTTCAATATTAACTTCTTCAGGAATCTGAAGCCTCATAATCTGGTAGAGAGCGCGCTCGCTTTCACCTACTTCTATCACCCGGCTGTGGACTCTTAATTCCCAGTGGTCAAACCTGTGGTTTCCGTGCCCGGTTCCGGTTTTCATCTGCCTAAGGACAGGCACTCTCAGTTTCTTTGTGGGAAGCGGAATAGGCCCCCTTACAGATGCGCCGTATTTCTCCACATCCAGCTTTATTTTCTGGGCGACTTCCTGAAGTTTGTCTATGTCCCGGCTCCAAAGCTTAATTCTTGCTCTCTGCATAACTTTACATAAAATTTTAAAAGGCATATATTTTCGGATAATTATGGACTGGGACGATTTTAGGGTTTTGCGCGAGGTTTTTGGAAAAGGAAAGTCCTACCTTTACCTTGGAAAGCCGGATATTCTTGAGGTTGTGATTGCAGATGCAAAGGAGGTGGTAGCGATTTCTCCCGAGAAGATAAATATAAAGCATCCGATTTTGAGGGTAATAGAGGGTTTGCCTGAAGAGACAGAACTTACTTATCTTCCCGAAGAGCTGGACTGTATTGTAAACTGCCTTCCCCTAAAACTGCCGATTTCTTTTAAAATACTGGCCCGTTTTGTTCCCTTGCTCAAATCTGACGGCCATATATTGGTAAGGCTTGAATTGACAAAAGAGCAGGACAGCTATATGGAATATATCTTGAAGGATGCCCTCAGGGATGCAGGCCTTGAGGAGATTGCGCGGGTTTCAATGGAAGGCGAGAAATATTTTTTGGGAAAGCGCGCCTGAATAAAACCGCTCTTAGGTTACCTATTATTTGCTAAATTCAATTATGCCCGGCTTGGAGGAGATTGACAGAGTAATTGAAAGGATACAGGCGATGGAGTCAGACAAAAAGGCGCTTGCGGCTTTGCTTAAGGGCTTTCCTAACCTTACCTGGAAGATAAAAAAGGCAGAGCTTGGGGATATGCTAATAGGCGGGGAGGACGGCGGAATAACAAAGAAATCAACGCATTTGATTGATTTTATATTCCTCAGGGCGGTTTCTGTCCTTTTTAAATATCGCGGAGGAGAGCTTGAAAATGTGGACTATTTTCCCTCAATGAGCCCACCTACCGAAGTGGCGCACACAAGCGAGCCTCTGTCAGAGCCTGAATTTCGGATGTTTTGGAGTTTAAGGAGAATAAAAAAGGAGCTTGAGGTAAGCCTCAGGGCGATAGAAAAGCACTCTCCTGATGCGTTTTTGATTGACGGAAGCCTTATGGTGCACCCTGCTGATGTCCCCCGGAAGGAGAGCTCGCTTTTTGAGGATTATTTGGAGATTAGCCATGCCCAGCGCGAGCTGCAGGAGCTTTGCCGCTCAAAAGGGTGTATTTTGGCGGGTATTGTGGAAGATAGCAGAAGTTCCTTATTTTCAGGGTATATTGAAAGGGAATTGCTCCCCCTAATCGGCGACCCTAAGGCTGAAAAGCTCAAAAATATGCTAAAAAAGGTTCGCGATACAAATCTGCTTCATTACCTGCTTGAAAAAGGCGAAGCAACCCTTGAGATGGAGTGCGAGGGCGAAATAAAGTGCATCTACATGAAAACCGCAGAATTTGACCGCCCTATAAGGGTTGAATATATGGATAATCGCGAGAAAATTGCGGGGATAGTTTATGCGCTTTCCTCCCAAAGCCGGACTTACGGGCTTCCTAATGTGCTTATTGAGGCTGACCAGAGGGCGAAGCTTTCCGAGTCGGATTCGCTCTATTATATGAATCATATTTCGTCAAGGCTGGGGCTTCAGGACCTGTTTTTCCTGAGAAGGGAAAACCGCCCTTTTTAGGATGAAAGGGGTTTTTTTGAGAAAAAAGCTAATTTGCAGGTCAAAATTGGCTTGCGGACTGAGGGCGATGGTTGGGCTGATGTTTCGCCCAAGCCTAAAAAAGGGTGAAGCCCTTATTCTTGAATTGCCGAAAAAAAAAGTTGATATTCACAGCTTTTTCATGTTTTTTCCTATCAGCCTGTATTTCCTTGATGAATGCTTTAGGGTTATTGAAACAGCAGATTTGACTCCATGGAAGGTTTATTTGCCAAAAAATCGCCCAAAATATGTATTGGAGGCAAATATGGGAGAGCTTAGCCTGAAAGTGGGCGACAGGCTGGAGATAAGGGATAAGTAGGAGGATTAGGGATAAGTAGGAGGATTAGGGATAAGTAATAAATATATATAAGTATATTTAGATTATGTCAAGCCTTACCGAATATCGGATAGCCTATGGGATAGTATTTGATGAGAGGGATGAAACCGGGCTGCACTTAAATAGAAGGGTGATTTTACAAAGGCGGCCTGCGGGCAGAAAACCTGTATGGAGCATACCCTACGCAACATGTAAACCAAAATATGAAGATAAAAGACTAAAAGAGATTTTTGATTCTTTAGGTATAAAAACCGGAGAGTGGCAAAATGTGGGGAGATTTTACCGAGATTGTGGGGTTGAGAGGCTGCCTAAAACCCCGATATATGTTTTTTCATCAGAGTTAGGCTATTCTAATGAAGGCAGTGCCATTGGGCAAAGAAATGGATTTAAGCTGGCAAGTTTGGCTGAAATTATGTATTGTGATGCTGTTGGGACTGTTTCAGAAGAGGACATTGACCCGACTTCAAAATATATTGCCAAATATTTTGGCCCCCGCATAAAATCGAAAGTTTAGGAAATAAACAATTCAATAGGATATTTTAGTATATTATGGGCCCCTTAGAGCTTGAAGTTTTAAGAAAAATAAAGCCCCACGCATCAGAGGAGGAAGCTGTGGGGAAATTTGCAAAAAAGGTTTTAGAGGCGGCGGAAATCATAGCAAAGCCTTTTTTGGCCTACCCCGAAATTGTCGGCTCAACTGCAAAAGGGACCTACCTAAAGCATGATTATGACTTTGATTTGTTTATAGTCTTTAGGGACAAAATACCTAAGGCGCGCCTGGAAGAATTCGGGCTTTTAATAGGGACAAGCCTGACCGAAGAGCTAGGGGGTACTTACAACCTGAAATATGCAGAGCACCCTTATGTAAGGGCAAAGGTTGGAAAATACAGCCTAGATATTGTTCCCTGTTATGCGATAAAAAACGGGGAGAAAATAATTTCCGCTGTTGACCGCTCGCCTTTGCACACAAAATATGTTTCCTCAAAGCTCAAGGGGGTGATGAAAGACCATGCCCGGCTTATGAAATACTTTTGCAAGAGGTCCGGAATATACGGGGCTGACGCGAAAGCCGAAGGCCTTAGCGGATATTTGTGCGAACTTTTCATAATCGAGTACGGGACTTTTTCGGAGGCGATTAAAAATATCGCCGAGCTTCCGTTCAGGTCATATATTGACCCCGAAGGGCTGTCCTCAGAAAAGGACGCAAAAAAGGCTTTCAAAGATGCGCTTATTGTTATTGACCCGACAGACAAAAACAGGAATGTTGCCGCCCCCCTCTCGCCGCAGAATTTCCTCAGGCTAAAGATTGAGGCAAAAAAATGCATTGAGGCGGGTAAATTTCCATCTTTAAAATCCGCCCCAAAAAACCTCCTGATAAATAAGCTTAAGGAAGATCGGGGGACTTATTTTTACGGGATTTGCTTTGAGCCCCCGGATATTATTGCCGAAAATCTCTATCCGCAGCTAAGAAAGCTTGAGAGGCGGGTTGCGTCGTATCTCGGAGAAAATGATTTCTCTATAGTCAGGCATCACTCCTGGACAGATGAGTCCGAGAATGCCTATATAATTGTTGAAGTTGAAAAAAGGGCGCTCTCAAAATACAAAAGGGTTGCAGGCCCTACAATAAATTCAGGAGAGATTGACAATTTTCTCGAAAAATACCTTGGAAATAAATATAAGCCTTATATCGAGGGCGGGCAGTTTTTTGTGTGCGCCAAAAGAAGGTACCTCACTGTTGAAACTGCCTTAAGGACTTTTTTAAAAGAGAGGCGAGAAGAAATCCCTAAAAGAATAGCTGAAATGGATATTAGGGTGCTAGAAGAGAAGGAGATAATAGATATTGTAAACAGGGACAAGGCTCTTAATTCGAGCCTTGCCCGGAGGATTTTTTCGGTTTAGTTTGTGAAGCAAATTAATCTGCCTTTTGTTGCTTCTTCTCCTGCCTCTCGCTTGGGGGCAGGGTCATCAGGGAAGCCTGCGGGATATTCATCTAAGCGCCAAATGCTTGCATCTCATTCGGGAAAAGCCGCCGTCCCAATCCGCTTTTGGGCAATCAAGGATCATTTTTAATCCCGCGGCGGAGAATTTTCTTTTACGGCCTTTCTGGCTTTCTCAAGCCTCTGTCCGGTCAATGGGCAGAATTTCCTCCCAATACAGGGGAAATCCCTCTCACTTCACAACTTTAATTGGCTTTTTGGTATATATGCTTTATTCAAGGCTTATTTTTGAAGTGGGGCTTGGCTGTTATTTATTCGACAATTGACTGTGATGGTATCAACAATAATATATTTGTCTGCCTTATTAGAATAATGGGATTAGTTGAAGTGCATGGTCCGGCGGGGATTAGTGTATTTGCCACCAAAGAAGAGATAGCATTATATGGTCGTCCAGGGGTAATTGAGATGCACCATACAGATCCGTTTAGAAGAATATGGCCTAAATATAAATCTGGCCCGGATAGAGATCCAAATAATCAGGATGAAAAGCGACCTGGATATAAGGAAGTTCCTGTTATAGACGGAGCAAGTATAATTGAGCCGGTAGGCGAGGGAGATAACCCCAACAAAACAGAGATTATTAACAAATATTTCTGACGGCGCCTAATAGCTTATAATTGTTTATGTATTTTTTTATGAAAGCTTCAGCTATTGCAAATGCTAATATTGCCCTTGTAAAATATTGGGGCAAGAGGGATAAAGAGAGAATTTTGCCGCAAAACAGCAGTATAAGCATGACCACAGACGGGCTTTTTGCCCACACAACAGTTGAATTTGCTGAAGAGTATGAGAGAGATATTTTTGTCTTAAATGGCGAGGAGCTATCTTTGGACTCCAAAGGCTATCTGGAGTATGTTGGCCACTTTTTGAAAATTGTTCGGGAAATTAAGGACAATGGTCTTAGGGCAAAAATTGTGAGCAAAAATAACTTTCCTACTGCGGCGGGCCTCGCTTCTTCAGCGGGCGGATTTGCGGCCCTTGCAGTGGCTATCAATAAAGCTCTGGATTTGGGGCTTGGAGATAAAGAACTTAGTATGCTTGCCCGAAGAGGCTCGGGTTCGGCTACACGCTCAATTATGGGGGGATTTGTTAAATGGAATCGCGGCGAAAAGGATGATGGAACAGACTCTTTTGGGGAACAGCTGGCGGATGAAAGTTACTGGCCGGAATTTCGAATGGTATTCTGTATTACAAGCAAGCAGGAGAAAAAAATAAAATCTAGGGCGGGGATGGGCCAAACTCTTGAGACATGCCCTTTGTATTCGGGCTGGCTGGCTTCGATAGATGAAGATCTTAAAGAAGTTAGGGACGGGATAATAAACAGGGATTTTACAAAAGTAGGGCGGATTGCGGAATATAATGCCCTCAAAATGCATGCAACAATGATTTCAACAAAACCTTCTATAATATACTGGAATGCCCATACAATAAATCTCATACAGGCGGTTATGGATTGGAGAGATGAGGGGCTGGAAGCCTATTTTACGATGGATGCCGGCCCGCAAGTTAAGATAATATGCCTTGAAAAAGATGTGGGTGAAGTTGTTCGCAGAGCAAAAGAGATTGGGGGTGTAGAAGAAATTATTGTGTCAAAGCCGGGCGGACCAGCTCATACTACCGGCCAGCATCTTTTTTGATTATTACTGAGCCTAATACGTCAATTGTCTATTTAAACATCGGCAACATAATTATTTTTTTGGGTTTTAAGATATGGTTAAGACAAGCGCTCCCGGTAAGATGATGTTTTTTGGCGAACACGCTGCGGTTTATGGAATACCTTGCATTGCTTTTGCAGTAAATCAAAGGTTATACTGCTCTATAAATAAGCGCAAAGATAAACGGATTATATTTAACTTTCCTGACATTGGTTTAATGGATTATGAATATACGGGCTCATCTGAGGACAAGCGAGTGAAATTTATAGAGGCCGCAATTAAGAATACTGTTGGTGATAAAATTTCGGACTTCGGCTTTGAAGTAGAGACACGCTCAGAAATGAAGAAGGGAGTGGGCACCTCTTCAGCATGTGTTGTGGCCATGGTTGCTGCCCTTAATGAATTCTTTAAGCTTGGGCTTAATCGAGAGCAAATGTTTGGGATATGCTATAAGACTGTTCTTGATGTTCAAGGGAAAGGTTCGGGTTATGATGTCGCAACTTCTCTTTATGGCGGTTTTGTGAAATACACTAAAGGGCAACTGCCTATACCGATGGACTGCCCTGCAAAATTGCATCTTGTAATGGGGCATACAAATATAAAAGCCGATACCGTGAGCCTGATAAATCAGGTGGCGGAAAAAAAGCAGAAGTTCCCCCATTTCTATGAAGAAATATTCCGGCTTACCGAAAATTGCGTTTTAGAGGCAGAAAACAGAATTAAAATTGGGGACCTTGAGGGCCTCGCTGACATGATGAATTTTGTGCATGGCATTTTGAATGGAATGGGTGTTTCTCATCCCAAACTCGAAGAGCTTATATTTGCTTCAAGAAATGCCGGCGCCCTTGGAGCAAAGCTTTCCGGGGCTGGTGGTGGGGATTGTATGATTGCCCTTGCTAGCGATACTACTGTAAAGGCGATAATGGCCGAAATTGAAAAAAAGGGAGGGGCGCCCTTTGAGGTTAGGGTAGATGAGGGGGTAAGAATAGAGGATATTTGATTGAACTCTTTACTTAACCTATTAGTTTCCAACTCCTATCAAGCTTCAAGCTCAGAAATCTTCCCAAAAAAATACTGCTTGAATTCCTCAAGCCATATTTCCCGGGTTGTGGCTCTTTTCTCGTTCCCTGCCCCGGATTTGTAGTATTTAAACTGGTGGCTTAAGCCTTCAATTTCAAACTTTTTTCTCTGGGATTTTAGCAGTTCTATTTCAGGCCTTAATTCGGGAATTCCAAAAAGGTCTAAGTAGCCCAAAATAAGCTTCTCGTCATTGCTGAGGCTTATTCCCACTTCCTTGAGCTTGTATTTTTCAAAGTCGGAGGCAGTTATGGCGCAGAATCTGACTTTTGATTTCTGGAAGTCCCTTGTTTGGGGCTTTTGTCGCAGGTATTTTATTGCCAAATACGCGTAAATCGAATGCGGGTCAAGGTCTCCGAAGTAGCGGACTTTTTTGTCCCTAAACCGCCGCAGGTCATCAAGGAGCCTTTTTGAGGGGATGCCTCTGCTGCACACCATAAGCGCGGCTTGAGGGCTCAGCCCTATATGTTTTACTGCAAGCTCAAACATATGCTCTTTTTCAAACACAAGAATATATTTGGGGGAAACAGGGTTTCCATAGGAAATATAGCTGTCAAGGACATTATCTATATCTCGGCTCTCTTCTAGCATTCCAATTACTTTCTTTGAAAGCTCCTGCCAATCTTTTTGCAAAACCATACTATTGCTATTATATGTTTTTTTGGATATTTAAGCATTGGGAATTTTAAGGCGGATTTTGGTCAAAAAAGCTAAAAAAAGCCAAATAATCCCGGAAAATCAAAAAGGAGGTTGACCGCCCCCTGCATAAACACTAATTTATGCCGCATATAAATCTATGAAACCGAATGTGGATGCCCTTGTAAGGAGGGTTAGGTTGCTCAGAAAGGATGAATGTGTTCGCAGCCTTGCAGACAAGAGAATGGCGGAGTTTGAAGCTGTTTCAAAAAAGCCTTCAAAAGAAATATTTAAGGAGCTTTGTTTTTGCCTTCTTACCGCAAACTTCAATGCAGAAAGAAGTATCTCCATTCAGGAAAAAGTTGGCAATGGATTTTTGTCTTGGCCAAAAGATAAGCTGGCCTTAGAGCTTGCCCGGCTTGGGCACAGGTATCCGAATGCGAGAGCTGCATATATATTCGAAGCGCGCAGGTATAAGGATGGCCTTAAGGAAATTCTGGAAAGGCTGGCAGATGACTTTGAAGCAAGGGAATGGGTGACCTGCAATATTAAGGGCCTTGGATATAAGGAGGCCAGCCACTTTTTAAGGAATATCGGAAGAAAGAGCCTGGCGATAATTGATTTCCATATTGTTGACCTCCTCGCGAATAATGGCCTTTTAGAGCCGCCAAAAACAAGGTGCCTTACAAGAAAGAAATATCTTGAGATAGAAAAAGTCCTTGGAAAGATTGGGGAAAAGTCAGGGCTAAGCCAGGGGGAGCTTGATTTGTACCTGTGGTATATGGAGACAGGAAAAATCCTCAAGTGAGCGGGATATTATATCTTTTCCGCTATAATATCTGTCCTAGATTTATTATACCAATATGCGATTGCCTGCGCCTTAGTCTACTTTGCAAAAAACCGCAAAAATCCGATTCTTGGAGGGCGGCTTTCTAAATAGCAAACTCCTTCAGGCGCCCAAAAGGATTACGATTGAGCCCAAAACCATTAACAGTGTGGCGGCAAGCCTCCGTTTGAGGCCTTTTTCCTTTAGCATAATCCCGCCGTAAATCACTGTTAGGACAGAACTTAGCTTTTTTATAGAGGCGACATAGATTACGAGTGTCATGCTAAAGGCAATCATCTGGAAAAGGTTGGCAATTCCGTTGAAAAATCCTGCCGGGGCAGTAAGCTTCAGGTTTTTTGGAAGCTCATCAAGGCTTTTGGACTTTAAAGCCATTAGTGGAAAAAGGGATAATGAGAGAAATCCGTTGAGGCATATAACCCAAAAAGCAGCGGAAGAGTTTGTGAGGCCTACCTTGTCTATGCTTGAGGATATGCTCCAAAGCATAGCTACAATTATCATAAGGCGAGGGCCCTTTTCCTGCAAGATGGCCTTTATGGGGCTGAAAATGCCTTTTTGGTTCTCTTTGAGGTTGAGCAGATAAGCCCCGGACATGATTAAAAAAACACCTATGAGCCCTAAACCGCTCGGAAATTCGCCTAATATCAGTGGGGCGGCGGCTAAAAGAAACAGGGGCTCCATATTGATGAGCGGGATTGAAAGCGAAATATCAGAGGATTTAAGAGCCTTCATAAGCAGAATTGTGCTTACGGTGTTTATGGCTCCGCTGAGTAAAAGGGCCACCCAGAACATCGGGCCTAGCGGCGGAATTTCGATAAAAAGCAGAAGCGGAAATAGAGTCAAAAAAGCAAAAAACCTCAAAGACCATGCCGCGAGGTATTCGTCAACCCTTGAGAGGCTGTTCTTTGACAGGATATCCTTTAGGGATGAGAAAAATGCAGTGAGAAATGCAAATACGAACCATGCCATTATAATATGAGTGAACTGAAATTAAGCCAGGCTTAGGTGTTTGCTCTCGTCAATCAAATCTGAGTATTAACAGCCCCACTAAATCCTTACTTATTAGATCTTATCTTTCCCGACAAAATCCCTCAAAACTTTTGGAACAATTATCGAACCGTCAGCCTGCTGATAATTCTCAAGTATGCAGGAAAGCGTCCTTTCGGTAGCTGTTGCAGTGGAATTGAGGGTGTGCAGAACCTGCTTTTCCCCGCCGTACTTTCCCATGCGGACATTGAGCTTTCTTGCCTGAAAGTCTGTGCAGTTGGATGCGGAAACAAGTTCCCTGAATGTTTTTTGGGCGGGAAACCATGCCTCAAGGTCGTACTTTTTTGCGGCATTGTCATTCATGTCCCCGCTTGCAATATTTACAATTCGGTAAGGGAGCTCAAGCTCTCGATATATTTCCTCGGCATTTTTAATCAGCTCTTCGTGAATATTCCAGGACTCCTCAGGCCTGCAGTAGACAAATTGCTCGACTTTCTCAAACTGGTGGATACGAAATATCCCCTTAGTGTCTTTTCCGTGGCTTCCCGCTTCTTTTCTAAAGCAGGTTGAAAATCCGGCGTATTTTAAAGGAAGGTCATTTTCCTCAAGCACTTCCCCCGCGTGGAGGGCCGCAAGGGTTTGCTCTGAGGTTGCAATCATCAAGGCATCCTCCCCTTCAAGGCGATAGAGGGTTTCTTCAAAGTCAGAAAGCTCTGCTGCGCCTCTCATCATTTCAGTTTTCATAAAAAATGGGGTCCACATAGGGGTGAATCCCTTATCCTGAAGTTTTTTTAGCGCAAAATTAATCAGGGCGAGGTTTAGCATTGCAAGGTCGCCTTTTAGGAAATAGGTTCTTGCCCCAGAAATCCTCGCCGCCCGCTCAAGCTCGGCAAACCTCTCCACAAGGTCGGCGTGGCCTTTAGGCTCAAAGTCAAACTTTCTTGGCTCGCCCCATTCCCTTACCGTAGCATTTCCCGCATCGGTTTCAGCGATAGGGACAGATTCATGGAGAATATTGCCGACCTTATACCTTAAGTCATCCCTCCTTTTGATGAGAGACTCAATTTCGGAATTAAGGCTTGCTATTTGGCCGTCCATTGAGGAGGTCTCTTCCATAAGGTCTTTTGAGTCTTTGCCGTCCCGCTTCAATAATCCAATCTCCCGGGAAATCCTATTTTTTTCGCATTTGAAATTTTCAAGTGATTTTAGCTTCTCCCTCCACTCGCAGTCAAGCTCAAGTATCCTGTCAACGATAGAGGGGTCTTTAAACCTCTTTTTTTCGCTTTCTTTGATTATTTCCGGGCATTCCCTAAACATCTTTATGTCGAGCATAAATAATGAAATAATTTATATAGTTTTGCCTTTAGCAATTCTGCCTTAAATCCTGCAAAAATCGGTCCGCAAATCAGCTTGCTTCCCCGTATTTTTCTTTGAGGTGGATTTTTATTTTAGCGAGGTCTTTTTCGTCATGGACATTGAAGAGGGGCTGTTCTGTAATATAGCCGAACATTCCTCCGTCTTTGATGAGTTTTGGGTATACATCTTCCTGCAGGACCCAGCTTACAGTACCTTTAGGGATATAGCTGAATATTTTTTTGTCGCATACTGCCGCAAAAGCCGAAGCGAGCTTTTTGTTTTGGGCTCTGCCTTCAGCATGGTGGACGATCTGGCTTCCAAGCATTGCAATATTTCCGAGATTTTTTTCATCCCCGTTTGGGGTTGCAAGAAGGGTTACAATGCCTTTGAATATCCTGCTGTTTATCTCGTGCTTTCTTATTAGGTCTGAGAAGTCTATATCATAATATTGGTCAATAGGCAATATGAGGAATTCCTGATTTAGCCTCTCTTTTGCAAGCTCAAGAGTCTTTGCGTTTCCAAGCCCGCTTTTCTCTTCAAGATAGGTAATCTCTGCCGTCCCTATATTATCCCCCACATGCCTAAAGCAGGCGTCAATTACCTCCCTTTGCGCTACTATGAATATTTTTCCAAAAGAGGAGAGCTTCTCAAGAAGTAGGTCTAAGAGTGTTTTAGTCCCGTGGACGGGTATTAGGAATTTGAACTTTCCATTTATTTTCAGGTTTTCCGGGTCTCCGCCGCCAAGGATTACAGCGGTTTCAGAATCGCTTAGGTATCGCTGTATGCAGCTTTCTATAAACTCTGAGCGCGAGCTGAAATTAATATTGTCAATAAGCTTGTCCGCTCTCTTTACAATCTCCGAGTCCACGGTAAGGGAAATCCTCGTTTTCATAAGGATATATGTGCGTAATCTTTATATAGTAATATTAGGTATTACAATTAAGCATTTAGTAATACTTTTTGG
>CAZJKT010000001.1:55775-65045 GCA_964547015.1 uncultured archaeon
CAATTTGAAATTTAAGTAATGTTATGGCAGAAGGATTGTCGGATCGGCTCAGGAGCGTTGTGGGGAAAATTTCCTCAATGGTGGCGCTCTCAGACTCTGAAGTGGACGAGATTGTAAAAGATTTGCAAAGGGCCCTTCTTTCTGCGGATGTTGATGTGGATATTGTTTTTGAGCTTTCCGAAACGATAAAAAAGAAGGCAAAAAATCCCCCCGAAGCTGGAGTTTCAAAAAGGGAATATGTGACAAAGCTGATTTATGATGAGCTCGTGAATATTTTGGGCGAGGGCTTGGGCGCGGATAAGGGGGCGGCCCTTAAGCTTGAGCCGCACAGGATTATGCTTCTTGGGCTTTTTGGCTCGGGAAAAACTACAACTGTCGGAAAGCTCGCATATTTTTATAAGTCGCGGGGGATGAAGGTTGCGGTTGTAGGGTGCGACTTTTCAAGGCCGGCGGCTTTTGAGCAGCTAAAGCAGGTGTCTGAAAAAATAGGCGTGCCTGTTATAAACGGAAAAGACCCAAAAGCCGCGGCAAAAGAAATTGAGAAATACAAAGAGCATGTAATTATAGTTGACACAGCGGGAAGGGATGCTCTGGACAAGCATCTTTTGGAGGAAATAAAAAATCTGGACAATGCATTTTCGCCCGGAGAGAAATATCTTGTGATTCCGGCGGAGCTTGGGCAGGAATCAAGGAGGCAGGCGGAGGAATTCAAAAAGGCATTGAGCATTACCGGTATTATTGTAACAAGGATGGACTCGACAGCAAAAGGGGGCGCAACTCTTGCCGCCTGCCGGATTGCAGGAGCTAAAGTAAAGTTCCTTGCTGTTGGGGAAAAGCCCGCGGATATGGAGCAGTATATTCCAGAAAGATTTGTATCGCGGCTGTTGGGTTTTGGGGATTTGCAGACCCTTCTTGAAAAGTTCAAGGGACAGGAAAAGGAGGCGGAAAAAATTGCAAAGGGCGAATTGGACCTCAACCTGTTCTACACACAAATTCTTGAGATGCAAAAGCAGGGCTCGATAAAAAAACTGCTCGATATGATTCCGGGATTTGGGTCAATGAAACTTCCGACAGAGGCCCTTGATGTCGGCGAGGAGAAGATGAAAAAATGGAAGTATGTAATTGACTCGATGACGCCCCAAGAGAGGGAAACTCCAGAAATCATAAAGAGTTCTCGGGTTGAGAGGATTGCCAAAGGCAGTGGGACAAAAGTGCAGGATGTAAATGAGCTTTTGAGCAACTTCAAGAAGATGAAAAAAATGATGAAAATGATGAGCCCTTCAAAACTTCAGAAGTTTCGGGGAATGGGCGATATTTCAAAGATGTTTGGGAAGTAATCGGCCGGCGGCAAAGAATAAGGCCGGTTGAGCTGAATATAAGGAAAACTTCCCTATATGGTCTATATATGCCTTTAGGAGTATTACTATATGGATTGTGGACAGATTAGGGATGATGTCTTTTTGGTGGTTTTATTGGGTGTGGTTTACGGCCCCAAAACAGGCAAAGTCTTAATCGGGCGGCGCGAAAATGACCCCTATATAAAGGCGCTTTCATGGAGCTTTCCCGGAGGCAGGGCGGGACATAATGCCGGCCTTGAAGAGAGCCTAAAAGAGAGCATAAAGAAAAAAACAGGGATTAGTGTAAGTGTTGGGAAGGTTATTTTTGCAAAGACCTATCCCGAGAACAGAAAAATTCTCTCAATTTATTATCTGTGCGAGCCTGCTGAGGGGTCCGGAGATTTAGCGGCCGCTCCAATTGGAAAGCCAAAAAGCGGATTTGTTGAGCTAAAGTGGGTTAAGCCAGAAGAAATTTCGGATTATTTCACGACCTCATACCACCCAAATCTTGAAAAAATAATAGGGTATCTAAAAAGAGGGCTCAATAGATGGAGGTATACCCCCAAATCAGTTAGGGCTGAGGCAAGACTAATCGGGCTGATAGGTATTATAATGCCCTTAAAAACCCTAATACTAAGAGAATTATGGCTGAGCGAAAGTTAGATATTCTGATTAAGACAAGAGACAAGGCGCTGATATTTTATATGCTTGGGGGCTCGACGCACCTGAACAAAACCCCGATAAGGGCAGGGGGCAACGCAAAGCTAATATATAAAGGAAGCCTCTGCCATAAAAGCAGGGAACTGCCTGAAATTGCGAAGTTTGTGCTTGTATTTGATGAGTCTGTGGATGTTCCTGAAGCCTCAAATTGGCTTTATGAAAAAATTAAGGGCCGGACAGAAGAGCTTAATTTTGGGGGAAAGCGCATTGCAGTGAATAAGGAGGAAATTTCTGAGATTATTGAAAAGGAGCTTAGCGAGTGGTAGTTATTTCCCGATATTTGTTTATCTGAATAGAGAGATAACTCCGTTTATAAAACTAATTAAAATCCAAAATTTAGAACTTTAAGCAGGTATAATGATTAAAGCACCTATTTGTTGCTTGGGCTTTAGTACTGGTGAGCTGAATACCTCGCCGTAGCTTGGTACTTACACCCCCAGCCTATTAAACTCATCTTCTATAAGCGCCCGTTGAGGTCTATTTTTCAGATCGGCTTCGTGCTTAGATGCTTTCAGCACTTATCCGAGATGGCGTAGCTACCCGGCGGTGCAATCACAACCGGTACACCAGAGGCCACGGGAGCTCGTTCCTTTCGTACTGTAGCTTCCTTCCTGTCAGACCTCTACACTTCTAGCAGATATAGACCGAACTGGCTCACGCCGTTCTTAACTCAGCTAACGTGACCTTTTAAGCAGTAAACCCCTGCACCCTTGGGTGCTTATGCACACCCAGGAGAGGTCGAGCCAACAACGGAGTAGCAACGCGTCCCGTCGATATATCCAATGGCGAAAGAACTATCTTTCAGCCAAAATGGACTCTTGGGGACCACGGCTCCATTATCCCTGGGGTAGCTTTTCTGACGTTACAAGCTGCCACTAAAGCAAATTTGCATATCGTTAACCCATGCTTTCGCACTTGGATTCTTTGCTTTTCAAAATCCAATCAAGCCAGCTTTTGCGTTTACACTCTTCCCGAGATTCCTGACCTCGGTGAGCTGACCTTTGGGCACCCCTGATGAATTGTTAGGGGTGTGGCGCCCCACCCAAACTACCCACCAATTGGTGTCCCCCCGGAGGGGTAAGCAGTGAGTTTTTAGAGGGGTAGTGTTACACTTTCGCCAAAAGCTCCTACCTACTCTATGCGACTAAAAAATCACCACAACAACAGGCTGTAGTAAAGCTCCACAGGGACTACTCTTCCCACTAGAAGTACCTGGCCTATACACCAGGCAGAGAGTTCGCTAGGTTCCTGTCTGGGACAATGAAAACCACGTTGGACCTTCATGCAGGCCGACGTTTAATCGGCAAGGGATTACGCTACCTTAAGACGGTCAGGGTTACCGCCGCCGTTTACGGGGGCTTGGCCGGGTTTTGCCCGGTTTAACACACCCGCACCGGGCAGGTTTCACCGACTATACGCACCATTTCTGGCTAGCAGTCGGATATGTTTTTATTAAACAGTCGGGTTTTCCTTGTCACTGAGACCTGCTCTTCCCTAAGGAGAACAGGCATGGCTTGTACCGAAGATACGCCACTAATTGGTTGAATTCCCTAGACAGGATTATCCTATCACACCTTCGCCTACTCAGCGTGGGTACCAGTTTACCGGTTATTTTGCGCTTAGTTTGCACTAATATACCACAAAATACACTGTCGGTTCTGGGTACCATCACTAAGCCACTCCGTATCCGTTTTCATTGGATCCAGAACTCAGCCGGACCTCCAAAAGGAGGACCATAACACTTTAGCTTCCTTCTCCTCATTACGAGACTCCAAAAGCTTATATGATTAGCTTGCGCCGGCTTATCCCGAACCTGCGGATAAGATAAGACTTAGCGGTACTGGAATATTAACCAGTTTTCCGTCGAAGACTTAGGTTAACAGTCAACTTAGGATATGGACTTACCCCTACCTGATCGTCATTGGTAGGGAACCCTTACCCACTTGTGGCGATGGTGATTCTCACACCACTTTGTTGCTACTTTCGGTAAGATTCTCGTTCAAACAGGGTCCACATCTCCTCAAAGAGATGCTTCTGCCCCTGCAAGACGCCCCCCTACCCCCGTTAAGATAACTTAACAGGCCGGCATATCGGTGGATAACTTAATCCCGTCCATTTTCTGCGCACTTTTCCTAGGAGGGTGAGCTGTTACGCACTCTTTAAAGGATGGTTGCTTCTAGGCCTACCTACCCTCTGTTTTAGGAAAAGGACACGTTTCTAATACTTAGTTACCACTTTGGGACCTTAATGCCGGTTAGGGTTGTTTCCCTTTAGACCGCCGAGCTTTCCCCGGCACGTCTCACTCCCATTCTTTATGATCGACGCTTCTGAGTTTGGCCGAGTGGCGAAGGATTTCTCCCCCTACCATTCGATCAGTAACTATACACATCGAACCGATAGAATAGGGCTGAACTGCGGCTCATTTCGGGGGGAACCAGCTATTGCCGGACACGATTGGCATTTCACCCCTAGCCCCGGATCATCCAAGCGGGTAGCACCCCAGCATTGGTTCGGTCCTCCATGCAGCTTTCGCTACACTTCAACCTATCCCGGGCTAGATCGTCCGGCTTCGGGTGGCAGGCTGCTGACTGGACGCGCTTTCGCACTCGCTTTCGCTATGGCTACCTCTCACATAGGAGAGTTAACCTTGCCAACAACCTGCACTCCTTACCCCGTTCTTCAAAACGGATATAATACTGCTTAGTTTCAGGTTCTTTTCACACCCTGTTACGGGTTCTTTTCAGCTTTCCCTCACGGTACTAGTTCACTATCGGTCTTGGATTATATTTAGAGTTGGAAGTTAGTGTCTCCCACATTCTTGCTGGATATCCAACCAACCTTACTCTGGAACATTCTCACTCATCCTCCGCAGATTCTCCTACGGGGCTGTCACCCTCTATGGCGCCGCTTTCCAGCGGACTTTGAATCTCTATTTTGGATGTAAAGAAGTCCAAACCCCACATTTCCTGCGCCTTACGGCGAAGGATTCGGTTTGCTCTGTTTCCTTTTGGGTCGCCCCTACTAAGGAAATCACATTTGTTTTCTCTTCCTGCGGGTACTAAGATGTTTCAATTCCCCGCGTTCCCGCTCCCGGTGGGAGCAATTAGGAAATCCCCGGTTCTTAGGCTGCATGCGCCTCGCCGGGGCTTATCGCAGCTTGCCACGTCCTTCTTCAGATACCAAGCCAAGCCATTCACTAAGCAGATTAGCAACAAATAGGTGTCACTTCTCATTATACCTGCTTCGTTCATCAAGTGAGCATTAACTGCTTCACTCTTGCAGGATAGCCTAGTCTACTTAGGAAACCCATTTAATTAGATGGCTAAAATTAATAAATCATTATAAATGAGCCTTAACTTTATATTGGAATATAGAACTTGGATACTATTTGCCGGGGCTTATCGTATTTCCGCTTTAAATTGGGCTAAAGGCGTGTTTAGAGGGTGTTTGGGGGTTTTTATGGGTTTTAGCCGCTTTGGAGCCAAATAATATTCCAGGCAAAGAGCATATCCGAATATGCAGTAAAAGACTTCAAAACACCAAAAACCACGCCAAAAGCCCCAAAAAAGGCTTGCCGCATAAGTAGCTTTTCATTTCAGGTAGACTCCCCTTTCTGATAAGGGAATTTTGGAAATTCGTGCTTTATTCCTCCGTGAGCTGTTTAGGAGAGACCTTCTGGCCGAGGCTTGTGTCTGTCAATTCGGGAGGGTTGGCTGAAACAAAGCCTATGGGGATTTCTGCGCTCTTTTTTCGCCTTTCTCTGAGTCTTTCATTCGGACGCAAGTGGCGCTCATATTCTTTGTAAAGAGAATAAGGGAGTGCTCTTGCGCGTTGCACAACTTCCTCGGAATCAGAAATCAAGACGATATCATAAAAACCTTCAAGATTGGGATCACCCTTCAATGAGTGTGAATCAATATATCTTACTATAGCCTTAAGCTCTCTTGCAATCTGCACTCCGCCAGGTTGCATATCCTCAATACTCAGATACTTCGAGCTTTCGGGTTCTTTATAGCTGTCAAAACTCGTAACAACTTTGGAGGGGTCATTAGGAAACCAGTGATGCTCTTGAGGTATATCGAGTCTTGGAAGGTCTATGCCTGTGGCTTTCTGAATCAGGAGCCTTGCTTCCGGCTCATCTGTTACCAGCCTGTTTCCGTCGATAACATAATAAGAAGTGTTTGTTCTATGGTAGGATTCCTCCGCCCATATGCAATTTGGGTATCCTCCCTTGTGAACCTGCTGGACACCCTTCCTTTCATCTCTTTCCCGGGCAATAGTTATGCCCCCAAAACGGTAGAATTCTATTGTTTCCCCCACACAGCCGTTAACGCCAAAATGCGTATCCCTATACACTTCGTCTCTAATCAAATGTCCTATATCACTGCCTTCGAGAGCCTCATCCAATTGGCGAAAAAGATATTTCATATTAGAACTCAGCTCTAGTTCTGCTTCAAATTCTTTTGAGATTACTGGCATTTTATTCACCTAATTATAATTAGTCCAATTATATAAATAGCATTATATCCTGAAATATCCTATATTTAACCGCACATTTACCGCTCAAAACACCAAAAACCACGCCAAAAGCCCCAAAACAGCAGAAATTCCCGTTGCTATAAGGTTTGTTGTCTCATTATTTATTTTGCCTTTAATCTCCCACTTTGCCCCGGCGAGTGAATCAACCATGCACCCCAAAAATCCTATAGCTGAAGCTATAATGAAATATCGTAAAGCGTAGGCTTCGGGCTGCATCCACAAGGCGGGAAATGCGGTAAGAATTGCCCCAAAAAGGGCCGCAGTTGTGCCTAAAAGAGTTATTCCTCCGTCAACCCCTGTTTTTACTTCCTCCCATGTCGTAATGAGGCGGGGCCTTTTTTTGCTTAACTGGCCGATTTCTGAAGCTATAGTATCCGAGCAGGCGCATGCTGCCGCGCACAGGAAGGCAAGATAGAAGTAGGGCTGAGGGCTTATAAGGTAGAGGCCCGAAAAGAGGATGGAGGGGCCGAGGTTGCTTAAGAGATTTTTTATCTTTCGGCCTTTTTTGTGGAATACCTGCTTCCATCGGCTTTTTTGCTTTGTGGCATAGCTTGTTGCAAAATATAATAAAAGCAGGGAGGAGAACCAGTAGAGGGGAAAAAAGAAGATAAAATAGGCTGCAAGAAAGCTTGAAAAAAGAGAGGCTTTTTTGTCAGTCAGGCCCATAAAGTGCCCAATCCACACTATAGCTAAGGCAATGGCCATGAAAACAAGCCTTATCAGCTCAATCTCAATAACCGGCGAAGCCATATTATATTAAAAACCCGATAAGAAAGCAGATGATTGAGGATACAATAATTAGGGGAATTAGCCGCCGATAGTCGCATTCTACAGGCTCTATATATTCTGTAGGCTCGATATTTTGCCATAAAGGCTCCTCGTTGAGAATATTATTCAGTTTTGAGAGCTTTTCTGCATAAGCATAATAGGTAAGGGAAGCGCCCTCGTTAGTATCCTCAAGGGTTTGGGCATATTCAAAGTAGCTCTGCCCGATTATTGAATCAGATTGGCTTAAGGACACCAAAGCCCTTTTCTTGTTGGCATCAATAAGGGTTTTGTAGTCGGAGGCCCCCGAAATCTGGGCAGCTATCTCTGCATTTGCCTTTCCTTTAAGGGCCTGAACAATTGCCGCGTAATAGTTGCCTTTCTGCTTTTCAGATTCCGCTTTTTTGAGGAGGGTTTCGGCAAGAGCCGAGAATGAATTTGGCGAGATAAGATTAGTATAAGTCAGGGCGGCATGGGCATCCGAGATTATGCCTGTTGCAATAGAGTCAAGGTTTTCGGATGGCGCTGAAATGTAATTTGGAAATTCCCCTGAGCGCTCATTCCAAAGCCGGGCGGTATAAAGCCTCTCTTCTGCCAAAGCCGCATAATAAACCGCCCCCGAATAATCCTCGGTGTAGTATTTCTTCCAGGCAATCTCCAGATTTTCCTGATATTCCGAGTATCTTTCCTGAATGATTGCATAAAGCTCTATATTTGAGGGTTTGGTTTCAAAATAATGGCCCTCTATTTGAGATAGGTAATCTTTTGCAAAGCCTTTTTTGTCTTGAGACTCAAGCAGTCCCGAAAGCCTGATTGCGTGCTGGTAGGATATTGATTTGGAAAAGGCAAGAGATGCGGATGAATAGTAATCTTTTTTCCGAAGCGAATTTTGCGCTTCATCCAGGGATTCTTCGCAAAGCTCCCTAAGCTCTTCTTTTTGATCATAGCCAAGCCTGGCCCTGTTAAGCTCAAGGCGGCAATTTTCCTGAAGCGATTTTGCGCGGCCGAGCAGGACTTCCCCAAAATCCTTCATGACATCCTGATATTCTTCGGACTTTACAAATTCAATCTCAATATCCCTTAATTTATAGTTTGTGAATATCTCAAAGGCTTCGCGGACATATCTTATTTCGCGAACAGTAAGGTTCCAATTATCTTTTGCATATAGGGTGAGGTCGATTTCATCGCCGCCCCTCCCTGCCTTCACAATGCTTTGGCCGTATGGGATAAGGAAGGTGTCCCCTTTTTCGCTTGCAATCTGGGCTTTTTCAAGAAGCCCGGAGACCTGGCCAATTGAGCCGTCGGGATTTATGGTTCCTGTAATAAGGGCCCGATTGTTTACTTCAAGGTCTAGAATAGAGGCCATTGTTGCCACAGCCATTGCGGCTCCGCCCGAAGGCCCGCCTACAATCCTTGCGTCAGAGCGTATAGTGTAGAAAAAATCATACTGCGCGCAGTCTATAAATAGAGCATCACAGGCAACATTTCTTGCTATCCTTGCCGATGCTTGGGTATCTACTTTTGCAAGGGGAAAGGTATCTACATAGACATGCCCTTTGCCGGGCTTTACATCTACAGTAAGGGTTGCCATCGCCCCTTCAGTTCCGTAATCTGTTTCCTGAACTGCGGGCATATAAACAGTTGTCTGCTTTAGGGCATAGGCAGGGGGGACAATCAGAAGCAGGAGGCATATAATTGCAATTGCAAACTTGGCTTTCATAAAGTTAGTGGGAATAATTATAATTTGAGAGAATTTTATAGCCTGAAAGAATTGCGATTAATCTCTTGCCGAATATTTTTGAATAAAGAAAAGAAAAAAGGCGCGCGTAGAAGAGTCAGATGTCCGTAAAGGACCTTTGTAAAAGGTTATGGCCCTCGCGAGTCAGAGAAGCGAGGTTTTTAAGCCCCC
>CAZJKT010000001.1:65145-102857 GCA_964547015.1 uncultured archaeon
CTTTGTAAAAGGTTATGGCCCTCGCGAGTCAGAGAAGCGAGGTTTTTAAGCCCCCTTATTTTTTTCCTGCTGGTTTTTTTCCTGCTGCCGGTTTCTTAGGTCCCACCTTAATTCACCCCTAAATATAGATTCGCAGATTCGGTATATATTATTTATTTTTGGCTTTTATGCCCTTTTGTTTGGTTTAAGGAGGATTTTGGAAAAATCCGCTTTGGCGTTTTTTCGGTCCGTAAAAAAGAGCAAACTGAGTCCTTATTTTAAAAGAGAATCTGTTTATGGATAAAGAGGAGCTTGAGAGGGTGGCAAAGATTGCGAGGCTAAGCCTGACCGAAGAGGAAAAAATATCCTTTGCGCGCGACCTTGAGGAGGTCCAGAAAATTTTCGCCCAGATAGATGAGGTTGATATTGCGGCAGAGCCTGCATTTCAGCCGATTGAAGTCAAAAACAGGACAAGGGAGGACAAGCCGGGGGAATGCTTTTCAAAAGAGGAAACCTTTTCAAACACCGAGCATAGGGAGGGAGATTTTTTTAAGGGGCCAAAGGTTTAAGAGCCATCTTAGTAACCCGTATTTACAATTCTGATATTATGGATACAGAACAAAGCCTTATTTTTGAAACCAAAAAATGGCTCAAAAAAATTGAAGACGCCAAAATTTCCGCAAAGGAAAAAAGAGGGGAAGAATACAAAAAAAATATTGAGGCATACATCAGCGACTCAAAGCATTTTATGGAAAAGGGCGATTATGTCCGGGCTTTTGAGGCTGTGGTCTGGGCATGGGCATTTTTGGAGATTTCTAAGGATTTAAGGTTAATTGAGTAGGGGAATTATGGTGGGCTTTTTGGAAGTTCTGGAAAAGGAATTGGAGGGGCCGAATAAAACTGCATTGGCCCTAAATGAACACGCAAAAAATCTCGGTAGCGGGAGATATGGTTCATATCTGGTTCCTTATCAAAAGAGGGGTTTATTTGAAGATCTGTATTCTGCTATAGATTGCCTGATTTCTTATGAAAATTATGAGCCCTCAATTTTTGAAGAGTTGTGCGCTGAGGTGAAATACTTCTATGATTGCACCCGCAGTTTTTTAGCTAAGGAGGGTTTTGAGCTGGGTTCGCTTATTGTGGAAGATAATAAGGGCGACTATTGTGTGCTTAAGCTTTCCGGTCCTGATGGGGGGTTATTTATGTCCGGACCCATGGCGCTCTCCGTATTGAGGATTAGTTTTCCCGAGGAATACCGGCGAATGGTTGAGCCGGAGCCGCTTGGTTACGCCTGAATATGTTTGGATTTCTCAAAAGCAAGGTCAAAGAGATTGTTGAAAAAGTAACAAAAGAAAAAGAAGAGCCAAAAAAATATAAATTACAGGAAAAGCCAAAACAAGAACAGAAGCCCAAATCCAAAAAGTCCCCTGATTTTAGGGAGGAAGGAAAAGGAGAGGAAGGAAAGGGGGATGTAGGAAAAGGAGGACAAGAATTTAAGCCCGGCGCAAACAAAGCGCCTGAAAGCAGGGAAAGGAGGTCCGAGGCTGATGGAAAGAAAGAGGACAAGCCCCCAGAAAAGAAAAAGTCCGGATTTTCTTTTTTCTCAAGGAAGGTCTCTGAAAAGGATCTAGAAGAGCTTAAGCTTGGGCTTATCCGCTCAAATATGGCTCTTGAGGCCGCCGAAAAAATTATTGGGGGGCTTAGGGATGTTGAGGCAAAGGATTTTCAGGCCGCCCTAAGAAAACAGCTCCTGGAAGTTCTTGGGGATGAGAAGTTGGATTTTGTCGAGTTTGTAAAAGAAAAGCTAAAAGAACAGCCTGCCGTAACCGTGCTTTTCTTCGGATTTAACGGCGCGGGAAAAACAACCGCAATTGCAAGGATTGGCTATCTTTTGAAGCAGAAAAAAATTCCGGTAGTTTTTGCGGCGGCGGATACTTTTCGGGCGGCGGCAATTGAGCAGATTTCAAAGCACGGGGAGAATATAGGTGTTGATGTGATTAAGCACAAGTACGGGGGCGACCCCGCGGCGGTAGTGTTTGACGCAAGAAAGCGAGCCGAGAAAATCCACGGGGTAGTTTTGGCGGACACTGCAGGGCGCCTCCACACCGACAAAAACCTGATGGAAGAGCTAAAGAAGGTCAAAAGGGTAAACAAACCCGACTTGAGCATTCTTGTTTTGGATTCGCTTACCGGAAGCGATGTCCTGACCCAGATTGAGAATTTCTCGGATATAGGGTTTGACGGGCTTGTCTTTACCAAAGTTGACATTAATGAGAAAGGCGGCTCAATTTTTTCTGTCAGGCAGGCTACAGATAAGCCTATTTTGTTTTTGGGGGTCGGGCAGGAGTACGGGGATTTGATGGAGTTTGACCCCAAAAAGCTCGTTGAGAAGCTTGATTTGTAAGATGATAGACGCGCACTGCCACCTTGAACAAAAAGATTATGATAAAGACCGGGACGAAGTAATCGCCAGATGCAGGGAGGCTGGCCTTGAGGCTGTTGTGTTTTCCTGCGCCCGCCCAAAAGACTTTGAAAAAAGCCTTGAAATCGCCCAAAATTACAAGGGCTTTGCCTTTTTCACGGCAGGAGTCCACCCGGAATATATTAAAGAAATAACTCCGGCGGAAATCGCCGCCTTTTTTGAGAAAATCCGCCAAAAAAAGGATAGGATTGTCGGCATCGGAGAGTGCGGTCTTGATTATTACTGGACAAAAGAGCCGGAGTGGAGAGAAAAGCAAAAGGCGCTTTTCAAAGAGCATATCAGTCTCGCAAAGGAGCTTGGCCTCCCATTAATAGTCCACTCAAGGGGTGCTGAGGCAGACTGCCTTAATATTCTTGAGCGGGAAGGCGCAAAAAAGGTCCTGATGCATTTTTTTTCAGAAAAGGCCCTTGCCGAGAGGGTGGCAAAAAACAGGTATTATGTTTCATTTAATACTCTGATTTTGAGGAGCAAGGCCCACCGAAAAATCCTAAAGGCCACACCTATTGACAGGGTTATGTCTGAAACCGATGCTCCGTGGCTGGGTTTTGGCAAAAGAAACGAGCCGGTCGCAGTAAAAGAGGCAATAGGGAAAATTGCTGAGTTGCTAAAAAGGCCGGTTGAGGAAATTGAAGAGGTTACCGCAAAAAACGCCAAGTCGTTTTTTGGCATATAGCGCTTTCAACATCTGATTTACTTAAACTCCCAAAAGATTGGTCGATTGCTATAGCTAACGCCCCAAATGAATATAAAAAAACAAAAAAGAGCAGAGTTAATCTGCTCGTGTGTCCAGATTTTTGAGTTTCTTGTCGATTTCCTCGTCCAAGCCAAGGATTTTCGCAATGTCTTTGCACCTGTTTCGAATGGTTACCTCAGTAACGCCGATTGCGTCAGCAATTTTCCTTTGAGGGATAAACTGCTCGTTCATGATTGCCGCGATATACAATGCTGCAGCAGCCACGCCAATAGGCCCCTTTCCTGAGATGTCTTCCTGTGTGTTTAGGCTTTCCAGGTACTTTTTTGCGTCGACCTGAACCTTGTCATTGAGCTTCAAGATGGTTGCGCACCTCGGCACATAAGCAATTGCTTTTGCAGGAAGGATTCTAAGGCCCAATTTCCTTGCAACGTACCTGTAGGTTCTTCCCAAGTCCCTCTTATCCACGCCGGAAACAGCGCAGATTTCATTCATGAGTCTTGGGGTCCCATACTCACGGGAAAGGGCGTAAACAAGTGAGCCTATTACAGCTTCAATGCTTCGTCCTTTCACCAAACCCTCTTCCAAGGCTTTCTCATACATTGAGCTTACTTCCTCCTGAAGATTTCGGGGAAGGTTCAATGCTGAGGCGATTCTCTCAAGCTCTGCCAAAGCGTAGCCAAAGTTTCGGTCCTTTGAGGACACGAGCCGCTTTTGCCACTGCTTTATCCTGAAGTATTGGCCTCTCTTTCCTGCAGAAACCTTGAACAGCTCGGCTTGGCTTTTGCCGATTTCTGTGCCGATGCCCTTGTCGTGCCTCATTCGGGTTAATGGGGCGCCGGTTCTTGCTGACTTCTCAAGGTCTTCCGAGTCAAAAGCCCTCCAATCCTGCTGTGTGTCTATCATGCTCTCGTTGAGGATTAGGCCGCATTTCGAACAGATCTTTTCGCCTCTTACGGAATCTGACATTATTTCGTTAGATCCGCACTCCGGACAGGTTAGTCCTGCTTCTTCTTTTATTCGCATATTGATTACCTCCTGATTAAGAAAGCGTACACCTTTTTAAAAGTGCACTAACTTATTAGCATTTAGATATATATATACTTTTCTGTAGCTGATAATATATGTGCGAATATAGCCTAAACAATATTTTGGCTTTGTAGCCGCCATAGCTCCTGAAATTAGGCAAAATGGTTTGTTCCCCTTAAAGTATATCCTAAGCAAGAGCCAATAAATAAGTATATATAGGTATAATATAAATAGCCCCCCAATATACCGGGGAAGTCCTCAATATGGCGTAAAATGCGTTTCGGGGCGAAATGGGCGCAAAAAAGTCACCATAAACAATTTAAGGCATAAACAGTTTATGCTCGATTTTCCGTTTGAGTCAAAAAGGCCGGGGCAGGAGGAATTAATAAATACGGTTTCTGAATGCCTAAAAGATGGAAAGTCTCTTTTGGTCCATGCTCCTACCGGCATAGGAAAGACGGTTTCTGCGCTTTACCCGGCAATCAACTTTGCCAAAGCAAACGGCCTGACAGTGTTTTTCCTCACCCCCCGCCACTCCCAGCATATAATTGCCCTAAACACCCTAAAAAAAATGGGGGATGTAAAGGTAGCGGATATTGTAGGCAAAAAATGGCTTTGCAACGCCCTGTATGACGAGCTTGGGGGGATGGATTTCCATGAGATATGCAATTACCTAAAAAAGCAGGAAAAGTGCGCTTATTATAACAATACCCATAAATCAGGCAAAGGCGAGCTTACAGATGAGGCAAAAGCCAAAATAGATTCTCTCTTGGGAAAGACCTTGTCTGCTCAGGAAATAAAGGATATTTGCCCCGGACTCTGCCCTTATGAGATTTCCTGCCACCTCGCAAAAAGAAGCGAAGTAATAATTGGGGACTATTTCCATTTGTTTAACCCATATATTTCAGAAACCTTCCTTGCAAAGATAGGAAAAAAGCTTGAAGAATGCATAATTATAGTTGATGAGGCGCATCAGCTTCCTTCCAGAGTTCGCGACCTTATTTCCTCAAAACTAACCTCCTATATTCTTGAAAATGCGTATAAAGAGGCTAAAGATGCAGGCTCAAAGGCGGCTGATGAAATAGCCTCGCTAAGGCTTGAAATTTCAGGAATCCTTCGCAGAAAGCTTATGGCGTTTGAGGAGGCATACCTTGAAAAAGATGACCTCTCTTCAGCATTTAGCCGTCTTGGGGCGGATTTTATGAAGGAGTTGAGGGAAGCGGCTGACTTTGCAAAAGAAGGGGGGAAAAAACGCAGTTACTGCGGCTCTTTGGCTAATTTTATAGATGCCTGGCTTGATGCGGGCCCGGACTTTGCGCGTGTTGCCAAAAAGGTTAAGGCTTACCACGGGGAGAAGTATGAGCTTTCCCTTTGCGCCCTTATGCCCTCCCAGGTTTCTCGGGATGTGATTTCAGGCAGTTACGCGACAATTGTAATGTCTGCAACACTCCAGCCGCTTAGCATGTATGCAGACCTGCTCGGCTTTAAGAAATACGAATCATTATCCGTCAAAGGAATATTCCCAAGGGAGAATCGGCTAAATATTATAGCCCCTATAGCAACAACAAGATACGCAAAAAGGGGGGACTTGCAGTACCAAAATTATGCGGAAATAACCGAGAAAATATTTCGCAATATTGAGGGGAATGTGGCGGCTTTTTTCCCTTCCTATTACTTTCTCCAGCAGGTCGAGAAATTTCTGAAAATAGGCAATAAGTTTGTGGAGATGCAGGATCTCACAAAAGACCAGAAAAGCGCGCTTTTGAACAGGTTTATAAGCTCTAAAAATGCCCTTCTTTTGGGGGTTCAGGGCGGCTCTTTTGACCAGGGGATAGATTATCCTGATAATGTCCTAAAAGGGGTCATAATCGCGGGAATATCTCTTGCCAAGCCCGACCTAGAGACAAAAAGCCTTATTGCCTGCTATGACCGGCACTATGGAAAGGGAATGGAGTACGGATATGTTGTGCCTGCGGTTCAGAAGGCGATTCAGGCAAGCGGAAGGGCAATAAGGACCGAAACCGACAAGGCGGCGATAATTTACCTTGATGAGCGGTTCCTATGGGCAAATTACCGCTCGGTCTTTTCTGACCAGGAATTTACTGTAAGCAGGGAGCCTTGGGAGAAGGTGAAGGAGCTTGGGGTTTAGCAGGCGATTGGGGGAATAGATTCCAAAAGATAAACCTCTATCGGTCGGACAGGGGATTTTAGGTAACCTTTTGATGAAGGCCAAGTGCCGTAATCTATAGCATACGCTTGCTCTATTGTTTTTCCAAATTCGGGGTTTATTATTCCATCTTCTACCATTCGGAACACTTGATTAAGAAACCCTTCCATTCCTTTAGCGGTTAATGTGTACATTGCAACATAACAAACCCTTCCTTGAGGTGGAACTCCGCTTTCTAGAATTGCATCTTCATCGATTAAGCCCGCTAACTGGTGTAGAGAGGTTCTTAAGCCGTCCACACTCATGCTACAGGGAATTTCGTCTTCAAGATAACAGCCCCTTTTTTTATAATCTGATAAAACGGGGTCTTTTATGAATCCCAAAGAACCAAGACCTAGGACATAGACAGCCATATCCTTATAGGTGTATCCTCGCTTTCCTTTTATCTCTGCCATATTCAATAAATAACTAAGGCTTTATATATAATCTCTCTCCTCTTGCAGGCTACCTTTTGAGCTTTGAAATCTGAGAATCCAGCTTATCAATGATTTCCTGAGCCAAATCCAAAAATTCCCGGCTTTCAAGGTTTGCTGTCAGTACCTGCCCGCTGGCGATTACTTTGGCGTCTATTGAATAGAGGTCCTTTCCCAATTTCTGGGAGACTTTTAGGTGGAACTTTATTTCCTGAGGCGAAATTAATTTCTCGGCTCTTTTGGCAAAACGCTCAATTTCCTTTATTACAAGGTCATTTTCAAAGCGGTCCACATAGTCAAACCCGACCATTTTGAGCGAGCCTGCAACTTCTTTGGATTCAAGTTCCCTAAGAGTCCTCAAAATAGTGACCGGTGTCAGGGCAAAATCCCCGCAGACAAGGAAAGTGGCCGACCTCAGGCGGCTTATTGCGTCCTTAATATCTGAGTCCAGCTCAATTTCTGCCGCCTTTGCCATAACCGGCCGGATTTTTATGTCTTTTTCCACGATTTTTTCTGCGGCCTGCGCTTTGAATACCGAAACCCCGCCTCGGGTGTGGCTTGATACATCAATGCCTTTCTTGGGTATAAGGTGCTTTGAGAGGGAAAATATGTCTATTCCACCGATAATTCTGCCGTTTTCGGCAACCAAAACCACCCTATTTGTCCTAAGGAGGTTTCTTGCGGCCCCAATTGTATATTCAGGAGATATAATTTCGGCTTCCCTCGAGTACTCGCAGGCCTTGCCTTTTAAGCCCAAAGACTCAATAAAATCAATGTCGGATATCGTCCCTGCAAATTTTTCGCCCCTGAATGCGGGGAGCACAGGATATTCAAGAAAGGCCTCTATAAGCTCTTTTTGAGAGAGCCCGTTTTCAAGCTTTCGCGCCTTTTTTACAAGGCCGCTGATTTTGGTGTTTATGTCATAAGTTTTTGTTACGAGGTCTCTTAAGTAGAGCATACCTACATAATTCTTGTCAAATACAGGGAGGGCCTTTTTGTCCTGCATTTTAGAAACAGCGCTCCCAATAGAATCCTCGATATTCAACACTTCCGTTTCCTTTGCAAGTTCAAGCAACATAAGATATAGAGAATTTATTTAATCTTATGTACCGCTACATTTGGGAGGTGCCCTGCTTTAGCAGGTCTTTCGAATCGGACAAGATTTTGGATACAAATCTCCAAAGGGGCGCAAGAAGGATAATCTCAACTGCTCTTGGGATAGGGTATAACGATGTCCATTTAGTGCGATTTTCAAGAAATCCCGAATCCTCAGAGGTAAGGTATGAGGCAAAGGCATCTGTTGAGAAAAATTATGAATTCTTTGTTGCCCTTGATATGAGCTCATTAGGGAGCACAATTGTTTCGCTTGAAACCCGATTGTCAAGGCTTGACCCGGTTTATCTCAGGGATTTTCAAAACCAGACAGAAAGCATTGTCTCAAATATATTTAGGGAATTTGCCAAAAACTCTTTTTATACGGATGTGATTTCCGAGCTCAAGCTAAAATATGAGGATTTGAGCAGGAAAATATTTGAGCAGTTGGAAGCCCTTTTTCATCTGGAGGCCGAACCTGCTGTAAAGGGTGGCGAGAAAGAGCCGCAGGAAGGCGAATGAAAACTAATATTATTCCCCAAACCTAATTATGGACGAACTTTACGCTTATCTGTTTGCCGGCCTTTTCATTATATTCCTCCTGTTCATTTTTTTCGGGGGCGCCGAAGTTGGGGTGGATTATCGCGGAGAATGGGGGCCGGGCAAAGAAGACCCCTCTATAGAGCAGGGAATTTCATGGAAGGAAATTGATTTAGGGGACATAATTTCTGAGGAGAGGACTGTGCAGTCAAGCCAGCTCCTTGACTCGGGGTTTTATGTCCAAAACGGGGTTTTTTTCGGCTCCACGGGGTATGAAAGAATATTTTGGCTGGACTCAAAAATGGCCGAAAGCCTAAAGAATGCCTCCCTGAATTTTAAGATTGACGAAACAAACAGCTATGGATCGCTTGTTATGGGCATTGGAAACAGCACCTTTTTTGATTCGCGCTCTTTGAGGGGAGAATATCAGGTAAGCCTTCCGCCCCTTGAGCAGAAAAATATCCTCAAAGTATATACTTCTTCTTCGGGGTGGAGGCTATGGGCGCCCTCAAGGTACCAGATTTCAAACCTGACCCTTGATGTATCCTATACTACAAAAGAAACACCTTATTATGAGTTTGATGTTCCGCATTACATTTACGGCTCATTTTACCGCGGAGAAATATCTTTTAACTCAATTCGTCCTGCCGACCTTTTGGTGTATATAAACGGGCACGAGGCATATAACCAGAGGGATGTTTTGGGTAGGGTCAATATACCTCTTGACCGAAGGCAGGTTTTCCCTGAAAGAAACACAATCGAGATTGTATCAAGGGATAACTATCGGCTTGAGGAGACAAAAATTTATCTTTATTACCGAAACTAGAATTCTGGCAGGCCGCTTATTAAATCCGGAGGCTCTGCTTTTTGGAGAGGCTAATCTTAGAGTTAAGGCACTTTATCTAAAGATTGGAATTATTGTCTCAAAGACGGCCCTAATCCTTTCAGCCAAGCCCATAGATTCTCCCCAGATGGCGCCCACAAAAAACAGGACAACAACCGCGATAATAATTCCGAATATTATTTTTTTAAGGAAATCTGTATTTGTCTCGCCCCCCATAACTTATAATTTTGATTTAATCCTTATTGGTCCCGGGCATTTCCCGGCTTGACGTATAGCTAATTATATAGGGATATTGATTAAGTTATATCCTCCAAGAAGTTAACTCTAACTTCTTTTGTCCTTATGGCTCCCGGATTTGAAGGGTCTTCATTGAGGTTTATCCTCATCCAGTCGCTCCCTCCTGCAGGATACTGCCACTCTGTATTTCCTGAAAGGCTCCAGTCAACAATATAAATCAGGTTTGAGTAAACGGAATCATAAGCAGTTGTCCAGTAATAAGGCTCGTCAGGTGATACCTTATTTTCTTTTTTTGAGAGGTCTGTGTATTTGTCATAGCCGAGGTTGAATTCAGCGCTTCGGCTTGCAAGTTTCATCAAAGCCGAATTTATATCAGCTCCGCTGCTGAAATGCTGCGCAGTCCCGCCTGTAGGCTCGGATATATTCCTAAACTGATCTTTTAATTTATCAGGGAGTTCTGTTTTTTGGCTGCCCGGGCCGTCGTGCATCCCCCAAAGCCCGTAGATTATATATTCTTCTCCTGCTTCTTTTAAGGCCCTATTTATTGATTTTTCATCTTCAATGTAATTGAAATAATCAACATCCCAACCCCATGCTGTGTTGGTTTTTCCTGAAATGTCTTGCGTTCCTCCGCATGAAGGGCCTTCATCGCTGATTACAAAAATAACCTTTATGCTTTCCTCAGACCAGGGATGTTTTTTAATTGCCCATGCCGCGGCCCAGCCCCAGCTTTCCATATAGCAGCTTTTTTCATTGCAGTCCAAACTTATTCCCAGGTCCCGGTTTATATCTGAGCAGTTAAGTATGGAGTCTTTGCATCGCGGAGTTACATCAATATCTTTTGAGCCTTCACCCAAAGCATATACTGTTGAGCTTAAAGTATACCTGTCATTTATAAGAGTTCCCTCTATTTTGGAGATTTCATCGCATAGTATCCTCCATTCGTCGCCCATGCTTCCGGAAGTGTCCGCTATGAAAACCGCTTCAATCTCCTTGATATCGATAGAGCCCTTTTTGTCCTCCATCCTCGCCGCCCAGTCGCACCCCTCCTGGCACTTCAGGGCTTTTTCTTCATCTCCGTAATAGGCATCGTGCGATATGCAGAAGTTTTTGCAGATAAGGTAACTGTCCTCCCCCATCATGCTTGCGTCAAGCGAACATTCATAAAGGCCGCTTTGCGGGCTGAGGCATGGCGAATCAGAGCCGCCTAAAGCAATGGGCGGGGGGCTCTTGCTGCAGGCGACGCCCGCTTCCCTGCAGTTTAGGTCAGAGCCTTCGCGGCAAAGCTCTTCACAGCAGTCGAAATAACTAGGGAATAGCTTTGGGCTGTAACAGCTTTTTCCAAGCATTTGCTGTTTTACGCTTATATTTGCTGAAATAAAGGCCGGGCCTCGGTAAGGCTCGCCTGAGGATTTTTCTTTCACTATAAAATCCCCAAGCTTTATAATTGTGTATTCCTGAGAATCAATCCTAAATACAGCGTTATAGAATTCCATATACTTTTCACATCCGGATTTCTTCTCTCCGCTAATTATCCTGCAGGGGTTTTCAAAGCCCTCATAGCTATTGAAATTTTTTTCGCATTCCGAAATGCCGCAGAGTGTATCCGAAGCGCAAAAGGAGTTGTAGCAGTTTTGCCCGCCTTCAATCAGGCAGTTTTTAAGCCCCATTATCAGGTCCGCGCACTCGCAGCCCTCAATAAATCCGCTACTCTTCCCTGATGAAACGGCATAGTTTTGGCAGATTACCAGAGGGTCTTCATCAGCGTACCTGTCGGTCTGAGAGCAGGCGCATTCAGCAGAATTTTTTTTTGAGCTGTAGCAGGACACCCAGGGACTTTTCGGGTTATTATGAGGGCTTGCGGGATTGTCGCTTCCGTAATAGCAGCTTCGGTAGGCGCCCATTACGCCAGATATTCTATTTTCCTCAAGGCTTACTGTTCCGTTATACAGCGCGGCAGTTATTTTTTCAATAAATTTGTCCCCGCTTAATTTAAGGCCAGCATATGCTGATAAGGTTGCATGGCTTCCTTTTGGCGCCGCAAAAACAGAGGGGGGGCTTCCCGACCAGACAAAGTTCCTTTTCGAAAATCCGCTTCCAAAGCCAACTTCTTGGGCATACCCGAAATCAATGCTTCTTCTATCCATAATTTCGCCGGAGCCTTTAAGTTCATCAGTAAGGCAGAGGCAGTTTTCACGGGAGCAGTCTGTGCAGTAGCCGTCCAATTGGATTCCCTTGTTCAGGCTGGGAAGTATGTGCTGGGCCCACTCCATATACTTTGCCTCCAAAAATGAGCCTTTTTCATAATTGAGGCAATGTTCTTTTAAGTCCGATTTACCCAGCCTATTATAGGCGTCCTGTCCCAAATTGTTTTCGGGAGGAATAAAGCACCCAATCGGGACGCCTCCGGATATTGCTATGTCAAAACGCTCTTCTGCCGGGCCGTATATCCTGATTTTTGCACCTTCATCTTTTATCTGAGATACAAAAAGTATATAAATTGTAAGCAAAATTAGCGCCGCAGATACAACTAAAAGCATCTGGTGGGATGTTTCGCCCATAATTCAGAAAATGGCGGCGGATATCATAGTCCTTACAAGCCCCATAATCATCGAGCCGAAATTTGTCAGCGCATCGGTGTTGAATTTATATGCGGCCAGCCACAATATCACAACAAGCGTTCCAAGTATTAGGATAAGCCTTGTAAGCAGTTCCATGTCCATAAGTTTGTTTGTTTAATTTCAGATATATAGTCGGATTTTTTTAAGGATGCGAGGGCTTATTTAGATACAGGCGCATACTTCTTCAATATCAGGACTTGCTTTCATTGAAAGAGTGACCAGGCACCCTTTGGGCTCTGAGCCGCATATAATTCCTGAGGATTTGAAGTGAGGGCTTTTGCATATATAGTTTTCGCTTTCAGGGTTGTCATTCCCTACAATATTCCATTTTTTTATTCCTGCAAGGCATGTGCCTCGGGAGCATTCATAACTGCAACCTGTTATTGCCCAGAATTCCGGAACTTCCAAGGCAGGCTGGTCTGGGTTTTCATCTTCAGCTGAAGGGTCTTGAGGGGAGCCGTCCGATGGCGAATAGGGGGCTAAAGTTTCTTCTGAGAAAAACCCCGCCCCGTAAAATACATCTATTGCCTTTTTTGCAAGGTCCCATGAATATTCCTTTGACTTGCTGTCGGGAATTATAAACCATCTCTTTTTTGCATATTCCCCTGAAGGCAGATGCGTCCCTTCAAGGTAGATTGGCAGTGGGTTTGAAGGCAGGGAATTTCCCTCAAGCGGGCAGTAGGCATAGGGGTTGAATATATAGTAATTTGAGCTGCCGTCTGTTTTGCACCTCCAGCCTGAGCCCGAATCCACAAATTCCTCGGAATCTCTGCAAGAGCTCCAATCAATCTTTTCATTTGCGGGAGAAGAAATGCCGCGCATATTCAGGGCCTGATATCCGGATATTTTTGCCCGGCAAGGATAAATGAATATATTGCTTAGGGGGGAAGCTTGTTTTCTGCTGTCCACCCCCGAAATCGTATCTGAAACCCCCTCAAAGTCAGAGAAGAGCGCATCTTGGTTTGAAAGAAGTTCCATATAATATATCATTGCAATCCCAAACATCTCAGGCTCAGTTTTAATTTCTTTTGCCGAATCTTTTGAAAGAGACTCCCCGTAAGGCACACCTATAATTGAAGGCGCTATTGCCGCAAGAACAGGACAGCACTTTTCTGCTATATCGAACTCAAAACGGCAATAATATTTTGTCAGGTCTTCAATCGGGCTGTTCGAGCCATCCCCATGGCTGCAGATACTATCTTCTTTTAATTTGGATAATTTTATCCCTTTTTCATTGTCTCTGAAACATTTTTCAGAACCATATCCGTCAGGGTATAAGGCCGACCAGCATATCTTGAGGTATATCTGCTCTTCGATTATATTTTGATACTCCGTTTGTCCCTGCAGTCCTTCCGTTTCAGGGGCAAGTCTTATGCGACGATCTTCCATAAGCCTTTTTTCAATCCCTCTTGTGTCCAGCGTAAAATGGACATTAATTTTCCCGAAAGGCTTTTCTAAATTAAGTGCAAAGGCGCCGCCGCCGGATATGCTTACAGGCTCCATAAGCGTCCCCGATTTTTTGTTCTCAAAACTGTCAGTTAGGATGGGATAAACTGCCGCAGTTGGAAGAAGCCCCGAATGGGCCAAAATATCGTAGTGCAGGCCGGAATAATCCTCAAAATATATCTCCGCCGCTCCACGGGTATCGGGCTCAAGGGTTGGCGTGCCTAAAATTCCCTTTCGCTCAAGTTTGATGCTGTGCGTGCCCAAAAGTATCAGCTCGTCGGGATTTAGGAGGTAGGCGGCATTTCGGTAATCTGCTTGGGATTCGCCTTTGGTGAGCGGGTCTTCAAACCAAAGCAGGGGCGGGGGCACAAAAGTGAGCGTATCTGCTGAGCTGAACTCAAGCCCGCACCCTTCAGGAAGCCCTAAATATCCGGGGTCCTTTTGGTTTTGGCCAAAAAATTTTTCGGCAAGGGAGAGCGCTACAACAAGGAGCACAAGGACAAAGACAATCCCCAGCATCATGTCCCCCTTTTTCATATTGCGTCAAGCAGTTTTAGGGCGATTATTACAAACACCAAAAAAACCACTAAAAGCAGAATCATATCTGCCGATAATTCAGGGACTTCGAACCCTTTCATGCTATCGCAAGAAGCCCTATTTTATCCATGACTGCAAGGACCATCAGAATAAATATTATTGCCACTAAAAACCATATTGCATTAAGGGTTATTGAAAGCCCTTTTTTTTTGATTCCTTTCTCCATATAGAAAGCTCCTGCAAGCCCGGGAAGCATCTTTATAATTCCAAGCCCATAACCTTTCAGCCATACTGCCGAGGCGATGAACACAACAATAGTTATGAGGAAGAGCACTATCCAGAAAGTTTGGTTTATCGCAATACTGCCTCTTTTCATAATTTAACAGGGCTTTAATTAGTAGGGTCTTTTGGCCTTTGCAGGAAAATTAAATGAGCCCGGAGGGATTTTCAGATACGCATTTTGGGGGTCATAGAAAAAAGCGTAGCTTTTTCGAAGACCCTTTCTTTGACGTTGAGGACTTTCTTTCGGGAAAGAAAGTCTTCATTTGAACCCCCGACGCCCTGGTTAAGAGCCAGGTGCTCTGACCAGATTGCTCCTGTATCCCTTTTTTTGGAAAGAAAGGGATAGGGACTGAGCTACGGGCCCATAAGAGTGTATGCTAAAAATTAATGGCTTGTTTTTGGGCTTAGGAAAATGTATATATACTTTAGTGTAGTAGTTATATGGTGGTGAAGTAAAATGGACGGAACAATTAAAGGAATATCAGAAAAGCTTTATGAATTGCCGGACCTTATTGGGGAGTATGTATCAAATTCAAATTTTTTGGGATCGATAGGCGCGGTAGATGGGGCAAAAGAGGTGGCTATTATTGGCCTTGCGGCGGCTCTTATTTATAAAAATAAGAAATGGGTTGTTCAAGGAGCAAATAAATTATATCAAACTCGCCCCCATATAATATTAAGACGGTATTCTAAAGGCAGAAATCCAGAGTTTGATGCTATGGAGGATAGGTTGGAGGGCTATATAGGTAGGCTTGGACAGGGGGATTCCAAATTAAGGTTAGGCCGGAAATATGGGAAGTATAGGGACTTGATTAATGCCTCCGAAAAGTATAGCAAATTCTCGGAAGAAGAGCACAGGGATTTCAAAAATCTGCTGGCTTTGCAGTATATTTCCGAGATTTTTGGAGGGTGGTTTTATCTGGATATTGAAGAAGACGGGGGAAAATATAATCTGAAGGCCTTTCCTATTAGCAATGATATTCGGGAATGGATTGAGGTAGAGGATAAAACCTTGTCAGGGTTTTACGCTCAAGCTTCAGAGGTTAAATATTCTAAAGAGCCTGGCCGGAAGAAAACCAATTGTCTGAAATTATATTGCGAAGATTCAATGGAAGAGATAGATATACTCCTAGAACAGTTAGATGTTGCTGAGAATAGGCAGGGGGGTATTATTAAAGAAGTTAAATCTTACCTTGATAATTATCCTGACATAAATCTCACTGTTGTTTTGCCAGGTGAGACTTATGTTGCAGAGAATTAAGGTGCAGATTTCAAGTCAGGAGATATAAGCGAAAACTCCAGGATAGTGCCCCAATAATAGCTTTATATTCAAAAGCATTCTTTGAATATTGTTTTGCTCGCTCTAATCAAAGATTTTTTGAAGTTTAATACTGTTTGATATTTCCGGCTCTAAAGGCTCTTAGGATCCTTCTCAATTTTAGGGTGCTCCTGGCCGAGCTCAAGCCTTTCCCTAAGAAGCCCAAGCTCAAGGGCTTTTTCTTTCTCATAAGCGCTTCGGTCATCTTTTGCCTTTTCAATAAGCCTTGAAGCATACTCTCCGCCAAGGAAGTGCGGCAGGATTACATAGTCGGCCCCTGAGCGGTACAAATCAAACGCGTCCCGAATTTGCCTTGCCGTAAGAATTGCAATAGGCTGGCGCTTATTTCTTTTGAACACATCCATTATCAGCAGGTTGGTCTCTTTTTCAGGGATTGTTGACACAACAACTTTTGCTTCGCATATTCCCAGGTCTTCAAGGAATTCGGAATTATCAACATCCCCGTATATTGCATCCACCCCGGACTCCTTGAGCTGTTCGACAATTTTTGGGTTGTAATCCACAACGAGGACGCTTTTGGTTATTTTTGAGAAAGCCCGGATAATTGAAAATCCGATTCGGTTGTAGCCTAAAAGTATATAGTCATAGCTCTTTTTTGGCAGCTCTTTTTCAGCTAATTTTTTTCGCTCAAAGACAGACAGGCGGCCTGATATCCTGTTAAATATCGCGTCCGAATAGATTATCATGTATGTTGATCCCGCAATTGTAATAAGGCCTATTATTGTGACAAAAGACAGAATTTCTTGCGAGAGGTTTCCAAGCTTTACCCCTTGGGCAATAAGGATTAGAGAGAACTCTGAGATTTGCGCAACGGTAAGGCCCGCCATGAACCCGGTTTTTTTGCTGTAGCCAAGAAAGCCCATCAGGGCCATTACAATGATTGGGTTTCCTATCAGGATAAACAGGGAGAAAATTATGGCAGGGATAAATAAATGGGTAATATCCGCAAACACCATCTGGCTGCCAAGTATTATGAAGAAGAATATTATGAAAAAGTCCCTGAGATTTTTGAGCTTTGAGCTTATCTCATGGGAAAATGGCGACATTGAAAGAAGGATTCCGGCAACAAGCGCCCCGACTTCAACCGTGAACCCCGCATACAAAAATAGGATTGAAATTCCAAAGCCCCATGAGACTGAAAACAAGAAAAGAAATTCCTGAGACTTTGCAAAGAAATTTCCCGCCTTAGGAAGGAAAAAATTGCTTAGGGGAACCAAAACCGCCATGAGTATGATGCCTTTTAGCAGTATATAGATAAGCTCGCTTCCGGCCCCTCCCGAATTAATTGAGAATGAGGTAAGCGCTATTAATGCAAGGATGGCTACAATATCCTGTACGAGCAAAAAGCCAATAGATACTTTGCCGTAGAGCTTTTCTAAGGCATCCTTATCGGAGAGAAGCTTCATTATGATGATTGTGGATGAAAAGGTCAGGGCAAGGGCAATGTAGAGGGCCTCAACCATCGAAAAACCGAGGACAAGGCCTATCAGAAGCCCGATGAGGGATGTGAATATAATCTGGCCAAGACCTGTGACAAGAGACACTTTTCCGACCTCTTTTATGACTTTAGGGGAAAGATGCAATCCTACAATAAACAGCAGAAACGCAATGCCCATCTCCGAAAATATGGATATAATCTCAACTTCTTTGATAAGGTTGAGGGCTAAGGGCCCGACAATAATTCCGGAAAATATATAGCCGATAATCAAGGGCTGCCTCAAAATCCGGATTATTATGGACACAGCCAATACTACTAAAATGACAAGGCCGAGCTCGACAAAGGGATTATGCATTTTGTTTCATTTGGGCAATATACTAATATGTCGGGGATTTTTTATATAGTGGAGGCTTTGCCTTTTGGTGAGAATATCCGGAGAGGGTCTTATGGCCTTTATTATCGCCCATTTTAATCAAATTATCTGCATTTATGGGACGCCCTTCTAAAATTGAATATTATCTCAATATTGCGCAAGAGGTTGCGGCAAGGTCAACTTGCCTATGCTTTAGGGGCGGGGCGATTATTGTAAAAGACGACCAGATTGTTGCGACAGGATACAACGGCGCCCCTAGAAAAACAAAGGACTGCATCGAGCGGGGAAATTGCCTTAGGCGCGAGATGAATATACCTTCAGGGCACAGGTATGAGCTTTGCAGAAGTGTGCATGCCGAGCAGAACGCGATAATCAATGCGGCAAGGGCGGGGGTGAGCCTCCTTGGCGGCACGATGTATCTTCACGGCTGCCGGGTATTTAAGGGCAAAACTGAGGCCTCAGATATGCTTCCCTGCTTTATCTGCAAGAAGATGATACTTAATGCCGGGCTTGAAAAAGTTATCTGCTCGACAAAAGACGGCAAATACAAAGAATATGACGTCGCCGAGTGGGCTAAGGACTGGAGGGAGAAGGACATGATTGAGGACACGGAAAAGTACGAGACTGATTATTCCGTCTAAAACATATTTTAAGAATACGGGCTTAGGAAATACCTACTATAGAAATCAGAGGCTAACCTAATCTATGGGAAAAAATTTATGCCTCCTTTGCAAAGGAAGCAGAAAGCTTTGCGGAAGGGGGCGCTGCCCGCTTCTGACAAAAATCCACTTCAAGGCGGCAGCGCCCAAAGTTGGAGAGTCGCTTTTCGGCCCTTCCCCCTCCTCAATATTTGTCGGGCACGAGGGCTACCCAAAGGTTTTTGTCGGGCCGATGGTCGGTCTTGAAGAATCAAATTTAGAAGTGGCAGACACGCCTGAAAAAATGTATGGCTCGGGAATTGACAAAATCCTCAAATTCCGCTACTCGCTTGTGAGAGGCAAAATGCCAAGAGAAATTGCCTCGCGCGACAGGTATATTCGGGAGATGAGGGATATTGTCCTTTCGCAAAAGCCGACGGATATCGAAGCCAATTTCATAAAACGCCCGAGGTTTTTGCAGGAGTTCTCACCCCTTACCCAGCCGATGGGGATGTCAGGGGAGCTCAAGTCAATCAGGCTCACAGAAAACCCAAAAATAAAGGCCCCTGTTTATCGCCTTTCGGGAGATGAGTTGAGCGCCCAAAAAGCCGCGATTGAGATTTACAATCTGGGGTTTAACATAAGCCAGATCTCAAAAATTCTCTCCTCAGGCGCGCTTGGGCTTGAAAAAAGAAAAAAACTCGTGCCTACTCGGTGGAGCATAACCGCAGTTGACGACCTGATTTCAAAGAAACTTATAGGCGAAGTAAAGCAAAAACCCCTGATAAATGAATACCTTCTCTATGAAAACGCTTACCTTGACAACCACTTCCACATACTGCTGATGCCGGGCTTTTGGGAGTTTGAGCAGATAGAATGCTGGTTTCCAAGCTCTTTTTGGAACCGCGCAAAAAATAATGAGCCTCAATTTGCGGTGGAGTCGGAATTTTACCATGGACGAAAGACTTACGCGATTGAGCAGAGCGGCGGGTACTACGCGGCGAGGTTCGGTGCGGCGGAAGGGCTAAAAAACCTCCGCCGCCAGGCAAGGGCCCTTGTAATAAGGGAGGTTTATGAGGGCTACGATATTCCTGTCGGCGTCTGGGAGGTGAGGGAAAATATCCGGGCCGCCTTCAAAAATCCCCCGAAAAAATTCAATTCTTCCGAAGAGCTATTCAAAAACCTGAACACAAGGGTTTCGCCTGAAAAGTACCGGCAGGTGAGTTCAATACTAAGGCAAAACCGGATTACTGACTTTATCTAATTTTTATTATTTTGATTATGATAATAGGCCTGACCGGAACAAAAGGCTCAGGAAAAGGCGAGGTTGCCAACTTCCTAAAGATGATGGGATTTAATTATCTTTCTCTTTCCGACATGGTTCGGGCAGAAGCCAAAAAAACTTATTCTTCTCCAACTGCAAGGCAGTTGAGCGATATCGGCAACAGGCTGCGCCAAGAGAATGGCCCCGGAATTCTTGCAAAAATAGCCGCCAAAAAAATAGAAAAGGGGAATTATGTTGTCGACGGGATAAGAAATCCGTCTGAAGTGGCGGAACTAAGAAGGCTTGACAAATTTTATCTGATAGCTGTTGATGCCAACCAAAAGCTCAGGTATGAGCGGACAAGGGTTAGGAGCAGGGGGGACTGCCCGGATTCGCTTGAAGAATTTTTGGAGATTGACTCAAGGGATTTGGGCAAAGGGGAGAAAAAGCACGGGCAAAGGGTGATGGATACAATGAAGATTGCGGATGCCAAAATTATAAACGACGGGACTCTTTGCGAGCTTCGCGAGTCGCTTGAACAGATTCTTTTAGACTTCCTCAAATCCTAAAAATTTCAATATCTTCCCTTTTAGGCCTTTCTACAGAAATTTTTCTCTCAAATTTTTCTCCGTAAACAACCGGGGAATCTTTTTCATCAGAGTAAAATAGGGTTAGTTTTGCCGAAAGCTCAATCGCATCTTCGGTTTTTGGCCCGGAAAGAATGGTTATCGGGCCTATTCCCTCAACCTTAAGCGTCCAGTCGCTTTTGCCCTTCAGGTTTTCTATTTCCTCATTTTCCGCCTTGTTTCGCCCGACAATTATTTTGGAGTCGCTGATTCTAAAATGCCGCCCTTTGTTTAATAGCAACAGCTCGTTTTTTGATACAGCTTTCTTATGCCCCAATAGGTCGCGCAATTTATTTGAGAATTCTTTTTCGGCGAGCATACAGCCTCCTCCCGGAGTCGGATAATCTATCCCATATTTCTCTGCAAGAGCCATCTGGGTTTTTCTTTGCCGGCCTGTTATCCCGAATAATTTTTCCCTTTTGACTATTCCTTTTTTTTCCATTTCCGTTTCGGGCAGGGATTTTGCAGAGAGCGGGCGAAGAATTTTCCCATCCAGCCCAAGCTCTTTTTCGGTTTCGCGAAAGTTTGAAAGGCTTTGGGAGAAGGGCCGCTGGTTGAGGACTTCACCGGTTACAATAAACCCGTCTTTTGCGATATCTTTTAGCCGCCGGAGCATAAAATTGTGGCAGTCCGGGCAGGGGTTCATCCCCGAGCCGTAGCCGTGTTTTGGGCGGCGAATCATTTCAATATATTTGGGCCCCAGGTCAACAACTTTTAGCTCAAACCCCTCCTTTTTTGAAGCCGCTTTGCAGTATTCCTCTTTTGAGAAAAAAGGGCTTGTGAAGTGAACTGCGACCACAGGAATTTTTTGCTCTTGCATGAGCTTTATTGCAAGGATTGAGTCAAGGCCGCCCGAGTAGAGAACATAAGCTTTCATAATGGTCTTTGGGAAGTTTTTAACAAGCGTTAAGGAGAAGCTAATATACTTTTTCCCTGAAGTATGCCTTGGATTCATCAAGATAGCTTTGTATAATGCCTCTTTCTTCATCAGTAAACTTAGAGCTCAGCCCTCGCGGATATCCGAGCATAGCTTCGACTACCCGTTGCACAGGATGCTCCAGCATTTTTCCCCGCTTTCCATGCTTGCTATTGTGAGTGTTGGGACCGATAGTTACTTTCCCTGAAGCAACTATTTCTTCTAAATAACGGCGATAATCACTGGTTTTTACATAGAGACTAGTATTATTTGGGTTATTGTCCGCCAAAGGAAGGACACGCGACATAATAATTAGCCAACATATCTACTATATATAATTTTGGACAGATATACTGCGGGCAATTACAGAACAATTACCTCTGTAATACGATGCAGAAGTTGACTCTCCGCTCCGAAATATAAAGCCAAATTTTACCGCTAAGGCATATTGCGCTCTTATATGCCAAATTACCTGATCAGCCTAAACATGTTAAGATGTTAAATTATGGACCCTGCCGATTCAAGAAAGCTAAAAAAAGTTTTGGAGATTCTTGAAGTGGACCTCGATAAATTGCATAGGGGCGGGGGCAGAAGGATTCTTCTGTCAGGGGGAGCGGCTTGCGGAAAAACAGCCCTAGCAAAAAAGATTGCTAAAAAATACCCAAATTTTAGAATATTAAACACAGGAGATATTTTCAGGGAGGAGGCAAGGCGCCGCAGGATAAGCATTTCGGGGCTTATGGCTGAGGGCGGCGAGGCTTTGGCAGAGCTTGACCGAAGGGTTGACAAAAGGGCGCTTGAAATTTTGATTTCTGCAGATGAAGAAATTGCGGTTACTTCCAGGCTTGCCTCTTTATGGGGAGAGGCGCTAAAGCTTGCAAAAATTCCCTGCCTTAGCATTTACCTTGAAGTAAGCCCGTTTGAGATGGCCGAGCGCATAAGCATTAGGGATTTTGGAGGGCCGATGAAGTCCCTATCCAAAGAGAAACTCTCAGAGCTTAGGGAAGCCATAAAAAGAGACTGGCGCGACATGACAAGGTATGAAGCGCAATATGGAGCCAACCCCCTGGATTTTGGGAAATATGCACTAAGGATAAATACCACAGGAGCATTGGAGGAGGAAACATGGCAAAAGGCAGATGCCTTTATTCGCGACTATCTAAAGCCAAAAAATGCCTAAGTTTTTATAGAATATATTATGGCCGCTGATTTTTTGGAATACGGAAGAAGCCTTGTTGAAGGAACGGTTTTTGCCGATTATGCTACGGCAATCTCGGTCTTTGTTGTGGTCTGGATTGCCCTAAAGATTTTTGAAAAGGTGATTGTAAGAAAGCTCAAGAAACTTACGCAAAAAACCGAAACAGACCTCGATGATGCGCTTATAGGTGTTTTGGAAGGAATAGGGTGGCCCTTTTATCTGGTATTTTCCCTCTATGCCGCTTTTAACTTTGTTGAGTTGCCTGCGCTAGTATCCAAGTATTTCGGATACCTGCTATATATTGTAGTGCTATACTATGCTGTTCGTTCTGTCCAAAAGATAATTGATTTCGGGCTTAAAAAGGCTGTTGATAAAAGGTCGGGGGAAGATGGGGATTTTGACTCCAGCGTCCTTGAGCTTATCGCCCAAATAATAAAATGGACTTTGTGGCTGATGGCGCTTCTGCTTTTTTTGCAAAATCAGGGGTACCAGATTTCAGCTCTTGTTGCGGGGCTTGGCATCGGGGGAATTGCAATTGCCTTTGCGCTCCAAAATGTGCTCTCAGATATATTTTCATTTTTTACAATATCATTTGACAAGCCTTTCCGGGTGGGGGACTATATAATGGTCGGGGCGGATATGGGCACCGTAAAAAGGATTGGGCTCAAATCCACAAGGATACAAACTCTTCAGGGAGAAGAGCTTGTGATTTCAAACAGGGAGCTTACAGAAACCCGCGTCAGAAATTACAAGAGAATGGAGAAGCGAAGAATTGTTTTTGGGTTTGGGGTGATTTACGGTACTCCGAATAAAAAGCTTGAAAAAATCCCAAAAATCATTCGGGGTATTATTGACCCGATTGAAATTACTGATTTTGAGAGGGTCCATTTTAAGGACTTCGGCGACTCAAGCCTAATGTATGAGGTTGTCTATTATATAAAATCAAGGCAGTATGTTGATTATCTTGAGGCCCAGCAGGAGATAAACCTCAAGCTCAAGGCCGCTTTTGAAAAGGAGGGTATAGAGATGGCTTTCCCGACCCGGACAATATTTATTGCAAAGTGAGCGGCAATTATATATTTTAGGTGATTGGGTTAAACTGGAAAAATTTTCCCGAAAAACCTGCAATTCTCGCTAATTCTTGATTAAAAGGCGCTTTGTTGGGGTTTTAGGCGCATCTTATTATCATTCAGAGTCTCCCCTAGAAGCCCCGTAGATCCTTTTAAGAAGCCCTTTTAGTTCTTGTTCAGAAATATCGTTCTGGTCGTCCATTTTAATATATCGCCCTAAAGCTTTTTAAAAGGCTTTGATAAATAATAGCTACAATTTGCAAGTAAGAGTATCAAAAAAGGAAAGGTCTTATATAGGGGAAAGTTTGCAGTGTTTTGGCCCCTCTGGGCTATTTGGGTCATCGGAAACGCACTTCCAAGTGCTTCCTTCTGACTCCAAGCGCCAGCTTAGGCTATTCATGCAGTCCATATCATTTTGGCAAGGCATTTCGTCAGGTAGCTTTTGGCAGCCAAGGCACATTCTTAGGCATTTCTTTGGGGTAGCTCCTATATCATTTAATAGCTTCATGCGGCAAAGTTCCAGCATATTCACCTTAGATGAGGCAGTTTCAAAGTCACCTATAAAAGGTGCGAATCTGGAAGTGGGCCAATATTCTACTAATATTGAATAGATGTTCTCCATCCGGCTCTCATCGCAATTATAATATTTTTCGAGAATTTCGCAGCTTCCCTCCCATTGATAGGATGTGCTATACTGAATAGGCATTTTTGATTCAATTACGGTTTCCAATAATATTGGGTAACTATAGTAAATTATAGTCGATAGGGCTAAAATGAGGCACAGCAATGTCGCTGAAGTAAGGGCCAATAATTTGTTATTTTTGATATATTCTATCGCTGAATTTGGCTTTTGTTTGTTTGTAGTCATAATAGGTGCAGGTTTTAAAATAATATAGGGTTCCTGTTTTAAAAATAATGGGTTCGCCGAGATTTCCATGCGCCAATATTGGGCTATAAGAAAAAGCGAAGCTTTTTCGAATCTCCCTTTCTTTGACGTTGAAGACTTTCTTTCGGGAAAGAAAGTCTTCATTTGAACTCGGGTCTGAGGCTATTTCTGACGCCCTCGCCTTACGGCAATAGGCCAACACCCACTAGGCAAGGTTACGCACCCGCTAGGCGATCTCCCTAAGCCCCGATGCTAACCATTGTAGACCTTTTTCAAGGTTTTCGCATCAGAAAAAGGTTAGCTACACCACGAACCCATAAATGAATTGGGTAAAAAATTAAGTATCTTATTCCCTTACAACTGTTATTGGCAAAACCCCTCGCTCAAGCTCGTGCTCGGCAATAGTTATAGGGTCTTTTTTGCACTTTATAAGGACAGGGGCGCCATAGGCAATCTGCAGAGCCCTTGCTCCGATTATTCTTGCCCTCTCAAATCTCGTAAGTTCCATAATAGATATAGGAAAGCTTTTTAACAGAATTTCACCCTATATAATCTGAATATCCTTTTGTGGGCTTAACCATCTGCTGGCTGAATGTTTTGGTTTTGTCATCGAGGTCTTTTAGGAAGTTTTCAAGCTGCTTTACGCTTTTATCCATGGCCTTAAGGTCAATAGACACATTCAATATTTTCATAAGGATTTTTATCACTTCCTCTGCGGCTTTTGGGTCCGTAAGTATCGGATAGCCTATGGTTTCCCCCAAAAGAGAGCATCCCTCAATTCCTTCTGATTTAGCGCTCCCTAAAAGAAGCCCGGAAATACCGTAAATTGAGCCTATAGTGTTCTTTTCCTCAAAATTAATCCCATAGCCTCCGTATTTTTTTGTAAGCTTTTTTTCGGTAACTGCCCCGTAAACTTTTGGCTTCTCGGACTCAACACCTGTGCCAAATCCGCCGACAGTCAAGATTTCCTTTACGCCCATTTCCTTGCACATCTCGATTATTTTCTCGCATATTATAAAATAGCCTTTGTTTTCTACAGGCTGGGAATCGCCGTAGACAAATATAATGTCCCTGTCTTTGCCTTTATAATAGAAGAATTCCATTTTAAGGGTTGTAATTTCATGTTCAGGGCTGATTAAGACCAAAGGGAAGAAATAGGATGAAGTCAGTTCAGCGAATTTTTTGGCTTTGAGTTTTTCTACAATGTAGCAGAGGGCGATTCTTCCGACCCCGCCGACCCCCGGAAGTCCTTCAACAAGTATAGGGTTTTTAAGTTGGGGCTTTTCGGTGTAATTAATCCTGACATCCATAACTGATTCTGGATAAGTTTAAATTAGGGAAATAAAAAAATCTTTGGGCTTTATGCCCTCTCCAAGTCGTCTTCCATCCGCTCCACATCGGCTTTTATTGCCTCAAGGTGGGCTTTTATTCTCTTTTTTTCCTTTTCAACGGTTTCTATGGATTCATATTTTAATGTTGCCGCCCGGATGTCGTCAGCTGAGATATATGCCCGGTCAGACTTAGAGACTTCTTCTGCTACCTTTTCGGCCATTTTTCCAAGCCAGATGTTGAGGTCAATCGCCGCCTTTTTCTTGATAAAAACGCCTTCTTTGAGCTTCGACTTTATAATGTCTTTTACTCTTGAGTGCGGGAAAGGCAAGTTGGCGAGTTCCGACTCATTTTCCTGTATTTCTTCGTTTTCCGGAGTATTGGTTTCTTCTGCCATAATATTAGAGGGATTTAATTAAAGGGGTTTTAGATATATTGGAGGTGCTATTAAATTTTCCTCTTGAGGACCCTCTTTTCGGTAATTGCTCAGAATATTTTCCACAAAAATCGGGCTTGTTCGGTCTTCGCTAAGGATATTAATTATGGGCTTTTTTGAGGAAGGTTCTCTGTAATTTATCATTCTTGAGGGTATGCTCGGTATAGAGCCGGAAGGCACTCCAAGGCAGAACATCTTAATTCCCAGTTCCTTCGCACTTTGGCCAAAAGGGATCCCAAGATAATCTTTAGAAGGCTCTCCGACTGCCGCCAGCATACTGTGTGCAGACCCTATGAGCGATTGCAGAGGTTCAGGGTAGTCTAATCTTTTTTCTCCTCTTTTTTCAAAGAAGTACTCCTCTTCTGGATTGTAATTGGAATCTAGAATTAATTTGAGCCAAGGCGACCGAGTATTTAAGCAGGATACTGTGGCCCTGCCTACAAGTTCCCCAAACCCCCATTCAGGAGGGATTATTTCCTGCAGATATCCGATAACTTCCCCTTCCATTTTTTCTGCATCTTTGGCAATATTTAAAATACTACCTGATGTTAAGCCCTCTTCGAATTTTACCTTTGTTTGGACCTGCAGTTTTGGGCACATTACGCGAGGATGATTGTGATATTCACCTTCTGGCGGGTATAGATACATTGTCGGCAACACTTCAGCCGTGCGCTCGCCCAAAGGGACACCGTCTATACCGGATGGAGGTTCATATATATTTTGAGAATGTCCAAACCAGATTCGGGAGTATTTGCCACAACGCTCGGATTGGACGGGATTTTGGTTGTTTATGTCTATATTTAGAACTTCGCAGATTCCTTCAAAAGCATTTTCTCTTTTAAGCCTCTCCGCGAAAGCTTCGGCAACCTCATAGATATTTGTTGCGCCTTTGATTCCTCCTGGAGGAAAATAGCGGATATCACCTCTGCTTAAGGCCGAGTAGTTTAACTCTACTTTTTCCATTAGACTATTCCTAAGATATACATTTATTATTATGCTGGTGAGGGCTACAGAAAGACTATTTTTGCAGTACAGATGTAATGGTTTATATAATAGACTATCTACTCAAACAAACTCGCCCGAACAACTCCTTCTGACTTTATTGCCCGAACCTTGACTTTTGAGGGGGTGTGGTGGATTCCTCGCTCCCAGATTTTTTCATTAAGCGAATTGTCAAGCTTCACATCTTCAGACTTCATATGGCGGACCAAATATTCTCTTATAATTTTTACTCCTGCGCTTGCCCTTCGGCTTCTCGGCTTTTTTTTGGCCTTTCGCAAAGGGATAATGTAAACCCGCTCTAAATCGTCTGCCATAGTAGAATTTATGTTTTAAGCTTTAAATTATGGAACTCATGATACCCAGGGAGGACTATAAGAATTACAGAATGAATAAGGGAGAGCTTTATAAAAACAAGAAGCTTGACCGATTCCTTTCATGGGAGACTTCTGCGGGCAGAAATATGTTTAGCATTGAGTCAATAGATGAGAGGCTCAGGATTGCCGCAAAATTCCTTCTAGACAGGCAAAATATTGCCGTAGTTTGCTCTGAGCGCGAAAAAAGCTCTGCTGAGGCCTTTTCGGGGCTTGTCGGGGCAAGAGCTATTCCCCACTACAAAAGCTCGCTTTTCTCAAACCCAGAGAATAAAGACTATATTGAGCCTGATGCGATATTTATACTAAACTGCGATGAGCATCGAAATGTTATAGAGGAGGCAGATTTGAATAATATTCCTGTCCTGGCATTTTGCAATACAAACTCAAAAATCGACGGTCTTGACCTTGTTGTTCCGCTGAATGTAACCAACCGGAATGCAATAAGGATTGCTCTTTGGCTTATTGCAAATGAGATTTTGAGGGCAAAGGGGCAAAAGCCTGTATTGCTTGAAGGATTTGGCAAAGAAGAGCAAAGCGACGAAGATTTGGAATAGAGTTGCTAAAATAAGTTTCCAACTTAACTGATTGGTTATTCCCCAAAACGCCTTTTTCTCTGCCTGAACTCCTCAATAGCTATTTTAAAGTCCTTTTTGCCAAATTCAGGAAAAAGCTTTTTGGAGAAATATAATTCTGAATAATCGGACTGGAAGGGCAAAAAGCCGCTTGTTCTCTGCTCGCCGGAAGTCCTTATTATCAGGTCGGGCTCGCTTGTCAGCATCAGCTTTTTTTTGAATTCCGCCTCGGTAACCTTTTTTTTGCCTTCAGACAAGAGCAGGTTTACAGCGTTCAAAATTTCTTCCCTACCACCGTAGTTTATAAGTATATTCATGGAACGCTTGTTGTTATGTTTTGTCCGCCCCTCAATTTCTTTTGCAAGCCGCCGTATAGCTTTTGGGAGCTTTGCGGTGTTTCCAATAATTTTTACCTTCACCCCATTTTCCATCACCTCTTTTTCGGCCTCCCTGCTTTTTAGAGCAAGGTTTGCCTTAGCTTTAAGGGTTCCAAAGAAAGTGCGGGTTTCTTCTTTTGAGCGCTTCCAGTTCTCTGTTGAAAATCCCCATAATGTTAACTCTTCAATTCCCTCCTCCTTGCACCACCTTGCGATTTCCCCGGTTTTTTCAATGGCAAGGCCGTAGGCTTCTTCTAAGGACAGATTGTTCTTTTTTGCGTATCGCCGGTTGCCGTCAGGGATAATTGCCAAATGCTTAAGCATAATATATATCTTAACTTTATGGAATTGATTATTTTCGGCTTTGCGCTCGCAGTTACGCTTTTTGCGGGGGCATATGACCTCAAGACCTCAAATGTGCATGAAGAGGTCCCTGCCATTCTGATAGCCTTCGGCCTTTTTTATTGGCTTATTAGGTCGCTTGTTTCCTCTGACCTGTCCCTGATTGTTTCCTCAATTGTTTCCGGGGCGATATTTTTAATACTGTCCCAGATTCTCTACTATGCAAAGGTTTGGGGAGACGGGGATGCGTGGATAATGGCGGGGCTTGGGTTTTGCCTGCCGAACCTTTTTATGGATTATGCGAATTTTGCTATAGGCCCATTTTCTGCCCCGCTTCACTTTTTATTCAACCTGTTTTTGGTTGGTGGGATTTACACAATAGGCTATATTGCAATTTACGGCTTTTTCGACCCGAAACTCAAAAAATCATTTATCGGGCGGCTTAACCGCCATAGGGCCTTTTATGCGGGGTCGGCTTTTGGGGGGATTATGGCATCATTTTTTGTCCCCTATTTTTTCCTTATTGGAATTATCCCGATACTTTACGCCTATGCAAAAACTGTTGAGGCTGAGATGAAAAAGAAAATCCCCGCCTCAGAGCTTACAGAGGACCATGTGATTGCGGGTGGGAATATACGGGGAGTTACAAGCCGGGAAATTGAGGAGATAAGGAAAAAAAAGGAATATATTGAGGTTCAGGATGGGATAAGGTTTACGATTGTTTTCCCTTTGACTTTGGTTTTTCTTTATTACGGCGGGTTTTTTGGGATCTTGGCGAGGCTTATTTTGTAGTCTGGAGGGTTAGCCGGTTCGCAGGTAGTTTGATTACTTTAGGTTAATTATATATAATTTTGTTGTTAATTATGTCACGAATTCCTTATGTGTTTCAGATTTTGGACGAAACTACCTCAGGGGGGTCCTCTTTCATCTCATGCTCTTCAAAGGAACCCGAACTAAAAAAGAATTATATCCGGGCTGAACTGCCGGGTCTTGTTAAGGAAAAATTTAATGCACTGTGTATTGAGGGTGATGTGCCGACAATTGTTTTTAATTATGGCACTCCCGAATATTCCTTTATGCATGACTCTGTAGATATTCCTGGCGAGGATTCCAGAACACGCTTTTCTTTTGAGCGAAGAGCGCTCCCATCTAAGGCGGATATTGACAACCTTCCTGAAATTGAGGTATATTTAGTGCCCGAAAACCGGTGGCCTTTGAAAGGTATTGGAGACTATAATCTAAGCCCGAAAACTCCGATAAGGATATATGGCGGTGAAAATCTGGAATTTCCATCAAAAGAACCGGATTTGTTTGAGGATTTTGCCACCAAAAAGCTGATCGATAGGGAGATCGATATATGGCGTGTTGAAGTGATGTATTCTGATGGTTGCAGATCCTCAAGAGGACTTTATCCCTGCAAGATTATTTCAGGTGAGGGGCTTGATGCTGAGGCTGTTCTGAAAGCCGCTGCCGAGGCGGTTGTAGATATTGCAGAATTACAGAGAAAGCTAAAATGTACTTCACAAATGGCTACGGATGAAGATATGGCTTTGTTTTTTGGGCAAGATGAAATACTTAATACAATGCAAAGAGAGGTCGCTCATTATAGGTCCAAGATTTCTGAAATTGAGGGTACTTCAATTCATGAGATACATATGTCCGAGTATATGGAGAAATCTGGATCTGAACTTGAGGCACTTCGGGAGAGAGAATGGGAACTGTACCTGAGGCCTGCCGAGCTGGCGACAGATAAAGCGCGATGTAATAATCGGAAAAGACATTGGGAGGATTTGTCCGAGAAAAGAAAGGAGGAGCTTATATTTAAGGCATACCAGGCAATCTTTGATGGAATGTCTCAGTCAGGCAAGTAAATTAACCCGCCATTTAAACTTTTCTCCTAAAAGCCATTATGGCAGAATACAAAGAAATTGCTATTTCAGAATTCTTTGAGAAAAATAAGCATCTGCTGGGATTTGATAACCCCACAAAAGCAATGCTTACCATGATTAAGGAATCGGTTGACAACTCCCTTGATGCATGCGAAGAGGCAAATATACTTCCCGAAGTAAATGTTATTATCCAAAACCCGGTAGGCTCAACATTTAAGATAAGCGTTGAGGACAACGGCCCGGGAATTCCCGAAAAGCATGTTACAAGGGTTCTTGGAAAGCTTCTTTGCGGCTCAAAGTTTAAGTCCTTGGGTGAAGCCGGAATGCAGTCAAGGGGCCAGCAGGGTATCGGAATTTCTGCATGCGTCCTTTATGCCCAGCTCACTACAGGAAAGCCGACCCATATCGAGTCAAAGACAAAAGGCGGGCGGCTTTATTCATGCGACATGAGCCTTGACACTTCAAAAAATGAGCCTATCGTAACTAATGAGAAAATTTCCGACACCCCAAAGCCCCACGGCCTAAAAGTCAGCCTTGAGATGAAAGGGGTTTACCGAAAAAGCAAGGGGGTTGACGACTTTCTTAAATACTCCTCTGTTGCAAACCCGCATGCCAAAATTACATTTATTGACCCGGAAGGCAACAAGACCATTTTTGAGAGAGTAACCCACGAACTTCCGAAAAAGCCGAAAATGGTAAAAGCCCACCCTTATGGGGTTGAGCTGGGAACACTTATGAAAATGCTTGCAAGGACAAACTCAAGGACCGTTTTTTCCTTCCTCATGAATGATTTCTCAAGAGTCGGCGGGCAGTCCGCAAAGGATATTTGCGACGCCGCAAAGCTTGATGTGCAGATGAGGCCCAATGCCTTAAGCCGAGACCAGGCAGAAGCCCTGCTTAACGCAATGCAGGCGGCAAAGCTTCAAAGGCCCCCAACAGACTGCCTCTCGCCAATAGGGGAGGAAGAGCTCACGCGCGGACTTAACCAAGAGTACAAGGCGGAGTTTGTTGCGGCATGCACAAGGCCCGTTGCGGTTTATAGGGCAATACCTTTTCAGATAGAAGTGGGGCTTGCCTATGGCGGAGAAATATCCCAGGAGAATTCTGCCGAATTGATAAGGTTTACAAACAAAGTTCCGCTTTTCTACCAGCAATCCGAGTGCGCAATAAATAAGGCTGTCCTAAAGACCCCTTGGAGGAGGTATGGCCTTTCCCAGCCGGGCGGAAGCCTTCCGCAAGGCCCGATAGTTATTGCCGTGCACATGGCTTCAGTTTGGGTGCCCTTCATTTCCGAAGGAAAGCAAGCGATAGCTTCCTATCCCGAAATCATAAAAGAGATAAAGCTTGCTTTGGGCGATGTGGGCCGAAAGCTCCAGAGGCATGTTTCAGCCGAGAAAAGAAAATACGCAAAGGAGAGGAGGCTAAAGGTCTTTGAGAAATACGGAGAGGAGGTTGCAATCGCATTGTCTAACCTGACAGGAAAGCCAAAAGAAGAAATATTTGAGCTTGTAAACAGGGAGATAGAAAAAAGAAGGGACTAATTATGGCAGAAGAAAAACTAAACGGAAAGGACAGAAACGAAATTATTGAGAGGCTAAAGACAGTATTTGGGGAATCTGTTATAGCCGAGCTTGAAGAAGGAAAGGACCCGTCAATTGATATCATAATGAGGACGCTTGGAAATGTATTTTTTGACGAGAAAAAGCAGATGGTGCTTCTTGGAAACAAGACACAGCAAAGGACATTTTTTAACCTGACCGATGCAAGAAAATTCATGCAGACGCTTATCATTGCCAATGCCTGCAAAGACCTCATAAGGTCGGGAAAGACAACATCAATCAGGGACCTGTATTATAATACTAAGCACACTATAGGAAACACAAAGGAGAACACCTTTGAAGACCAGGCTGAATCAGACCCGATAATTGAGGATATTGAGGTAAGCGCTAATGCCCTTCGAGAAGAGCTTCATTTAAGGGCTCAGAGCAAAGGGGCGATGGTTGGGGAGCTTACGATTGTGGACTCCGGGGATGAGATTGATTTGAGGAAAATGGGTTCTGGCGGATGGGCAATCCCTTCAATTGTCGAGCCGGATATTATAAAATTTGGGAAGTGCGATGCTAAATTTATATTGTTCATAGAGAAAGATGCTGTATGGTCGAGGTTTAATGAGGACAAGTTCTGGAAAAAGCATAACTGCATTTTAATACACGGCGGAGGACAGCCTCCAAGGGGGGTTCGCAGGCTTTTGAGAAGAATGCATGACGAGCTTAAGCTTCCGATTTATGTCCTTGTTGATAACGACCCTTGGGGATTCTATATATATTCTGTCGTAAAGCAGGGCTCGATTAACCTTGCTTATGAATCAGTCAGGATGGCTGTTCCCGAAGCGAAATTTATAGGGCTGAGCTCATATGACCCTGAGAGATATGATATTCCAAAAGAGGTTAGGATTAAGCTTAACGAGGGGGACAAGAAAAGGATTAAGGAGATTTTGGCTTACCCTTGGTTCCAGAAAAAAGAATGGAGGGATGAGTTAAAGCAAATGCTTCAGAACGGGTACAAATATGAGATAGAGGCTCTGAGCGCAAAAAACCTGACTTTTATTACCGACACATACCTGCCTGAAAAAATTAAGAGAAAGGAGTGGCTTAACTAAAGGGCGGCTATTTACCATAAATAACGGGTTGTTTTGCGCCTATTAGTCATAAGGCGCTTAAGTAATAATTGAAGGGCGCATTTTGAGGTAAAGCTTCCTGATGAAAGAAGCGCGAGATTGCATGCGCGCAAATTGGCTAAGTTTGCCTACTCGCAATTTTGGCAGACCCAAAGCCCCCCTGAAAAGGAAAGCTCTTCTGTAAATCCGCGGCACAGATCGCACATTCCCTTTACTTTTTCGCCTTTTTTTCCCCCGACAGGGTGAATCCTCAGCCATTCAATTTTATCGATAAAGTAGTCAGGCATTGCCCTTAGCACATCCTTTATTGTAACTATCCCCACAAGCTCCTGTTTATTCATGTCAAGAACCGGAAATCGCTTTGTATTGTTAATTAGCATTTTGTCCACCACATGAAGGATTTCCTCGTCATGGGACACAAATTTTATCGGGGAGGACATAATTTCTTTTACCTTGATTGTAGGGGGATTTCCCTGAGATATCGCCTTTTTTACTATATCTGTTGTTGTGATTATCCCACTTGGCTTATTGTTTTCAACAACGAGGAGATTATCTATGCGGTTTTGCCCCATAAGCTTTCCGGCCTCAATAAGGGAATTGTCAGGGCTGATTGTTATAATCCCTGTGGACATGACATCGCTTACCTTGAGCCTTTTTTCAACATTCCGGGGTTTCATACATTTTTAAGCAGGATTAACTATATATTATTTATCGGGGCTTTTAGCAGTTGGCTATAAAATATTCAAGAGATTAGATTGGCAGATAAAGACTAGTCTTTTAAATTAATCTTAGGATATATATTTTTTCTCTCCTATTCGCATTCCGAACAAACCCAAAGCCCGTCAGAGAACAAAAGGTCTTCTGTAAACTTTCCGCACAAATCGCAGACCCCTTTTATATGCCTTCCTTTTTTGGCTGCCCCTCCCGGGTGAATCCTCAGCCATTCAATCTTATCCATAAGGAAGTCCGGAAGGACCGCCATGATGTCTTTTGAGGTAATAATTCCTATAACTTCCATATTTTCAACATCAACCACCGGGAGCCTTGAGATCTTGTTTCTCAGCATTTTTTCTGAGGCATGCATCAGGTCATCCTCAGGGGATACAAACATAACATTTTCGGGCACGATATCCTTGACTTTCGCGCTTGAAGGCTTATCCTTTGCAACAGCATTCCTGACTATGTCCCTTTCGGTCAAAAGGCCTATCAGCCTCTCGCCGTCAACTACAAGGACATTTCCAACCCGATATTTAATCATCATATTTGCCGCATCCCTAAGGGTGGCATTAGGGGCAATTTTTGCAAGCTCTGTGGTCATTGCATCCTTTACCTTCAGCTTCTTATCAAATCCTGCTTCTCTCATAAAAGATAACCGATAATTATTAAACCTTTATCTCAAAGCCTTACCTATGGTTTGTTGTCTGGACAAAAAGGCAGGATATTAGGAATACGGGTTTGGGCTTTACTTATTTTCTTAATATCTCCATATCTTATGGATTTGAAGGAAATTGAGGAAAAGTGGCAAAAGAAGTGGGATGACGGGAAGGTCTTTGAGGCGGTCCCTGACAATCGCGAGAAATATATGCTTTGCTTTCCATATCCTTATGTCAATGGAATCGGGCACCTGGGGCATATGCTCAGCTCTATGCGGGTTGAGGCGGTTTCAAGGTTTATGCGGCTCAAAGGCAAGAATGTGCTTTTTGCCCAAGCGTTTCACGCTACCGGCCAGCCGATTGTCGCTGCCGCAAAAAGGGTTGCCGAGGGCGAACAAAAGCAGATTGAAATCCTAAAATCGATGGGTGTGGAGGACATCGCCCCGTTTTCTGACCCTCTCCACTGGATTGAGTTTTTCCCGGAACTCTGGAAGGACGACTTCAGGAAGCTGGGGCTGTCTGTTGACTGGAGGCGGAGCTTTGTCACGACTTCCCTCAACAGCCCTTATGATTCCTTTGTAAGGTGGCAGTTTTTGAAGCTAAAGGAGAAGGGGCTTGTTGGAAAAGGCACGCACCCGGTTGTATTTTGCCCGAAATGCGGTTTTGCTATCGGCGACCATGATAGGGCTGACGGTGAGGGAGTTATGCCCGAGGAGGTCGTTTTATTGAGGTTTGACCTTGACGGGATGAAATTGCCTACAATGACCTACCGCCCTGAGACGATTTACGGTGTGACAAATCTCTGGCTAAACCCCGAAGGAGTCTATGTTAAGGTGAAGGTGAACGGCGAGACCTGGCTGGTATCTGACGCTATGCTTTCCGGCCTTGAGAATCAGGGCTTTTCGGTTGAGAAGATTGGTGAGGTTAAGGGAAGTGAACTTATCGGAAAATTGGTCACAAATCCCGCAAACAGGTCAAAAGCAATAATCCTGCCTGCAGATTTTGTGAATATGGGGGTTGGAAGCGGAGTTGTGATGAGCGTTCCTGCCCACGCGCCTTTTGATTATATTGCTGTAAGGGACTTGCGCCAGAATAAGGAGTTGCAGGAGAAGTTCGGGCTGTCCGAAGCGGATGTTTCCTTTGATTTTGTGTCTCTCATAAAAGTCGAGGGATATGGAAAGTTCCCCGCAGTTGAAATTGTTGAAAAATCGGGGGTGAAAAGCCAAAAGGATGAGGAGCTTTTGGAGAAGCTGACTGAGGAGATTTATAAGAAGGAGTTCCACACAGGTACCCTCAAAATTGAGGGCTATGAAGGCAAGAGGGTATTTGAGGCAAAAGAGGAGCTGATTGGCCGGTTTGTCAGAGATTCTGTCGCCCTCAGGTATTATATACTGCCTCAGAAAGTCACCTGCCGTTGCCTTACTGACGCCATAGTGAAAGTAGTGTCTGACCAGTGGTTTTTGAACTACAAGGATAAGGGCTGGAAGGCTCTTGCCCACGAGTGCGTCGATGATATGGCGGCCTACCCCGAGGAGCTCAAGAAAAACTTCCACTACACGATTGACTGGCTTCGCGACTGGGCGTGCACAAGGGACCGGAGGACCTCTCTTGGAACGGTCCTGCCCTTTGATGATTCGCAGGTCATAGAATCCCTCTCAGACAGCACGATTTATATGGCTTATTATACTATTTCCCACCTTTTGCAGGAGGGAAAGCTCCGAAACGACAAGAGCTACACCGAGAGCTTTTTTGATTATATTTTCTACGGAAAGGGCGACTTGGAGGGTGTGGCAAAGGAGAATAACTGCTCAAAGGATATTGTCGGGCAGTTGAGGGGAGAATTTTCCTATTGGTACAAGGGAGGATTCCAGTTGAGGAGTTCGGGAAAAGACCTTATTCAAAACCACCTGACGTTCTGCATTTTCAACCACACGGCGATTTTCCCAAAAGAGAACTGGCCGGGCGGAATGGGCGTGAACGGGCATGTAATGCTTAATGGCGAGAAAATGAGCAAGAGTAAGGGAAATACCGTTTATATGAAGGACGCTGTGCGGGACTATCCGGTTGATGTCTTGCGCTTCCTTACTGCGTACGCCGGGGATACGGGGCTCGAGGACGCAAATATTGAGCTTAGGGACGCAAAGTCGCTTGAATCAAAGCTTGTTTCCTGGTATCACTTTGCGGTTGAGTCTTATGGGAAAGGGGTTTCCGAAAAACGCCCGATTGACCACTGGTTTGACACAGTCATCGACAAGTGCATCCTTGAGGCGGAAGGCCATTATACTAGGGCAAACACGAAGTCGGCGATTCAGGCGGGATTTTTCAGTTTGCAGAATTTTTATAAGTGGTACCGAAAGCGGGCGGTAGAGCTAAATAAGGAGACTGTTTCAAGGTTTATCGAGGCGCAGACACTTATTCTGGCTCCAATTACCCCTCATTTGTGCGAGGAGGTCTGGGCGGCGATTGGAAAAGAAGGGCTTATTGCAAATGCCAAATGGCCGGAGGTTAGCGGTAAATTGGATGAAAATGCGGAGATTGGGGAGAAAATCATCTCAAACCTTTTTGAGGATATGAAGGCGGTAGTTGACTTAAGCCGGCTCGAAAAGCCGAATTTGATAAAGATTGTAATGCCTGAGCCTTGGAAGTATATGCTGACTGGAATTGTTTCAGATAAGCTCAAAGAGACAAGGAATTTGGGCGAGGTGATAAAGGCGGCAATGGAATTGGAGGAATCAAGAAAATATGCGAAAAATGTGCAGAAATTCATAGGGCGCGCCGCAAAAACAGGGCTTTCGGAATATCTGGAGGGGGAAAAATCCTATGTAGAATTTGCGCTTCCATTCTTTGAGAAGGAATTTGGCTGCAAGGTTGAGCTGACAGAGGAGCCTATTAAGGAAAGCTGGCCGGGCAAGTTTGGGATTTTAGTGGAGTAGGGGATTTATAGGGGTAGGAGGCAGTTTAATCAAAAAGGCTTGTGATAGGCGAAAGGTGGTTTTGGCTGCGCTCATTTTGCCTTGCAAATGGCGCCCCGTTTGCACAACGGCAAACGAGGGAATACTTTTGTGGATGATTTAGCCAAAAAGGCTTGTAATAGGTAAAAGGTGGTTTTGGCTGAAGCCTTTTGTGGATGATTTAGCCAAAAAGGCTTGTAATAGGTAAAAGGTGGTTTTGGC
>CAZJKT010000001.1:102957-106116 GCA_964547015.1 uncultured archaeon
TGAAGCCTTTTGTGGATGATTTAGCCAAAAAGGCTTCGTTATTTATATATTTAGGTATAGTTATGGTGTTTAAGAGAATATTTGGAAAGGCAATCTCAAGCGACAGCGAAGATGAGTCCTATGTAGACTTGGATAGCATAATTGACGAGCCAAGATCCAGCGCCGGAAAAATAAGGGTTAGGATTGAAAAGCTCAATGAATACCGAGACACAGAAAGAGTCCAGAAATATGTCCGGGAAGGGGATATTGTGCTGGTTGAAACAATGGAGCTAAAAAATAAGGATATCGGGGAGCTTAAGCGGTCAATTGAAAGGATAAAAAAGACGGTTATTGCTATAAACGGGGACATTGTGATGGGGCCGCAGGCGGTGCTCATAGTATGCCCTCCAAGCGTAATGGTCACGAGGATAAAGGAATAATGGGCTATACCTGCGTAAAGTGTAAGGGAAAAACAGAGAAAATAGAAGAGACAGTAATCTGCCCTCATTGTGGGTTTAGGGTATTAATGAAGGATCGGGTTCCTAGCGCAAAAACAATTCTTGCAAGATAACCTTTTGGCATTGTATTATTTGAATTATTGAGCACTTAATCTGCATAAGGCAGATTTTTAGCTCAAAGGAAATACATTTGTAATGCATTTGTAATGCGAAATTTCGCTTCTTGTTTTTTAATATCTCGGACTTTTTATTATGGACTGCATATTCTGCAAGATAATTTCAGGAGAAATTCCCGCCTTAAATGTGGCTGAAGACGAATTAAATAGGGCTTTTTTGGATATTAACCCCTGCTCTCCGGGACACACGGTAGTTATCCCTAAAAAGCACTATGAGCGGCTTGATGATATGACAAGGCGCGAGGCGGAAGCGCTGTTTGGGTTTGCTTCTGAGGTTTCAAAGCGGGTTTGCCGCGCAATGGGAACTTCTGACTGCAATATAGGCATAAATAACGGCCCGATGGCGGGTCAGGTTGTCTGGCATACGCATCTTCTGATAATCCCAAGATTTCCCAATGATGGGGGCGGCTCGGTCCATTCTGTGGTGAGGATTCCCGTAAATAAGGAGGCTTTACCTGAAATTGCCGAAAAGATTATAAAGGAGTTTGGGAAATAGTGGATTTTTGTTTAAGATTTAACCTGTGCAGTAAATAATTATGCCAGAAGCGCCACCCACAAGCCCTGAGGATATAAAAGCCGCATGCCCTTTTTGCAAGATTGTAAATGGCGAAATCCCCTCAAAGAAGGTATTTGAGGGCGAAAAAATAGTGGGTGTGCTTGATATAAATCCAAAGGCGGCCGGCCATACTCTCCTTATGCCAAAGGAGCATTATCCTATTCTTCCTGTCCTTCCGGCAGATGTTTTTTGTGAATTATTTGCGGCGGCGAAAAAGCTGAGCGTTGCCTGCTCAAAGGCGGTTGATGCGAATTTTTCAAATATTTTTATAGCAAATGGGGCGGCGGCAGGGCAGCAGTCCCAGCATTTTATGGTCCATGTAATCCCGAACAAGGAGAAAGGCGGGTTTGATATTCCGGATTCCGGCGCTGACCCTACCCAGATTCAGTCGACGTTTGAGATGTTCTCAAACAACCTGCCAATAATGATTCAAAACCACTTCAAGCGAAATCCTTCCCTTAAGCCGACGGCTGCCGCCAGAAGCGACCCGATTCCAAGATATGCTAATACAAAGGCGGTTTATGAGGACTCAGTAACTTTGGCTGTTCTTGGAGAAGGGATAAATGGGCACACAAGGGTCTATGCGAAGGGCGGAATGAACTCGATTTCTGACTTCTCTGATGAGGATGTTTCCCACCTGTTCTTTGTCGCAAGCCTTGCCGCAACTGCCGCCTTTGAGGGTCTAAAAGTCCAAGGCACAAATATAAGTGTAAACAATTTGGAGGATGCCTTCTGCATTGATATGGTTCCAAGGCGTGAGGGTGATGGGCTGAACCTAATGTGGGAGCCAAAGCCCGCAAATCCCGAAGAGCTTGAGGCGATTGCAGAGAGGATAAGAAAAGAGCTTGGCTTCTCGGAAAAGGAGCAGAATAAGCCTTCAAAATCCCCTTCAAAATCCGAAAAAGCCGCCGTGCCCAAAAAAAGCACCGGGCGGGACTGGCAGGAGTTCATGCATCGCCATCAGGACGATGTGGAGAATTTTGATGAGATTAGGAACCTTTAAGCTGCCAATATATTTTATTTCCTATTGATTTTATGCCGGGGTGGCCAAGCGGTTAAGGCGCTGCGCTCATATGAAGCTTTTCTTTTTGAAAAAGAAAAGCCTCAACGCAAAAGAAAACAAATTTCGCATATCACGCCCTTCGGGCGGCGGAATAGTCTCTTAAAATGAGCTTTGAGAGAAATCGATGACCTAAGCGCTGACTCACTCTGAGAAACGCAGAGATCGAGGGAGAAGACTTTCTTTCCCGAAAGAAAGTCCTCTACGTCAAAGAAAGGGAGATTCCCGCTTCGCGGAAATAACCCTTATTGGCTAAATGGAAAGAAATGCTTCCTCGACTTCAAATCCCTCCCCCGGCATATATATTTTCAAAAATATTTCTTGACCTTTTTAGATACAATATAATATATTCTGCATATTCTTGATTATGTCTAGCAAGTTTAAACGGAAACGCGAAAATAAAGAGGCAATTAAGCCAAAGCATCATATTGATACGGACGTACTCATAGACTATCTTACTAGTAAAGATACAGCCCGCTTCAGGGTAGCAAATGATTATGTCAATAAGATTCCCAGTAAGTTCAGGGGACATCTTTCGATTCCCGTACTTGGTGAATTCTTGGGCGTTGTATTCAATAAATACTCTTCTTCCATGGAAGAACGTCAGAGACTTTTGAATAGCTTTGATGAGCAGGTGTCTTATAGGAAAATTACTGTTATGAGTACTTTTAAGTTCGAGAGGCTTCTACCAAAACTTCATGAATTTTATTTAGATTCCACGGACTTACAAATACTCCTCTGTGCGATAACTGACCCGGATTGTGCATGCTTGGTTACCACTGATCCTAATCTGCTCAATAAGGAATTAGGAAAATTTGTCTGTAAACAATATACCGGTTTAAGACATTGCCCCTTGAGAATCGCTCATCCAAAGGATGTCAAATGATTCTTGGACTCATGCTCTTTAAAAGTCTCTTTAGGGATATAAGA
>CAZJKT010000002.1:0-5740 GCA_964547015.1 uncultured archaeon
CAGCAGGGGTTTCTTCCTCAATAGGAACTTCAGGGATTATCTCTTCTTCTGGCGGTATTTCTTCCTCAGTTTGATTTTCTTCCTCAAGGGGGCTTTGCTTAGAAATTATCTCTTCTTTGGGGGCAAGTTCATCTAATCTTTCCTCTTTGGCAGGGGTTTCACCTAAACCCTGTTCTTCATCCAAAAACCCTTCTTCTGCAGGGATTTCCTCTTGAGTCTGGCTTTCCTCAGATTCATCTGAATTTTGACCTTCAGAGGGGCTTTCTCCTGCAATCCCCTCAACAGGCTGTTCTTGAGAGGGGGTATATTCATCAGCCGGCTTTTCATCCATAACTTGGCTCTCAGAGTCGCCTTCCGGCCCAAAGTGCCCTTCTTGGTAGGTATCCCCTTTGCCCTCGGCCTCGTCCACCTCAGGAGACTCAAAAGACTCCGTATGAGGGGTTTTCTCTGCATCTCCGGACGGCGCCTCTGCGCTTTCAGGAAGCTCGCTTGGGGCCCCGGCCGAAGAATCGCCCTTCAAAGAATCCCCTACCCCGGAGCCGCCTTCAATAAAAAAGCCGGTAATCATCGAGGGCTTTTTTTTCTCGGGCTTTTTTGTAAACTCAAAGTCAAATGTGTGGTTCCCTATTGGGAGAGCTACTGGGGCAGAAATTTCTGCTTCAAGTTCAGAGCTGTATATTGTTTTCCCTCTAACCGATATTTTCAAAACAGTTTCAGGGTCGGCCAATGAAACTAAATCAATCGAGAAGTTCCCTGCTTGGCCCACCTCAAAGTCCGCGCTAAAAAAAGCCCCCTCCCCAAAAGGAATTGCCGCATACCTACCGTCAATCTCTGCTATTGCCTCCAAATCAATATCAATCCCCCCTATTTCAAAAGGAGTTATAGGGGCAACAGACACAAAGTGGCCTGTGTAGGAATAAAGCCCCAAAATTGAGAGAAAAACCAAAAACAAAAATCCGAGGATTAAAGCATGGGTCTTCTTTGCATTTGGATTGCTTTTTGCGCGGCTTTCCTCTTGGACACCTTCAACCCCTAAAAGTGTTTCTGATTTTTGCCTTAATCCGTCATCCGCGCCCCCGGCCTCTTCATCAGCCCTGCCCCCCCTCACCCCTTCAATATCGGTTTTTTGGGCAGGGGCAGATTCTTCTTTTAAGCCGCCCCCCAAATCTTCCTTTTTCCCTATGCTAGGCAAAACCCCATCTTTTAGAACGCACAATTTAGACCTGCCCTGAGGCGCAATCTCTATTTTTCCTTCTCCTATGAGCCGATAAATATAGTTGGTCGCAGTATCCCTCGATACCCCGAGCCTTTCGGAAATCTCGGCAATCCCAATCCCCCCTTCCTCGCCGTCCAAAAGCTCCAAAATCCTCTCCTCAACCTCTTTCATTTTTTATTCCCCAAGTAGCACAGCTTTGCAATTCCGGCTTTCCTCACCTTTATTCTACTTTCAACCTCAAGCTTGTAGACATATTTTGTCAGCGTGTGCCTGTGCACCCCGACCTTGTCTGAGAGCTCTGCTAGCATCAGCCCCTCTTTATTTTTTTCCAGCGCCCGGATTATTTTTTTCTCGATTTCCATTGTTTTTGTTGGACATATATGTCCATCCAATAAGGATAATTATTGTGTCGAGGGTAATATGGGCAAAAGTTCTGTCGGCAGACAGTTGGAATGCAATCTGCACAACTAATCTATTTCGCCCCAAAACATCTATACAACGCCTGAATTATGGGGCTTAAATATCCTTAATAACAACTGTCGACAAATATACCTATGGATAAGGTGAATGTTTCAGAAGACCTTCTGAGAATAAAAGACTTAATCCGAAAGCCCTCAAGGCAACTGAGGGGCGAAGGCCAGCTAAAAGCCCAGCTGCAGCGCTTAGGCCACAAAGTAGATAATATTGAAAAAATTGTCGCAGAAAAAAAGGGGCGATTTTGCCCCGAGAGGACACGCGAGATAATGTTTCTTCTTGAAAACAAAGAAATGTCCGCAGAAGATATCGGCCGTATCCTTAAGATGTCCCGAAACCGCGCAAATGAATATTTAAGAAAGCTCGAAAAAGACCTTCTTCTTAGAACCCGGCTTGAGGGAAGAAAAAAATATTACCGGGCGATTAAATTAAAACCATGATAAGAGGCGTATTTTCCGGGAAAGGGGGAGTTGGAAAAACCACCTTTACGGTTAACTTGGGAGTCGCCCTAAAAAGGCTTGAAAATGAGCTGGTGGTGGTTGACGGCGACCTCAAAAACCCAAACCTGATTATCCACCTGGGTTGCCTCGACCACGGAAAAACCCTTCAGGAAGTTTTGGAAAGCGACGCCCCCCTAATACAGGCAATAATCCCGCATGAAACCGGGCTTAATTTTGTTCCAACAAACCTTTCCTTAAGCTTTCGGGATATTGACCCGATTAAGCTCAAAAAAACCCTAAAAGAGTGCCCTTATGATATACTGCTGGACACTCCGCCGGGGCTAAATCAAGACAGCCTAAACGCCCTCGACTATTGCGACGAAATATTTGTTGTGGCCCAGCCCCTCCTCCCGGATATTACCGACTGCATGAAAACAATTGAGGTTGCCCGCGGGCTGGACAAAAAAGTTGCGGGAATCATTCTCAACAAAAGGCGAAACAAAAGCTATGAACTGACAAAAGAGGAAATTGAGGCTGTGACAAACACAAAAGTGATTGCCCAAATCCCATGGGATGAGGAATTCTATCACGCCCTGCGCCTAAAAAAGCCGCTTGTGCACCACAACCCTAAAAACAAGGCAAGCATTGAATATTTCAGGGCGGCAAGCCTCATATCGGGAAAGCCTTATATTGAGCCAAAACAGCCCTTCTTTGGGCGTTTTATATACTGGCTAAAAAGCCGCCCTTCCAGCCCCTAAAAATCTATTAATAAACCACCTTAGCCTAAAAAGGCCTTGTCCGGCAAACCCTCCTTAAGCCAACAATTCCAATTATTCTGCCACTAAAAAGCCCTATTACCTGTGCCTGTGCTTATAAAACAGCTTTGCCGCAGACACCCAAAATATTCCCGCAATAAGGATGAGAATAAAGGAGAGAAATATTGTGCCGTAAAACGATGCCGCTGTCGCCCCGTAAACCCATTCCACATTCCCGGCAAAAAGGGTTGCAAGAAGAAGGCAAAGAGACCCTATAAATATAAACAGATAAACCTGTTGGTCGTCCCTCATAATTACAATGCGTTTTTGATTATATATATAGATACTGTATTGATATGCTCCTGATATCCCCCCACAACGGCTCAAAACGAAAAAATCCTTATCCCCCAAACAGTTGCAAGGGTAACAAGTATTCCTGCAATAATGACCCCCGCAATATTTGCCGCCCTAAACTCCTTTAGCCTAAAGCCGAATATAAATGCGGCCAATGCCCCGCTCCATACCCCTGAGCCTGGAAAAGGAATGCCTATAAAAAGCGCAAGGCCAATCTTGCCATACCTCTCAACATACTTTTGGGCCTTTTTTTGCGCCCTTTTTACAGAAAACCCATAAACCCTCTCCATATGAGGGACCTTTAATACATGGGGCAGCAAGGCCTTTAGAGACCAGAAAATAAATTCTCCCAAAAGGATATTCGCAATTACAACAAAGGGAAATACTATTAATGGGCTTAGCCCAAGCCCGCTTAAGCTCAGCCCGAAAGGCAGAGAAACAGACCCCGACCAAATCCCGTAAGGTATGCTTGCCCTAAGCTCAAAGAAAGGAAGCATTGTAAGCAAAAAAAGCGCAATAAATCCGAAAATCTCCATAAAAGAGTGTAAGAAGTTTAAAACAAACCAATATAATGGAAAAAATTTCGCACCCCCGGATAAATATCGGAGTATTGGGCCATGTTGACCATGGAAAGACAACAATCGTTGAGGCCCTTACAGGCCAGTGGGTATCGCGCTACTCTGAAGAGAAAAAAAGGGGGATAACAATAAGGCTTGGCTACACAGATTTTTCAGCTTACCGCTGCAGCAAATGCTTGCGGCTTTCAACAACCCCCAAATGCATCTACTGCTTTTCAGACTGTAATCTGGAGAGAAAATTTTCTTTAGTTGACGCTCCGGGCCACGAAAGCCTTATCCCCATTGTTCTTTCGGGAGCCTCCCTTTTTGACGCCGCAATCCTTGTCATCGCCGCAAACGAGCCCTGCCCTCAGCCCCAGACAGTTGAGCATTTCAGAGCAATCCAAATCGGGGAAATAAAAAATATAATTGTTGTGCAAAACAAAGTCGACCTTGTTCCAAAAGAGGAGGCTGTTATGCACTTCAAAAAAATCAAGGAATTCCTCAAAGGCACAATCGCAGAAAACGCCCCTATTATTCCTGCCTCAGCCCAGCAAAAACTCGGAATTGAATTCCTTATAGATGAGCTTATGAAGCTTGAAGATCCAAAGCCCCAGGAAGGCGACCCGCTTTTTCTTATTGCCCGCTCCTTTGACGCAAATAAGCCCGGCGAAATCCCCGAGAAAATTTCAGGAGGAGTAATAGGGGGAAGCATGATTCGGGGAACAATTAAAAAGGGGGACTCAATCACTATAAAGCCCCCTATTATAAACGGGAAATATACTGAAATTGAAACTACAGTCCGGAAGATAATGAGGGGCTCTGATGAGTTTGATGAAGCAACTCCCGGAGGCCTTGTGGCGCTCCAGACCGGCCTTGACCCAAGCCTTGCAAAGTCCGACAAGCTTGTAGGGTGCATTGCAGGAAGCGGGGAGCTTCCAAAGACCATAACTTCCTTCAAAGCCTGCTACAAAATATTTGAGGGATATTCCATCAAGGCAAATGACAATATCCTCGTAACCTGCAGAAACAGCAGAAGCACAGGAACAGTAAAATCAATAAATGATAAGGAGCTTGCAATAGAATTGCGCTCGCCCATATGCGCCGATGAGGGCGGAAAGATCGGGTATTCCAAATTAATAGAGCAGAAATGGCGTCTTGTGGGCTGGGGCAAAGTAAAGTAGTTTCCCAAATATCCAATATAAAGCCGCGCCCTAAACCAAAATAATGAATAGATACATTCAATGATTAAATCCTTCACTGCAAATACTTCTTTGACCTGGCCTCATCAGTCAGCCTGAGGTATAACCCCAAAATAAATCGGTCATGCTCCATTAGGGGGCGCTTATAGGAATCAACAATCCCAAAATTTATTTTGTTGTCCTTCCATGATTTTCCGCCTGAGCAAATATTCTGCAAAATAGGCTGAAGCTTGTCAAGCGACTGAACTATTTTTGCCTCAATTGTTTTTGACTCCCGATATTCCCCAAGCAGATTTTTGAATTTATCTTCCACATCCTTAGGAAGCAAAGCCGGGAGTTTTTTTAATGCATCCTCTTCCCTTTCTTCTTTTCCTTCCCGCTCAGCTTTGTCAAACGCAAAAGGGTCGCCCGCATAAATTTCCGCAAGGTCATGGATTAAGTAAATTTTTAGCATCTTTAAAATATCCGCCTTCGCCGCAAGCTCTTTTTCAAAAAGAAGGACAATCATAGCCAAATGCCACGAGTGCTCGGCATCGCTTTCTCTGCGCCTAAGGTTTGAGCAAAAAGTCCTTCTCTCAACAAGCTTATACTTTTCAATCTCTTTTAGAAAATTCAGCAGTTTATCAGCCCTCTCTTCCATAATAGTCTTTTGGCAAAAATAAGGGGCAAAGAAAATCGAAGCCGCACCATGCTATATGGGAAGAAAATCCAATAATCAGGAAAATAAGCAAGGAGTAAAAAT
>CAZJKT010000002.1:5840-67108 GCA_964547015.1 uncultured archaeon
AAGCAAGGAATAAAAATAAGCAAGGAATAAAAATAAGCAAGGAATAAAAATAAGCAAGGAATAAAAATAAGCGAGGAGTAAAAAAGAAGGCAGCGCTAACTAAGATAAAAAGAAAACAAAATCGGTCAAGCGCCAAAAGTCAAATCCGATTTCATTATTCGTCGTCTTCCATTACCTAATACGTAAAGTATTTAAATAAAGTGTGTGGTGCATTATATACATTCAATACTACAAATATATCTAAACAGGTATCTTTAAATAAAAAAATTAACCTACCTTAACAGATAAGTATATATATTGGCTAATTTTAGGGTTTTTAAGCTTAAAATTGATTAAAATAATGCCAGAAGAAGTTGAAGAGAAGAAAGGCGCGTCAGAAAAGCTTACAACAACTATTGAAGTAGACAAAGAGTTATTCCTAAGATTCAAGGCGCTATGCGTTCTCAAGGAATTCAAAATGTCCAGCATCATCGAAGACATGATACGGCAATGGGTAGATGCCTCCTCAAAATCAGTATCTATAGAAGACCAGATAGAAGATAAAACTAAGAAAGCCGAAGAGAAAGACAAAAAGAAGTAGGGCAAATTTTATTTTTTGCGATACAAATAATTTTCCTTTTTAATTATGGTAGAAACAACATCGCCGGAATTGGTCAGGGAACTGATCACTAAAGGCTCAAGGCTTGAGGGCAGAAGCCCTCTGGAATACAGAAAAATTGAGATAAAGGCAAACAGGCTCAAAAAAGCGGAAGGCTCCTGCGAACTTTCTCTTGGCGACACAAAAGTGATCGCCGGCGTAAAATTCGACACAATGACGCCTTACCCGGACAGCCCGGACAAAGGGGGCCTTATGGTTAATATAAGCTATATCCCCATTGTATTCAAGGAACTGTCCCAAAACAAGGATATTGAGGCTTCAAGGGTTGTTGACCGAAGCATAAGGGAGAGCAAAGCTCTTGCGCTCGAGGATTTCTGCATAACCCCGGGAGAAAAAGCGTTCACAATATTCATTGACGCCTATATCCTCAACTATGACGGAAACCTTATTGATGCAATAAACCTTGCGGCCCTTAAGGCCCTTATGAGCGCAAAAATGCCCGTCCTTGATGAAAAGGGAAAGGCTGCGCAAAGCGATAAGCCCCTAAAGCTCAATTCAGTGCCTATAATGGTGACAGTCTCAAGCATAGACGGTGAATTTATTGCCGACCTTAGCTCCGCTGAAGAGCATGCGCTTGACTACTCGCTATGCCTATCCTACCTTGAAGACGGAAGGATTTGCGCCATGCAAAAGCAGGGTTCCATGGGAATACCTAGAGAAGACCTCGAGAAAATATTTGAAATAGGCGCAAAAAAGCAGGCTGAGCTTAGAAAAGCCCTTGAGCAGTAATTTTTTATCGGTTTTTTATTGGCAATTTTATTTAAACAGTCCTGACGCTTATTCGAATATTTTAAGAATTTCCGCCTTAGCCATCGGGCTTCCCGAAGAGATAAATATTGCGCCCGAAAACCTGCTTTTTGGCAAAATGGAAAATTCCCTGCCCAATACAGAAATATCCGCCCTGCCGGTTAATTTTAATGCGGTTTGGGTTTTATTTGGCAAGGCGGGGTAATCCTGCCCCTCTAACGAGAAAATCAGAGTCTCATCAAAAAAGTTTGCAAAATAGATTGCGTTCTCGCCCCGGGGGTAAATGATATAATAGAGCTCCAGGTGGGGATAATTCTCCTTGACAAACCTGCCAAATGATTCCGGCTCATAATCCCCCTCATCCTCAAGCGACAGGTAAGAAAGCCAATAATTATATTCTAAGGCGATATTTTCCAGAATATAAGTGTCGGTTTTAGGAAGAAAAATCTCCTTTTGCATCCCCGGGGCAAGGAGAAATAAGGCAAGGGCAACGGAAATTGCTCCCAGCAGGAATATCTGCCCCTTCATAGCCCTCATAATATAAAATTTGCAGATAAATTATGGCTGACGCACCATACAGGAGGGTACATAAACATGGAAAGGGAAGAGGCACAGAGCTTACGGTAACCTGCTCTTTTTGCGGAAAAAAAGTCCCTAAATACAAGACTTTCATAAAGAGGAGGGGATTTTCAATATCCGACCCCTCCCTAAGAAAAGACCTCTCAGAAGTCGGCTTTTTGACCTCAAACTCAAGGCTTTATGTGTGCCCAAGCTGCGCCCGCCGAAAAAGGATTTCGGAGCCGGGAAAGTCAAGGAAGTCCAACAAAAGGCAGTAGATTTTGGACTCTTGCAGACTTTGGAAGATTATCATCTATCATAGGCAAGTTTCATGTGCTTATGATAAATATTTAATATAGCTATTCAAGATATACCGGGTAATATCCTATTACCAATAAAAATATAGCTCATCTCTAGAAAAAATTTTACTGGTTCAAAGGCGCCGCCTTCTCAACTATATAAATCCCGTCCTGAAACCTTCTACGGTCATTTTTGCATTGCCTTGTCGCAAGCTCAAAATTGGCTGCAGTCTGACCCACTTTTTCCTTATCGAGCCCGGAAACGGTTATCTCCTGCTTTTCAATTTTTACATCAATGCCTTCAATAATTTTTGATTTCCTTATGTCTTTTTGGCCTATAAAATTCTTGATTATAACCTCATTTCCCTTTCTCTCAAGGCTCATTGGGAAGTGAACATGGTGCACCTTAAGGGAATATTTGTACCCCTTTGTAACCCCTTCTGAAAGGGAATTAACATGGGCTTTAAGAGTCCCTAAAATCGCCTTGACTCTTTTTGACTCTTCCTTTGTGGAAATTGTAACCTCATTTCCGGATAGCTTCATTTTTATCAGGTTTGCGATTCCCCTGTTGTAGAAATCCCTGTCCAACTCGCCCAAAGGGCCTTTAAGGGTCAATCTAAATCCCTCCAATCGGGCCTCCACCCCTTCCGGAATACTAACTTTCACCTCCATTATAGTAGTCCTGAAGAAATTTAAAGTGCTGAAATTGGGGCTTTTTATGGAAATTAAATAGTTCTCAGGCTAAGTGATGATATATGCCCTACCGGCCCTATCTGCATAGGCATATTTTATCCCTATTGGAACTCCGCCGCTCCCCCCAATCAAGGTATATTCTCTGGATTCTCCTTTCGCATACGGCCCCAAAAGCTCAGCCGAGCCAAATTCGCCGCCCCTCAAAATTTCCGCCTTTTCCAGCTCCAAAATCCCCTGTCCCGTATTTTCAAATTTAAGAGTATAAGCATATCGAGCTTCCCCGCCTTTCCTTTCGACAGCCTCTTTTTCGCGGGTGACTTTTATTTCAAGAGGTCCGTGCCTTATTGAACTTGTCCCTGCCTGCGCCTCAAAAGAGGCCGTATAAGCAAAATCCGCAAAAACATACTGCTCTTCGGGGTAAATGCCTGATTTTTTGGGATAAATCTCCCAGCGAAAGCCCATTTCTTTAGAAGTATTCAGCCTATTATCTTCTTTAGCCCCCTCCTGCCTCAATTCAGCCTTCTCAAAACCCTCGCCAAGGCAGGAAATCCTGCAGTAATCAATTTCAACATCCGAACCCAGCCGGTTTTCAATCTCTAGAAAAAAGTAGGGGTTTGAGCTTTCGGGCCGAAATTTGTATCCGTTTGCGCCTACCCCAATATTCAGCCGGGAACCTCTTCCCCCAATTTGGTATATATATTCCTTCTGAGGCCTTTTTAGAGCGTCCGCTTTTTTTGATTTTTCGCTGATTCCGTCAATCTCGCCTTTTTGTATGATTCTGGGAACCCCAAACTCTTCCCACAATATCTTTTGGAAATATTGCCGGGTTTTTTGGTCGGAGGGTATGCACCCCTTATCTGCCTCCTTACAAGAGGCGCTGCAATTCCAGCCAAGAGAACTATCTATTTCAGAGCCGTATTTTTTGGCAAGCTCCTCAAATTCGCTTGGGCTAATATCCGTAAATGCGATTGCGCAAGTGTAGCCTTTCCGGCAGGAAGAACCAAAAGGGTCATCCCTGCAGTCTATCTTCGGGGGGGCGGCTTCTATAACTTCCGGCGGCGCTTCTTTTACAATTTCCGGCCCTCTCCTAAGCGCCTCTAAAATATATCTTTCCGGAATATGGCCCTGCTGCTCTAAGGCCATATATATTGCAGGCCCAAAAACGCCCGGCGGAAAGGGATACAGCCCCAATGACCTTAAATCCGACTTGTTGCCTGCCGGAGAGTAGTCTGAAGGCCCAAGGGCTGCGCCAAAACCGGACGCTGCAAGCAGCACAACCATACCCGCGCCAAGAACCTTCAAGGGAGTGTTTTTGTAAATTATTGGCTGATGTGGTGAAGGCTTGCCTAAATTTCCGCCGAAACAGCTTTCGCGAATAGAGCTTTTCGAAGCTCTCGCCATCAGCTCCGCAAAGCCTTGCCCGAATTTTCCGTCAATGCCCTTGGAAGGGATATTCCACATCATACATTTTTCGCTTACCATATACCAAATTATCTTACGATATACTAATAGTTTATAATTTTCATATAGTAGTCCTATTTAGTTATTATTTGGGAACGCGCGAAGGAATAATCCTGAACGGATAAACCATATCCACAGTGTAGGTATACTTGACCGTAAAGTAAAATATCTCTTCTGTCAAAGAGTCGGATTTGCCGGAAAAGGTGCATGAAAGGGCCTTGTCAAGCAAAGGGTTATAATCTTTATTGCATTCCATATCCCCATTATCTTCCCAATCCTCCAGCTTAATAACACCCCCCCCTGACAAAGGTGAAAAATAAATATTGGCGTAAGCTTTTTCTGTGACAACCGGCGGCGCCCGATTGAGGTCAACGGTCATTGTGATATAATTATCCGAGAAATGCATAGTCTTTGGGGCATTCGGGACAGGCTCGCCCGCCATCTCCTTTCCCGCCAAGTAATCCCTGCTTGCAAAAAGAATCTTTATCGGAAAGGTTATCTCCTTATTAATCACCGCCCTCACCCAAACCCGAGTGTTTGTCTCTGACGGAATGTCTGATCTGGGAGTAAGTTTCCATGTAATTGAGGTCTGCTTTATTCCCTGCAAATTTTCTATTTCTTCTTCTCCCTGCGCCTCGTAGCTTTCAAAGAGGCCTTCATCCACGACACTTGCTTTTATGCCGTAATCCTCAACAGTATACAAATCATATTCGCTCGGGTTTCTTATGATAAGAGTAAGATATGTATATTCATCCTCGCTCGCCCTCACCTGAGGCAACTCCGAATAAAGCTCAAGGGAAAGCGGGCGCTCAGAGGGGTCCGCGTCCCCACCCGGAAAAATATCCGTGCATCCCGAAAGGCCCACAATAAGAAATAGCAAACCAAGCGGAAAAAGGCGGCCCATAAATTAAAGTTGATTTGAATATTATGGACATCAGCCTGATTAAAAAGCTAAGCGAGGCGAGCGGGGTTTCCGGATTTGAAAGCGAAGTAAGGGAGATTATCAAAAAGGAGGTCGAAAAGTATGCAGATTCTGTTCGGGTCGACAACATGGGAAACCTTATTGCGCTTAAAAAGGGCGCCGGCAAGAACAAGAAGAAAGTCGCTTTGGTGGCGCATATGGACGAAATCGGACTTCTCGTCAAAAGGTTTGAAAAAGGGTTTGTAGAATTCACAAAAATTGGGGGCATAGACAACCGAATTCTTTTAAGCCAGAGGGTTATCATTAAAGGAAAAAAAGATATTGAGGGGGTTATAGGCTCAAAGCCCATCCACTTGCAAAAAAAAGAGGAATGGGAAAAAGTAATAAAACACGACGATATGTATATTGAAGTAGGCCTTGTTGAAGAAAAAAAGAAAAAAGGCGAAAAAAAAGAACCGGAAAATCCGGGCCTCGGAATTGAGCTCGGCCTTCCAATTTCATTTAAGTCAGAATTTCGCCAGCTCCAAAAAAACACCTACTGCGGAAAGGCCCTTGACAACAGGCTTGGGGTTTACGCGCTCATAGACATATTAAAAAGAACAAAAAAGCCCAAAAACGACCTTTATTTCGTGTTCTCAACCCAGGAGGAGGTCGGGCTTAAGGGGGCGAGAACTGCCACCTACTCGATAAACCCCGACCTTGCAATTATTCTAGATACCTCAATTGCAGGCGATACACCAATGGTGTCGAAAAAAGACTCTGAACTTGCCCTGGGAAAGGGCGTTTCAATTACGATAATTGAAGCCGGAGGGCAGGGAATAATTGTCCCGGAGGCAATCCGAAATTATTTAGTTAATACCGCAAAGGAAAATAAAATCAAATATCAGCTGGAAATCGTGGAAGGGGGAATGACAGATGCCGCAATCGTGCAACTCATAAAAGAAGGAATTTTATGCGGCTCTTTAGGAATACCTGTAAGAAATATCCACACCCCAAACGAGATTTTTGACGGGCGCGACCTCGCCGAAGCCATCAAACTGACTGAGCTTACCGCAGATAATTGGAAATAGTCCCTTTAAGCTAAATTTCCCTGATTTTTCCGCCTATATTGAAAAAGCCAAAAAAACCCCCAAAACATAGAACATCAAAGCTTTTAGCAATTTCTGCATCTTAGGGGCATTATCAAGTGATATTATATGCAAACAACCTGTTGCCCCAAAAACCGCAAAAATAAGGTATCCTTCGGGGAAAATCCCGCTAAGGTAAGGGGCAAACAAAGAAGCGGCGGCGACTAAAAGCAGGGCTTTTGCAAACAAAAAGGCGGGGCCTTTGCCTAAAGTTATCGGAAGGGTTTTAGCCCCTAAAGCCCTATCCCCCTCTGCGTCCTCAATATCCTTAATAATTTCCCTGCTGTAATTAGCAAAAAACGGTATATAAGCCAGAACAAGAAGAGGGGAAGCCAAAATACCGGAAAATCCCCCTAAGATAAGCGCAGGGGCAATGAAAACCGCAACCGCAAGGTAAGTATCAGCCAAGTTTCCTAAAACAGTTTTTTTAAGGGACTTCGAGTAGAAGTAAAGGACTCCTGAATTGAAAAGCGCAAAAATGAAGAAATTTAGCGACACAAAATAGGCAAAAATAAGCCCCATGAAGTTCAGACCTATATAGAGGACCCGAACAGAATTCCTGCTAAGCCGGCCCGAAGGAATCGGCCGCTTTGGGCGGTTTATCCGGTCGATTTCAGCGTCAAAATAGTCATTTATCGCATTCCCGGCGGCGCATATAAAGGCCGCTGAAAGAATAGGAAAAATCCACAGGCTTTGAGGAATATTTATAAGGCTAAGCCCGATAACCATCCCAAAAATCGCCAAGAAACAGACGCTTGGTCGGGTAACTTCAAGAAGAGGGTTCATAAATTAGTTTTTCAGAATAGGTTAAGGCTAATTTGAGGCTTATTTCAAAAACTTCTTCGCCTCGTCGGCGAATTCGCCGAAATCAAGAATTGCAAGAGAAGAACACGAAACAGGCAGTCGGGCAACTTTTCCAAGCTCGGCCTTTGAGGCAATCTCAAAATAGGCCACGCCTTTCTCCCTGCAGATGATGGGTATGTGCATGGTAAGCTCTTTTGGGTCAACATCCTGGGCCACTATTACAACTTTTGCCGCGCCTTTTTCAGCCGCCTTTGTGACCTCATTAATCCCCTTGGTTATTTTTCCTGTGTCGCTTCCGGCAACCTTCTCCACAAGGGCGCAAAGCGCTTTCATATCCGCATTTTCATCTGCCATAAGAATGATTAGAAAAATATTTAATAAGCTCTAAATGAAAAGGATTTAATAGAAAATTAAAAAGGGATTACTGATATTTCTTCTGCCTTACTTTCTCCTCAGCCGCCCCTTTTGCAAATCCAACCCCTATTTTCAGGCCATTCAATGCAAGAGCAAGCAAATAAAGACCCAAGTCCGCCCCGTATTCATTATCTACAACTCCGGCCAGACCTGCCAAACTATTAAAGAAGTCGCTATTGTGTAGATAGTCCGCATTTCCAGTCAGATATAGAGGTAAAACTAATGCGGTACCTTCAACAACTGCTGCCGGTAATGTAGACATAGCCCCTAAAGCCAATCCTTTTAAAATATCCTTGTAGTAAGGCAGTCTATTACCCTCAGGGCCCATTATAGATAGCCTACCGCTCTATTTAGCGAATTCATAGGGGGCTTTACTAGAAAACTTGAGGATATCCCACACTTTATCTGCTCCATAAGCTAGATCTCCGCCTAAGTCGCCAACTTTCTCTTTTATACTCATTTTTACCACCTAATTATAATATACCTTAAAACTATAAATACTTTTCTTGACTGCAATATACACTATTTAATTATACTGCCTGAAATAAAAAAGCCAAAATTACCTTGCCCCTTCAGCTTCCCTTTCATTTCTCTGCCGCTCCTGGATTGCAAAGCTCTCCGCCGAATTCTTGTACGCGGCCAAAATCTCCGCCGAAAGGGTTTGAACAATCGGCTTTTTGCCTGAAAAAGACTTTTGGTAAGCCCCCTGCACAAACCGCCTCATCACAAAGTCAAGCCTTTTTTTAGGGGCGCATAATGCCGGCTTTCTTGCCACAATGCCGCCAATCTGCTGGGAAATTGTAAGCTCATAAGGGGCGGAATTCTCAACCGCCTTAACAAATACCTTGACAGGATTTTCCTTTGTCTTTTCGGCAATAACATCAAAAGTTTCCTCAACAATTGCATAAACTGTAGAATACTTTCCGGTGCACTGCCCTGAGGTTGTCTTGTGCTTCTTTCCTTTGTGGCCCGGGACCATAAGGTGGGTAATCAAAAGCTCAACTATATGCTTATCTCTCTGCCTGCCGCAGGATTTTGGCAAAACTCTAGGGGAAATATCAACATAAGGCTTTATTCCTAAATCACTCACTTCAGCATCATAATCCCACTTGCCAAAAAGCTTTGCGTCCATAAAATTCACTAAATTTTTAAATTAAGAGCTAAAACTCCTTAATATATTCTATACTTTTTAGAAAATCATAGATAATTATGAGTATTCTTGAAAAAAGCGAAATCCGGCTGGAATTTCGGAGAAAGTTCGCCCACATGATTCTCGGGTCGGCAATTATTATTGCCGCATGGGGCCTTGAGCCAATTCTTGGAAAAATGGTTGCCCTGCCCCTTTTTGCGGCAGTTGTTGCAATCTCAATCCTCCAACAGGAAAGGTTTAGAAGCCACCTGTTTAACAGAATTCTAGTCACTTTTGAGAGAAAAAAAGACGAAAAAATACTCTACCAGGGGGCCCTTTTTTATGGAATTGGGATAACCCTTCCCCTCCTCTTGCTTGATATACGGGCGGCAAGCGCAGTAATTGCAATCCTTACCTTTGGGGACGGAGCCTCAACCCTTATCGGAAAAGTTTACGGAAAGCGAAAAATTTGGAAAAATAAGAGCCTTGAGGGATTCTTTGGATTTTTGCTTCTCGCCATTCCCGCCTCATATATCTTCCTCCAAAGCCTCCCGGCGGCAATCCTCCTCTCCCTTGCGGGGGCGATTATTGAGCTTTTTAGCAGTATAGACGACAATTTTGCAATACCCGCGGGCCTCACTATATTATACCTGCTTGCAGGCCTGATTTAGACAAATATATCTTGTAATATATCCTTGAATATATATTATATGCTTATTTTAAAGCTTTTCTTTTTTTAAAGTGAATGCCTTATATGGCAGAAAAAGCAAAGGTATCCGAAAAAGAAAATCCCATGAGAGCTATTAAGATTGAAAAGCTTGTGATAAATATCGGAATGGGTGGTCCCGGAGAGCGGCTTGAACAGGCAAAAATAATACTTGAGCGGCTTGCTGAAAAAAAGCCGGTTTACCGAAAGACTTCCAAAAGGTCCACCTTCAATGTCGCAAAAGGCAGAAACATAGGGGTTATTGCCACGCTAAGGGATGATGCCGCCGAGAATATGCTAAAAAGGCTTATTTTGGCCAAAGAAGGAAAACTCGCCAAAAAATCATTTTCCGGAAGGACATTTTCATTTGGAATCCCGGAGTACCTTGATATCCCGGGAATAGAATATGATCCGAAAATCGGAATCCTCGGAATGGATATATGCGTAACCCTAAAGCGGCCGGGAATCAAAAAAGGCCTAAAAATCGGAAAAAACCACCAGATAACTTCTGACGAAGCTCGGAAGTTTATCTCAAAGACTTTTGAAGTCGGGCTTATATAGCCTTAAGCAGGCCTAAGCGCAAAATTATGGCAAAAGCCTAATAACAATAATAAACACAGACATATTTTATGCTTGACTCCTCCATAAGGCGGACTTATATGTTCTATGGCGAAGTTGCCCAAAAGCTTTCGCCCCACTTCGGCTATCTCAAAGATGACCTGAAAAAAAGCGGCCTTCGCTACACGCCAGAAGAATATTTATCCCTGTCATTCTTTGCGGCAGTCGTTCTTTTGGTAATAGAAATCCCGATAATCACATTTATATTCTCTTTTTTTACTCATGTGGTATGGGCGCTTCTTTTGTCCATAGCCCTTTCAGCATCAATCACATTTACTATCTTTCTTCTCTTCACCACCTATCCTCGCTCCCAGTATGGGGGAATTGCCTCAAATATTGAAAAGGGCCTGCCCTTCTCAGTAAGCTACATGACTGCAACCGCATCCTCTGATTCGCCCCCTATCGATATTTTTAAGGCTATCTCAAAACTTGACGAATACCCTGAGCTAAAAGAGCAGGCCATGAATGTAATCCGGGATGTTGAAGGCCTTGGAATGGACCTTAGCAGCGCATTAAGGAGGGAAGCAAAAAGGACCCCATCAAGGCAGTTCAAAGAGCTTCTTATGGGGATTGACTCCACCATGCGAAGCGGCGGAGACCTCACCATGTTTTTAAACAACAAATCGGAAAACCTTTTTAATGAATACCAAAGAAGGATTAAGGAATACTCCGACCTCCTCTCAATGATTGTTGAAATTTATATCACAATTATAATTGTCGGGTCCATATTTTTTACAATACTCTCAACAGTTATGTCTATGATGGGAGGCGCCGGAAATATTCTTGTCCTTCAGGTCCTTATTTCATTTGTCATAATGCCCATAGTGTCTTTGGGCCTTGCATATTACATTAATCTTGCCGCGCCATGAAATTCAAAAAGATATTCGGGAGGGAGCTTTCAAAAATGGAAGAGGCTTTTTTGTACTCCGTTGCCCTGACCTGCGCCTTCATTATGATGGGATTTTTAGCGGCAATAGTCTACAACAATATGAACTTCCTCTACAACTTCCTTTTTATTTCCGTATTTGTATTCATCCTTCCGATATTTTTCGTAAAATATATGGAATTGCGCGACATTCGCGACTGCGAAAAATATTTTCCGACCTTTCTTGACGACCTGAGAGAGTCAAAAGGCAGCGGAGTGTCCTTTCCTCAGGCAATAAAAAACTGCCAGGGTGAATATGGCGCCCTAAACAAGCATGTCAAAAAGATACAAAATGACCTTAGCTGGGAGGTAACAATTGACAATTCCCTCAAATATTTCAGAAAGCAAATGTCCGGGAGCAAACTGCTTTCAAGAAGCCTCTCAATCCTTCTTGAGACTTACAGGTCAGGGGGGAATGTTGAGGGGATTCTCCAAACATTGAGGGGGTCTTTGCTCAAAATAATGGAAAGCGAAGACTACAGAAAATCAATGATGCGCCAGCATGTAATGATGATGTATGGCATCTTCATAATGTACATCGTGCTTGTTGTGATGCTTGGGCACTTCTTAATACCCATGCTTACAGAAATGTCAAATGCAGGCGCTGAAGGTGACTTTGGGGGAATCCAGATGATGCAAGTAGCCTCCCCATGCATAGCCTGCGAAGACAGCTTATGCTTTTTTCTTTGCTCAAGCTTTACCCTTATAAGCGGAATGTTTGGGTTTGGAAGCGAGCCTCTTGAGGTTTATTACAAATCCCTGTTTTTTAGCATGGTTTTGGTTCAGGGGCTTTTTACGGGAATAATCGCCGGGCAGATTGCAAACAAAAGCTGGGTTGACGGAATGAAGCACGGCCTCATTATGATGCTGATAGGGTTTGTAGCTATTATGCTTGCAAATGCCGGGGGGCTTTTTTAGTATGCAAAGTAGCAAAAAAAGCAGGGGACAGATAAATGTGTATTTTCTTATAAGCATCGCGCTTTTTATTTCCCTCTCAATATACCTGATTTATGTTGTCCTAAGCTACTACCCTTCAAAAAGCGAAACAATCAGGATGAATTCCCTAAACACAAAGGCCTACATTATTTCCGAGCTGATTATCAAAGACGAGGGTTTCCCTGAAAATTGGGATGAAGATAACCTAAAGCGTCTGGGCCTTGCATCAAATATGCTTGAGCTCGACAAAAGAAAACTTGAAGAGCTTGAAAAGATATGCAATTCAAAAAGCCTTGAGAAGCTTGAACGCCTCCGCTCGGCAACCGGCCTGCACAATGAAGACCTTTCAGTTGAAATTCTTTATATGAATTCAACCCGGGACACTGCGCTTGACTGCAAGCCTTTCGGCGCCCTCGCAGAGTCCCCCTATCTGCAAAGAAGGACCGCTATGATAAAAAGGGTTGCAATGCTTGAAGGTGAATTTGTCGAGGTGAGGGTTTATGTCAGTTAAGGCATACTTATCCAAAAAGGGGTTTATCAGGGTATTTGAAATAGTCATTTTCTCATTCATGCTTTTTGCAATCCTTCTTCCAAAATTTTTCACCTATGATGACCCTAATGAATGGGGGGCGGTAAAAGTCCAGCTTATCGCCAAAGACCTTCTCTTCAGCCTTGAGTCGACCCACCTTCTTGAAGATGCGCTTATAACCGACCCGCTTTCTGACGGCAGTGACTTGTTTATGGAAAGGGAAAAAGATATTGAGCTGTTAAAAAACCTGACGCGCCCCCTGCTCTCTGCAACTCAGGACTTTGAATATGAAATCAAAAATATAGGGGCGCCTATTATTTCTGTGGGCTGTATCTGCTCATCAGAACAGGAAGAGTGGCTAAAAAGAAATGCGCTAACCCCCTCCTACCCTACTCTTGAGTTTGCCGTAAAAAGAATAGAGCTTGAAAATCTCTCCGGAATATTTGACACTTTCATAATATTTGGAAATTACGACCTTGATATGAGGCGGCCCGCCATTGAGGAGAGGCTAAAGGAAGGGAAGGGATTTATCTTAATAGCCAACTTTAGCGGCGAGCCCGATAACCTGACAAAAGAGCTTTTTGATATATCTATTAGCGGAGCGGGGAGCGGGGAGCGCGACCTTGGGTTTAATAACCTTTCCAACAATATAAACGCGGGGCTTGCCAAAAGATTTTCCTCAAGCCTGATTAGAGTAAGGGCTTTAGGCCCCGGAAACACAGGTGAGCTTCGGATTTATGATGGAACCTATAGAATAGCCCATGACCCTATAAATAACTGCTTTAACATTACATCCTGCTCTGATTGCCTTCGCGAGGGCGAATCCTGCTCCCTCCCTTCAGGAGCCGAAATTAAATTGTTTCAAATAGACCCTCTGGAAGGGAAATGGATGGACCTTTACCTAAGCTCCTCGGGGGCAAACCCCCGGGATTATAATTTTATAGACGAGGTTCCCCTTAATGCAATTGTAACCGGCTCAACTGTCCTTTCAGATTCTTCAAAAAATTACGCGCTTGCAAACGCAGGGCTTCCAAACTACGGTCTTTCTTATGATACTATGCCCCGGGCTTTTTGGATATACGATTATGACCGCTCAAGAGACGACTTGAATCTGCTCCTAAAAGCGGCGATTATATGGACATCCGGGGAGCGCTATTTTATGTTTAGAAAAACAATTCCTGAGCAAAGGGTTGTTGCAACCCATTTCTACACAGGGCTTAGGGGAAACGACATACCATTTACAATAAAGCTTTATATATGGGGATACTAGCAGATTAGTATTTATGCTTTAATTATTTATGACAGAAGAAATGGGGGAAATTCGGGTAAGATATCCAAAAGAAGGAGAATTTCTTGGGGTAGTTGAAGAGAAAATGGGCGGAGCCCACTTTAGGGTTTTGTGCACTGACGATAAAATCAGGCTGTGCCGAATACCCGGCGCAAAAAAGAGAAGCCTCTGGATTGACCTCAATATGATTGTGCTTGTTAGGCCTTGGGAAGCCCAGCCGGATGATCGGGGCGATATAATCGCAAAATACAGGGACCAGGAGATTAATGAGCTCAAAAAAAGGGGGCTTTTAGGGAATATTTCGGATTAAAGCAACTTTGCTGAAGTGTAGAATAAATTTCTTCTTAACTAAGTTATGCCCTGGTAGTCTAGTTCGGTCTAGGATACAGGACTGTCAATCCTGCGACCCGGGTCAGACTTTCTTTCCTTATAGAAAGAAATTCCGGCGCCCCAAAGAAAGAAACAAATTTCGCAGAACAACCGTGTAAGGCGCAAGCCTCACATCAGGTGTACTTTGGGGTAAGAAGCCTCGTATAGCAAAAAAGCGTGTTTTGGCTGAAGCCTTTTTAGCCAAAATCTCGAAAAGGCTTCTGGGTATTCAAATCCCGGCCAGGGCGTATTTTTAAATTCTTCTGACGCGTTCAGGGCAAATCTCGCTGCATTTTTTATAGAAAACCTCCATTTCGAAATCGCCGGGAATAAACTGCGTCAGGGTCATCTCCCCGAAGAGGTTCATGCTCCTTAAAACTTTGTCCCGGGTCTTAAAAAGCCTATCATCCTGCCCAACTTTTTAGACAAGGGCCATTTTCAAATTCCCACTATACTCTCGACTGCAGCCTATATTTTTAGTTTTGAGGCCTTCACAAAATTGAAGAGCAAGGTCAGCCAAATTTGAATATCTGGCACAGAAATCTTTTCTTTGGAGCATGAAGTTCCAAGATGAAGCCCCGGCCTGTGGATTACAGTGTATTTGACCACGCGATCTCCAAAATTATCTTCATACACCGTGCCATAGACTGTATGCTCTCCAATATTTAACAGGTCTCTTATGGGGCTGTCCAGTTTTCCCAAAGTTATGCTATCTCCAGATCCTATTTCGTATATTTCCATCAAAAGCTTAGGAAATTTAACTTTAAAGCAGACTTGCAGATTGACTTAAAAAATGCTATTATTTCAAATTCGCAGCCCCAACAGCCGCGCTCTCGTACTTCCCAAAAACTATTTTCGGCTCCCTAAAATAAATCACCTTCCTCATTTCCTCAATCCCGTATTTCACGAGAAGCTTGTTTTGGGCAAGCCCGCCGCTAATGGAAATCGCCTCCGGATTTATCAGGTTTGCGACGTTTCCGAGGCAAAGCCCCAAATAAAGCCCGAGCCGCCGGCACACTAAATCGGCCAATTTGTCGCCCTTTTTGCAAAGCAGATTTAAGTCGTATGCGTCAACTGCTTTTCCGAAAACCTTTTTTGTCTCCCTCATAAGGGCGCGTGTCGAAAAATATTCTTCAATGCAGCCCCGGTTTCCGCAAGGACATTTCCAACCGTTGGGGTGGATAATTGTATGGGCAAGCTCGCCCGCGTTTCCAAGCCCGTGATAGATTTTCCCATGAAGGACGATTCCGCAGCCTATTCCCGTGCCAAGGGTTATCCCAACCAGATTCTTTTTCCCAAGGCGCAATGATTCTCCGAGGGCAAAGCACGCCGCGTCCCCGTCAATTGAAACTTTTTTGAAGCCGCGCTTTTTGAAAAACTTTTTGAAATCAAATCCCTCCATGAATTGCAGGTTCGCGGCTTTGAGTAAAATCCCGTTTTCTGAGTAGCCCGGAAGCCCAACACCCATAGTTACTGACTTTGTAGGCTTTCCGTCCAGAAGCAAAGTCACTAGTCCAGACATTGCCTTTGCAAAAACGTCCTGAGAGGGCTCGCCGACAGCAATCTTTTTTTTCTTCAGAACAACTCCCTTATCCATCGCAACGCCAAGGATTTTTGTGCCACCGACATCCAAGCCAATCTTAAGAGGCATAATTTACTATTCTTTTAAAAAGCCGCTTTTGGCTTTTAAAGGCCGCAACCAACTAAAATAATGAAACTAATCGCTCAAGGTGCCGAGGCGAAAGTCTATCTCACAGACGATGGGAAAATATTGAAGGAGAGAATCAAAAAAAGCTACCGAATCGGGGAGCTTGACGGTTTTCTTCGGAAATCAAGGACTAAAAAAGAAGCAAAAATCCTCTCAGATGTAAAAAGGCTTGGAATTAGGGCTCCCCTAATGCATGGAGATGAAGAATTTAAGATTGAAATGGAATACATTGAAGGCGAAAAGCTAAAAGACTCGCTCACACCCCAAAACGCCGGCGCCCTTTGCAGAAAAATCGGCGAAGATGTGGCAAAAATGCACTCAGGCGACATAATCCACGGCGACCTTACAACTTCAAACATTCTTCTCTCAAGTGGCGAAATCGTATTTATAGATTTCGGGCTTTCAGTAGAAACAAAGTCCCCTGAGCAAAAGGCCGCAGACCTATTGACGCTTTACCAGAACTTCCATTCGGTCCACCCTGATTTGGAATGCTGGGGGCCTTTTCTTGAGGGATATGGAAAAGAAGCGGCAGTTTTAAGGGTTTTTGAGAAAATGCTGAAAAGGAGGAGATACCTATAATCTGCCAGAATTGGCGCCGAATTCCGGAAAAATCCTTAAATAACCTCTCAAAACTATATTCTTGGATTCACCTAATGCTTTTCTTTTTTTAAAATAAGATGTTTTATGACTGAAAAAGCATGCAAGATTTGCCACAGGCTCACGGAGGAAAAAGAATGCCCCGCCTGCAAGGTAAAGGAATTGACAGAAAACTGGCAGGGGGTAGCAATAGTGTTTAACCCCGAAAAGTCAGAGATTGCAAAAGAGCTGGGCTTTGGGTCTCCCGGGACTTATGCGGTGAAGGTATAAACACTTATTTTGCCTATCATTAATTGCATTTAATACTTATGGAACCTGTAATCGCAAGGCTAAAGAGGGGAAAGACTGTATTTGAGATATTAGTCTACCCTAAAGAAGCCCTGGAATTCAAAAAAGGCAAGGCCCTGCTCGAGGATGCTCTTGTAAGCAACGAAATCTATATTGACCTTCAGGCAGGAAAAAAGGCCCCAGAAGAAGATTTAAGAAGCGCTTTTAGGACGGAAAATAAAAAAGAAGCCGCAAAAGCCATAATTTCTGAGGGGGAGGTCCAGATACCAAAAAGCCTCAGGGACGAAATTATAGACAAAAAAAAGCGAAAAATTGCCGCAATCATCTCAAAAAACGGGGTAAACCCGCAAACAGGTCTTCCCCACCCACCGGAGAGGATTTTAGGAGTAATTGAAAAATGCGGAGCAAATATTGATTTTGGCAAAAGCGCGGAAGACCAGGTTCAATCAGTTATTGAAAAAATCCGCCTTATTATCCCAATCTCAATCGAGCAGGCGCGTTTTGAGCTCAAAATCCCTGTAAGCTATAGTAGAATGGCCTACGGCAAAATAAAGGCCCTTGGAAAAATCGTTCAGGAGAGCTGGAACAGCGACGGGAGCTTCTCTTGCATCCTGGAAATCCCCGCAGGGCAGAAAAATGAGGTCTATGATGTTTTGGGGCGGCTTACAAAGGGAGAGGCCCAGATTTTGGAGAAAAAGTAAGAAAATCGCGCCCTAACAGGTAACCTGGATTTGCCAGAAACATATTTAAAATACAGTCCTGAAGGGAAAAACCCAAAAAATCCAGCCTTAATAAAATTTCGTGTCGGTATTTTATGGAGAGCGAAGATAAGGAAAACGATACAAACGAAGAAAAGGAAGACGAAAGGTATATCATAGTAGCGCCCGGAAGCCTTCTTGCCACAAGCGAAAAAATGGGCGAAGGAGTATTCACTCTAAACGGCAAAACCTATTCAAAATACCTCGGAATCGTAAAAAAGACCGACTACAAGACTTCAGTCGTGCCATTTAACCAAAATTATAGGGCAAAAAGGGAAGACAAAGTAATCGGCCAGATAAAGGATTTCAAGCACCCGTTCTGGATTGTGGACATTTTTGCGTCGTCAAACGGCTACCTTTTTGTAAAAGAGGTAAATGCCCGCACAACAAGGCAGGACCAGCTTATGAACATGTTCAAGCCCGGAAGCTGGATATTCGCCGATGTATGCGAGATAACCGACAGGGTAAAATTGTCCATGCGCGGGCGGGACTCCAAAATCCTAAAAGGGGGGCGAATAATCACAATATCGCCTTCAAAGATTCCAAGGGTGATAGGAAAAAAGGGCAGCATGATGAAAATCCTTCAGGACAAAACCGGATGCCACATAAAAACAGGGCAGAACGGGCTTATCTGGATTGAAGGGGAAAACACCGACCTTGCCGTAAAGGCAATACAAAAGATAGAGAGAGAAGCCCATATTAAAGGGCTTACAGACAGGATTGTTGAGATGCTTGACAGCGAAATTATATCAAAAGAGGTGAAAGAAAATGCCACTGATTGAAAACGGAAAACGGTTTGACGGAAGAGACTTGGGCGAACTAAGGCCCCTTAACGCAACTTTAAACCCTGTTAAAAACGCAGGGGGCTCAGCGATGTTTCAGATGGGCGACACCATTGCCGTAGCAACAGTTTACGGCCCAATGGAGGTAATACCCGCTTTTATGGAAAAAAGCGACCGGGCAATAATTGATGTCAACTATCAGATGCTCCCTTTCTCGACAGACGACCGAAACAGGCCGGGATTTTCAAGGAGAAACGTTGAGATATCCCTCCTAATCCAAAGGGTATTTGAAAGCGCAGTATTTGTGGAAGATATGCCGCGAAGCAAAATCCTAATAAACATAGAAATACTTTGCGCCGATGCTTCAACAAGATGCGCGGCAATAAATGCGGCTTCCCTTGCTTTAGCTGCCGCAGGAATACCTATGAAGGATTGTGTGGCAAGCTGCGCCGCAGGGATTGTTGAGGGCCAGGTTGTTTTGGATGTTGCCGGAAAGGAAGACACAGAAGGCGATGTGGACATGCCAATTGCTTACATGCCTTTGACAGATGAAGTATTACTTCTTCAGATGGACGGCATAATAACAAAAGAGCAGTTCAGCCAGATGACTTCAATGTGTATCGAAGGGTGCAAAAAGATTCACGACTTCCAGAAGAAAGTCCTTCTTGACTATAAGAAGGAGTAAATATTTTTGATTAGTTTTGGTTTTGGATAGATTTTTTGAAGTATTGGCTATATGCCGGCTTTAGAACTATAACTTGTTATGAAATAGCGGGTCATCTTCAGGATAAATTGGCGGGAAACCATCTTTTTCATCACCAACAATAAGGCTATGCTCATTATCATAACCGCCCACCTCAATCCTTAGGTCATCTAAATGTAAATTATAGGAGTTTAGAAGACTTTTATAGTAGCGGACCTCTTCTTCTGGATATAGGCGGATTAGCTCGGAATAGCTATTAATAACCGCCTCTGAATCACACAAGGCTCGGTTTAGTTTTATAATCGTATTGCTATCCTGAGGTTGGTTCTTTGCCTCTATAAGATATAGGTGTACCTGACGGAAGGACTGTTCAACTTTCCCCCCATAGGAGTTTAGATTATCTCTCAAAACCAATCCAGACAAGCCAGGGTCCTTTTCACGACTTTGAAACATCTAAACCACCTAATTTTAATAGCCTGCAAAATTATAAATATTTTTCTGTAATGGATTAAACATACAAAAGTATCCCTCTACTGCAATTGACGAGTTTTCCCCCAAAATTCAGCCCTTATTAAAAATTGCCCCATTAAAGTTATGTTCCCAAACATGAACCCAAAACAGCTTGAAAAAATGGCCCGGCAAATGGGCATGCAGGTTGAGTCTATCGAGGCGACCGAAGTAATTATTAAGTCCCCCGGCGGCGATATTGTTGTCAAAAACCCTCAGGTCTCAAAAGTCCGAATGGGGACAACCGAAACCCTCCAGGTCATGGGCGATTTTGTAAAAGAAGATGAAGGCAAAGCTGAGGATATAAAAATTCTGATGGAAAAGGTAGGGGTAACTGAAGAGCGGGCAAAAGAGCTTTTGGCGGAAACCGGCGACCTTATTTCTGCGATAAAGAGGGCAAAAGAATGATTTTAGTTATTATAGGCCCACCGGCTTCAGGAAAAGGCACTACCGCTGTCCGAATCGCAAAAAATTACGGTCTTGAACATATCGCAACAGGCGACATTTTCAGAAACCTTGATGACGAAGAAATCGCAAAATACCTTATTTCAGGCCGCCTGCTTCCTGACGAGCTTGTCGCAAAGGCGGTAAACAGGGAAATGGGGGGCAAAAAAAACCTTGTGCTTGACGGCTATCCCCGAAATGTTGCCCAGGCAAAGCTCCTTGACAGCTTTTTGGAGTCGGAAGGGCAAAAAGTGGATAGGGTGATTTATCTCGACACTAGCGAAGAAACCGTTATTCGGAGGATGACAAACCGAAGGATTTGCCCAAAATGCGGCAAGGTATACAATCTGGCCACACTTCCCCCTCCAAAGCCCGGAACCTGCGAGTGCGGCGGCGAGCTTATCCAAAGGGATGATGACAAAGAGCAGACAATAAGGGATAGGATAGGAGTTTTTAACCAGCACACAAAGCCTGTTCTTGAGCACTACGAAGAAAAGGTGCTTAAAATTGACGGAAATAATGAAATCGACAAGATAATGGAAGATATTGGAAAAGGATTGGAAGAATAGCTAAGCATAACATTCCGTGGCGATTAAGCTCTGCATTCTCTCCCTGACTATTCGGTCAAGCTCAATATATTCCATTGACAGCTCTTCTAAGGCACTCAGAATCTGAGGTGTGTAGCCGTCTTTAACAAGCTTGGACACCACATTATATTTAGCGCCCCTAACAATTTCTTCGCTCCCCAGAGGATAAAATTCTGCGCCTTTAGGAAAATTTTTAGCCAAATGGCCTATAATACTGCAGGTTTTGTCCTCAAGGGAAACCGGGGGCTGAAATCCGCACACTTCAATTAAGCCCGGAAGGACAGCATCTATATGCTCAGTCCTTCCTGCAATATAATCCTTTGGTTCCGGATGCAATTTTGAATCAACTGCAAGATATACCGGATACCTGAAGAAATTTGGTTCCTCATTTGAAGCATTTAGGGTAGGCCCATACAATATCTCCAAAGGATATACACTTATGCTTCCTCTCGTGTCTGCAAAAGGGAGCCCAAAAATATTCAGGGGAGCCTCATGGTCAGTTAAGCAAAACCTCATAAGCATAAGCTCACCATAGGCTTCGCCACTATCAGGACTGCAAGAAAGCCTTTCAGGATATTTTTCAAGGTAGAAAATTGTATTTATCAGACCAAAAACCTTATGGCTCACCCCGGTCTCTTCTATAAAAAGATTAAGTATTTCATCAGCCTTTGTCTTTCTTTCCCTAAGCAAATTATCAGAATGCATTATTTCTAAATATTGTTCGGTTTGCCATCCATCCAAAGGCCCCTTAAAATAGTCTTGACAGCCCATAATCCAAAATTTAGCAAACACTTAAAAGTAACAATTGTAGTATCGGCAATTGCCTAATTTATTCTTCAGTTTCTCCGGTGTCTGCGGCTTTCCTTGCCTTGTCCGCGAGGTACTTGAGCCTCTGCACCCGAATAAGCCTATCGCAAGCTCCGCACTTTATTGAAAAAGGTCTTTTAAACATCTTTTTTGTATATTCATAGTGGCCGCAGTAAGGGCAAATATATTCGACATGAGCCTCATCCTCACCTTTTACCAATAGGACCCTTATTTTGCCCCCATTTTCAAGGCTTCTTTGGGTGTGGTACCCGCTCTCTGAAGGGCCGATATTTTTTTCGCTTATTAGCTTTTGGATTTTTCCGAAGTCTGCCATATTATTCTTACACGCAAATACTATAAATCCCAGTATAATCAAAAATGGACCAGGCAAGATTCGAATTCGCAGGAACCCTCTTTCGCCAAATTCACGGTAATATCCTGCGGAGCAGGAATTACTTTCTTGGGATTGAACACTTTCTTTCTCTGAAATAAAGGGCTCACTTGCGACCTCCACGTTATCAGCGTGGCGCTCTAATTGCCCGGCGCCCATGCATTCGCAAAGGGCCTCCAAGCTGAGCTACTGGTCCATAAAATACACTGGATTAAAATTACATATTCCTTAATCTCTCAATCCTCTCATCGGTTGGCGGATGGGTTGACCAGAAAGAGGACTTTTTGGACCTTGAAAACGGATTTGAAATGTAAAGCGAAGCAACGGTTTTTGAGCCTTTTGGCTTTACCGGAACGCTTTTTTGGATTTTCTCAAGAGCTGAGGCAAGCCCGCCCGGATTTCTTGTCATGTGCGCCCCTGAAGCATCAGCCAGATATTCCCGTTTTCTTGAAATGGCAAGATGGGTCATGTGGGCAAAGATAGGGGCAAGAATAGCAAATAAAATGCCAAGGAGAATGAGATAGATATGTTTTCCCTCCCTGCTAGAGCCGCCTCCCCACAAAAAAGACCGCAAAAGAATCTCTGAAATTAATGCAATCGAGCCGACAACCCCAATAGTAACTGTTGCAAGGAGGACATCACGGTTTTGAATGTGGGCTAATTCGTGGGCAAGCACGCCTTCAAGCTCCTCTCCTGTAAGCTTCTCTAAAGCCCCCATTGTAACGCACACAACGCTGTTTTCAGGCTTTTTTCCGGTAGCAAAAGCATTTATATCCTGCGTATCCTGAATATAAACCCTAGGCTTAGGGAGCCCTGAAGCAATGCAAAGCTCCTCCACCTTATTGTCAAGGAGCTTTTCCTGCCTGACACTTAGGTCAACAGGCCTTGCCCCTGAAGCCTTAATAACCGCCTCAACAGAGAACCGATAGGACATCAAAATATATACAAGCGCAATAGGGATACCAATAACTGTCGCGTAAAGAGGCTCGCCAAACCAGATATAGCCCATCACAGAGATTACCCCAAACAGGAGAATAAACATCAGGGCGCAGATAATTACGGTGTTGCGCTTATTTCTCGAAATCTGATCCTCAAGGAGAAGCCTTTTTGCCATAACTAAGGTATATAATAAAAATCAAATAGATAAAAAAGATTAGAAAGACACTTTAGGGACTTTTCTGTCGGCCTCCTCCGCCTTTAGCATTTCCCGCTCCTTTTTGCCCATTAATTTTGCAAACAGGTTGCCCGGAATCGCCTCAATAGTGTTATTGAAGAGAAGCACCGAATCGTTGAAGTGCTGCCTTGAGTAGGCCACTTTGTTCTCTGTTGTGGTAAGCTCATCTTGAAGCTGAAGGAAGTTCTGGCTTGCTTTTAGGTCAGGGTAGTTCTCTGAAACCGCAAAAAGCGACTTTAGAGCCCCCGTAAGCATGTTATCAGCATCAATGCTTTCTTGAGGGGTTTTTGCGCTCATCAGGGCGGACCTGGCTTTTGTAACATTCTCCAAAACTGTCTTTTCGTGCTTCATATATCCCTTTACTGCCTCCATGAGGTTAGGGATAAGGTCTGCCCTCCGCTTAAGCTGGACATCAATCTGCGCCCACGAGTTGTCTATCCGATTCTCAAGCCTGACGATTTTGTTGTAGTAGTAGACCGAAATCACTAAGAACAGCACTGCCGCAACCGCAATCAATATCGTTTCCATAACATACTCCTTTAAATAATCTTATCTGTCGCAGGCTTACTGCCCTAGCCAATCGCCTAAAAATCAAGCCCTACAAGAGCCTTTTTTTCCGTGTGGAAGTAATGCTTAACTTCAGAAATCTCCGAAACTAAATCCGCAAGCTTGATTATGCTTTCAGGGGCATATCTTCCTGTAAGAATTATATGCGTGTTTTTCCGCCTTTCAATAAGGGATATTACTTCCCTCTCGCTGACCAGCTTAAACTTTATTGCATACAGCAATTCGTCAAGAACCAAAAGCTTGTGCTTTTGCCCCCTAATAATCTTATTTGCGCACTCCATTCCCTTTTTTGCCTTTTTTTTGTGGGCCTCAAAAGAGCAGGATTTTAGGGTTGAAGCCACTTTATCTGCGGCAACCTTCTTTGCCGCCTTTTTCTCCTTTTCCCTTTTTATAAGGCTTCCCGAACTCACATATTCTATATTTCCGCCGTTAATCCACCCCGTAAGTATGGCCTGAGTTGTGGCAAGAAAATAAGGCGGGCCGTAGAGATAGACGCTTATTAGGGGGTTATTTTCGAGGAATTTGAATTCCCCCGTCCGCCTCCCCTTCATAAAATGCAGAACCGCAACAGGCTTTCCGTGGCCCGCAAACCTTATGGCATGGCCAAGGGACGCGGTGGTCTTTCCTTCGCCGTCTCCTGTGTAAACAAGAACTTTTCCGGGCATAATGTAATTTGGGAATAAGTATTTGATTGGTTTTTGCTTATATAGGCTGAAGGGATATTATGGAAGATTCAGATAAACAGGATACTTGGGACATGGAATATAGCCGTGAATTTCCAGACAAAGAGACAATAAGGCAGCATATTAGGGGTCGGACCCGGGGAGACGGAACAGCTATGAGGCACTATCTGGAGCTGGTTGCCACAGAAGAGGATTTAAAAAAGCCAAGAATGTGGGTTTATGGGAAGTTTGGGACAGAATATATAGAAGAAATCCCTTAAAAAATATAACTAATTACTTAACTTATGGTAGCACCATATTCCAGTAAGCCCGAATGCAAAGAACTCACAGAAATAGACCTTTGGAATATAGACCCTCCATCCAGGCACATCTACAGAAAAGAATCGGTAATTGAACAGATAGAAAAATATGGATGTGGGGACGATGGCGTACCTCTTGCTATGGGAAGAATCATTACTAGGGATGGCTTCCAAATCTATCGGGAAGCTGTTTTAAGCCGCAGTCTGCCCTAATTGATATTCCCTTAGTTACCCTCTGCCTTTTGCGGCAGCCATTATCAGGTTCGTTATAAATTCAAGACCTCCTCGGCAATGACCCTTTAATGAGGGATCATACTCAGGCCGATACTCCCAGATGCCGAGCTTATCTATATCTAAAGTGCCTGCAATCCCTAAAACCTCCCTCTTTGTTGCCTTTGCAGGACCATCTGTCTCAGGATATACCTTTTTATCTATCAACCTGTCCGTTCCGCCAAGACAATCTATATCTATATCCAGATGATTTGTGGACTGAGGCAATATAGTGCTATCGGCAGATCTTCCAAAAAGATGCTTATTCTCACATACAAAAAGATTATATACTTCTATATTTTTCAAATTATTCTCAACCCAATTAAGATAAGTTGCATAATTTGGAATTGTCCTTAATCCCTGGTCTGAATAATCTGCATGATAATCCATCCTGCAAACAACATCCCCGCCACCATATAAAAAAATCGCCCCTAAGTGGCTTGGGCCAATCAATACCAATAAGCCATATTCTTTTGACAGTACCTGTATTTTCTCCCTATTGCTCTCAAAAGAGCCGTCCGCTACATCCAGAAAACGAATATTCTCTCTTTTTAAATAATTTCCCCAATAGGACAGAAATTTAGGGTTTTTAATTGTAGCCAGAGGATAAGGCTCGCCCAATTCAAGTTCACCCAAATCTTCAGCGTAGACCTCACGCTGTCTCAAATGCGGGATTATCTCTTTTCTTAAGGCGTCGGTAATGCCTGGCAAATATACTGTACGAGACATAGTGCCCCATTCAGGATGGTCAGTTATCCTTAAATCCTCAGCGGGAACACCTAAAATCCCAATAGACTTGACCATAATTCAATTAACCTAAAATTACTTCACCCTCAACCCGTTTTTAATATCCCTCTCGTAAATATTCCCTCCGGGGTCGGACTCCGAAAAGACCTGCGCCCCGAATCTGTAAAGCTCAACAGGCTTTACAACCCATGTGTCGCAGTCAAGCCCTGCTTTTCTGCAAAGCTCGCAAATATATTCCTTTTTGCTCCATTTCTGCTCAACGGGCACCTGAGGGAGAAAAACCGCGCAGTTGTTGCGCCGCCGGATAAAAAGCCCGTCGCGGCCGACCTCAATAAGGCTTAGGTAATCTCTTGGCTCAAACACTGAAAGTTTTTCCATTTGCCCCAAAACAGTAACTTCAAGAGTTACCTGCTCAAGCTCAAGATTATGCAGGGGGAAAAACCTCGGGTCCTGCGTTGCAGAACAGCTCGCCTCAATCAGGGCATTTAGAAGAGGCTTTTCCGGAAAAATCGAGCCGATGCATCCCCTAAGGCTTCCCTTAGGATAGGTTAATATTGTGCAAAAAACCCCCCTCTTTTCTGTAAGCCCTCTCGGAACGTCTTTAGGGGGCCTTAACGGAACAAGATTGTCCAAATAATATTTAATAGAATCTCTTGCCAGGCGAACCAGATACTCGCCGCCCTTAGGTGAAATCTCCATAATTAATCCTATAATCCATTATTATCTGTGCTATAGCTGACGGCTCTGTAAAATTTTCCGCCTTGTTTTTTATCCGCCAGACATTCCCTAAATATTATAACTAATGTAGTTATGGATAATGGCAAGTCCGTTATTTTCCTTCCCCCTTTAAGGGAAAGGTGGGCCCTTGCTTTAGACGGGGGCCATGCTAAAGAGGATATCGGCCCTAAAGGCCCTATAAAAATTGAATTCAAAGGCCTGCCTATTGAGATTGGCTATGAGGAAGGGGGAGGGGGATGCTCTTTTGTCGGATACCATGACCCCCATGTTCATATTGTCCTAAAGGTCGGCGACTTCCATATGGAATGCAAGGAACACTACAGGCCAAAAGAATTCAGCATATTTAACGGCAGAAGAATTTTTGGCGAGGAAAAGGAGGCGCATTACCGGATTAAAACCCCTGTCGGGACAATCCTCCTTATCCCCAGAGAAAGCCTCTGGGATAAATACTGGACATACACTAAAGGCCCGAAATGGAAATATGAAAAAAACTGCACCGAATATTTCCTTGTCCTAGGCGCTGAGGAAAGCGAAGCAAAGCACTTTGCAAAGCTCTACGGTAATTGAATTTCCTGTTTAATTTCCACCCTTCTTCTTGATTTTACCCTTCTGCAAATCGCGCATTATTTTCTTGCTCATCTCAGACGTGTTCGGGGCTCCGCCTTTTTTTAGGACATTCTCCTTGATTGCAATTTTCTCAATTGCCTCAAACGGGTCGCCAAAATCATCAACCCCGTAATGCCTCTCAATTAAGCCATTCATTTTTGAAATTATTTGGGCGGCAACAAGCTCAGGATCCTTTAAATTGTCAGGATCCTTTGCCCCGTATATAACATAATCCGCATCATCGCCGGACTTTGAAAACACCCCCGGCGTATCTATAATATAAATGCCCTCTGCAATTTTTATCTTCTGGATACTTTTAGTATATCCGCTTTTAGGGCTGACCCCCGCGCTTTTTTTTCCGGCAAGGGCGTTTATAATGCTTGACTTCCCTGTATTCGGGTATCCCACAACACCGACTGTCGCGGGCTTCCCTTTAGAAATCTCCTTTATTTTCCTCAAAAGCCGCATATTGCCCCAGTGGAGCTTTGAGCTAACCTGCACTGAATTTTCAAGCCGGATTTTTTTTTGCTCCTCTTTTTCCAAAAGGTCCACCTTGTTTATAATATAGAGAAATTTTTTTCCCTCCGCCTTTATCTTCTCTTCAATCTCCGGGTTTATGCTCTCCCTGACCGCCCTTGCATCAATCACCATCAGGACGATATCTGATTTCTCAATGACCCCATCCACCATATTTTTGAATCCTGCCATAATATGTTTTTGGCTATTGCTTAAGACTTAATTATAAAAATCTTGCCCCTTCCGAAAAAAATTCTAAATCCCCGCAAAAAACAAAAGGGTCGGGACAATCAAGACTCCCATCATAAGGCTTCTCCTTGCCCCGGTGGATATGCAAAAAATCCCTATTGAAAGCCCTGTTGCCGCAACCCAAAGCCCAATCCAACCGGTAAAGAAAAATACAAGCAGGGTAAGCAGCGCAAAAATCAGCTTTGTCAGCTTGCCGTATTTCACCCGATGTATATTTCTTATTACCGCCTTTGACAGCCTCAAAGTTATCAAAGCAGAAATTCCCCCTGCCGCAAGAATCATGAAAAAAATCAGAAAAAGCGTTTGGACATTATATTCAAATTGCAGGGCCTGGATTGCGACCGAAGTCCCGCTTCTCGGGTTCCCTATTGTCCAGAGGGCAACAATGGAAAAAAGTGATGATGCGGTCGTTATCCCCCCAATAGACACCATAAAATCCTTTAAATTATCCTCCATCTTTGCAAGCTGCTGGGCCATAACCGTAACCTGGCTTGAGCCTACCCCGGGAAGAATACCCGCCATAAGGCCCGCCGCAACCGAAATCAAAGACGCCCTCTTAGGTGAAGACTCGGAAAAGTCCGCATCAATTTCCTGCTCGGGCGCCTCATTTGTTTTTGAGGCGAAAAAAAGGGAGGCAAGCCCGAAAAGCCCGCAAAAGGCCGGAAAGAGAACTTCGCTCCCTGAAAGGGGCAGGCGAAAAATCAATATGCCAAACGCCGCAGAGGAGAAAAATACAGCAAGTGCAGGCAAAAGCTTTTTTCTGCTCGACCAGAGAAGGTGGCCGACGGTGAAGAGCAAAAGAAGGGCAATCGCAGGCTTCACAAAATCATAAAATCTTGGAATCGCCAGGACAAAAAGCGGGAAAAGTATTGCGATAATAATTGTTGAAAAAAGCCCGCCATAAGTCGCAAGAGCTATTGCCTCATAACCCCTTCCCATCAGGAGGAATTTTTGGCCCGGAAGGACTGAGAGCGCCGAGTCCTCCTCAGGGGCGGAAAAAAGGATAGATGGGATAAAATTTACAAAAGAATTTGAGATTTCCGACCCCACCAAAAGGGCGATTAGGCAAAAAACGCTAATCGGAAGAAACGGTGAAGCTGAAATAAGGATGAAGGCAAGGGTGTTTGGGTGAAGCCCGGGAATCATTCCCGCTATAGACCCGAGAATTATGCCAAAAAAAAGGAACAGGGCTAGTTCAAAAATCATCCTAAAGATCGTCAGCGGGGCTCTTTATATTCCTCAGCGAAGAAGAGCTTATATGCGTATATAGTTGAGTTGTGGCAATGTTTTGATGACCAAGCAGTTTTTGGATAATGCGTATATCCGTCCCGGATTCCAAAAGGTGAGTAGCAAAGGAGCGCCTTGGTGTGAGGCTTGCTTTTTTGCAGATTCCTGCCTTTTTGTAGAAATTCAAAAAATTCCTTTCAGGAAACAGGCAGGCTTTATTGATTTTCGGGCTAAATCCTCTTGAGTTGAGCTTGAGCATTTCAAGTTCGTCCATAACCATACTTAAATTTAAATATATTCATTAAGACCTATGTATTAAAGTTTAGGTTATGCGAAACTTTGTTAATAACCGTAAAATATTTGGTAGAGTAGAGTGGGGTTTGTTAGAACGGTTGTTATGTCTAATTAAAATTACCCCTAAAAACAGAAAAACTTCTCTAAATCCAGATGTTATACGCAATTCAAAGGTTGGCTTACAAGTAAAGAAAAACTGTGTATTACCCTACCTTAATTGCAAAAAATACCGCTTATATACCATATACAGGGATAATATAATGAAAGGAACAAAAGCCAAATGGATAGCGGTAGCATTGACTAGCCTAATGCTGGCTCTTGGAGCGGTAATTGCAGGAGGGGTGGAAAAGGGCCCCGCCGTTCTTGAGCCTGTGTCAATAAAGCTGAATTTGCCTAATGTTGCAATTGAAAACTCGCCTGTTTTAGAAGAAAGATGGATTATTGCAGGCGGCTATTCTACAGACAGGGGGCGGCTGAAATCGGTTGGCTGCGAAGTGGCGCATGAGCTTAGCGATTCTTTAGCTGTAAAATGCCCAAAGGGAGTTTCGGTAACCGGAGCAATTGAAGACCGAATTGTTTACGCAATGGACATGGGGGCAAATATACAGACCGGATCAGACAGGGTCTGGAACGATTTAGGGTATGACGGAAGCGGAATAGTTGTGGCAGTTTTAGACACAGGAGTTGACTATAATCACCCCGAACTCAAAAACGATATTATTGGCGGAAAGAGCTTCATAATAAGGGTAAAGGATTACCGGGATGACAACGGCCACGGAACACACTGCGCAGGGATCATAACCTCGAACGGAGCAGTACAGGACTACTCCAGAGGAGCGGCTCCGGGAACAAAGATATGGGCCGGAAAAGTCCTTGACAGAAATGGCAGAGGATACACCTCAGACATAGCGGCGGCAATTGAATATGTTGTCAAAAACGAGATAGCAGAAATCATAAGCCTAAGCCTTGGCGGAGGAGGATACACAACGGAAAACTGCGACGGCGATTATCTTGCAGAAAAGGTGAACTGGGCAGTAAGCCGGGGTGTAACTGTTGTTGCGGCTGCGGGAAACACTGACGGAGTAATATCGAGCCCCGGATGCGCTTCAGGAGCAATAGCTGTCGGAGCGGTTGACAAGAATGATGTTAGGGCAGGGTGGTCGGGAACAGGTCCGGCATTGGACATAATGGCCCCGGGAGTCGGCATATACTCAACAATCCCAAACTCCGGTTATGCCTATTACTCAGGAACCTCGATGGCAACGCCTCATGTGGCGGCAGTAGTAGCGATGATGATGCAAGCAAATGCCGAGACAACAGATAGCGAGATAAAAGATGCGCTCTACAGCACCGCAGTCGACTTGGGAGCCTTTGGGTATGACAATTACTATGGACAGGGAAGAGTTGATGCATATGGAGCGGTGAAGAAGCTTATAACCTCCGCAACCTGCGAATCTGATTATAACTGCGATGATGGACTTTATTGCAATGGCGCTGAAACCTGCCAAAGCGGGATTTGCGTAGCGGGAGCGCCAGTAGACTGCAGCGTAACTCAAGGAGCTGATGAATGCAACATCGGAGTATGCGATGAAAATGCAAAAGCCTGCGCTACCGAGCCAAAGCCGGACCAAACAGCCTGCGGCGATAACGGGATATGCTGCAGCGGAATATGCTCCGAGCCGTTTTGCCGGACAGACTCTGACTGCAATGACGGAGATGACTCAACAAAAGACACCTGCATTAACGGCGGAACTTGCAATGCCTACTGCCAAAATGATTCTGTCTCCGAGGAGCCTTCAGAATGCGCGCCTAACGGAAGGTTCTGCAACTGCGACGGCAAGTGCAATGCAAGAGAAACAAAAGATACCTGCCCTTGGGACTGCATATAACGACATTTTGCCTTTTTTGTAGTTTTTATTTTAATTTATGAAAATACACCATACTATCGACTGGGATACTTATAGAACTCCTGAGCCTAATCTATCCCAAATTGATTTTTCGATCCTTTATCATCCGATTCAGGAAATCCCTAAAAATATGGAGGGGCTCTGCTATGAAGCCCAAAAATCTGTTGAAAGCCTCTACTTCAGCCTTCCCCAAAACAGAAGCCAAAATACATTTAATGAGTATCCTAAGCGTATAAAACAAATAATTGATTATGCCCTTAAGAAAGATCGAGGAAGGAAAACTAAAAATATATGAGTCAATTGAAGACATCCCCACAAAGAAAATGGGGGCGTTCTACAACCCCGAAATGAGTTTTGATCGAAGCCTCTCTGAGATTATTATCCAAATAATCAATCCAAAAAAAGCCCTTGACGGAATGTCGGCAAGCGGGGTGCGGGGGCTTCGCTACGCCTCGGTTTTGCCTGATTCTGAAGTTGTGCTAAATGAACTGAACCCAAAAGCAGTTAAATTGATTGAAAAAAACCTTGCAGAAAACAAGGCTATACTAAACCCCCAAAATATCCGAATAGAGAACAAAAATCTCTACACAATTTTGGGCGAGGAGATGTTTGACTTTATTGACATTGACCCTTTCGGCTCGCCGATTTACTTTTTGGACTCTGCCGCGCGCTCCATAAGAAACAAGGGGGTCGTTGCCTTCACCGCAACCGACACAGCCGCGCTTTTTGGCACCTCCCCAAACGCGGGGCTTAGAAAATACGGAATAAAAAGCCTTCGCTGCGACTTCTCAAAGGAGCTTGGCCTTAGAATTCTGATAACCGCCGCGATAAGGAAGTTTGCCGAATACGAAATTGAAATGGTTCCTGTTTTTTCCTACTGCCGCAGGCATTACTTCCGGGTTTTCGGGCAGGTTCGCCGCGGAGCAAAACGGGCAGACCGGCTTTTGGAAAGTTTTGAATATATAAGCTACTGCCAAAAGTGCGGATGGCGGGACTACGGAATTTTTGGGAAGTGCAAAAACTGCAAGAGTCAAATAAACCTGATTGGTCCAATTTTCACAGGCGACTTCGCGTCAATTGGAATGTGCGGCGAGATGCTGAAATATTGGTGGCCAACGGCAAAAGAAGACGACGAAAAAGGAAAATTCGTCCCGGACTACACAAGATTCATCCAGATGGTTTCAAGGGAACAAGGCTACCCTCCATACTACGACATCCACCACATATGCAAGCTCAACAAGTGCGAAATCAAGAAGACAGAAGTTTTGCTAAAAGAACTTGAAGGCGTAAGGACGCATTTCCTCGGAACAGGAATAAAGACAAAAAAGGGATTTAAGGAAGCGCTTAAATCCTTAAAATAAGTTAGAGCAACTTAAGCGTCGATCTCTTTTTGTTTCCTTCTCCTAAGGATATTATTGACCTTGCTTTTTGCAATGGAAAGTTTTGACCCTTTATTTTTCATTTCTGCGGATTTTTGTATTTGGGATTCATACATTAAAAGAACTTTCTCAATCGTCTTGTCGGCTGAATGTTTTGACACCTCTTTTAGGCAAAGTTTTGAGAGCTTTTTTCGGTTGGCATACGCCAAATCTATTTTTCGGCTCAAGTCATCAATATTTCCGCTTTCATAAAGGTAGCCGGTCCTTGCATTTTTTATAGTTTCCTCAAGGGCCATTTCGCTCGCCCCGACAACCGGAGTCCCGCAAGCCATAGCTTCCAGTGCAACAAGCCCCTGGGTTTCGGCAATGGAAGGAAAAACAAATACATCAAGCGCAGAATAAAAAGCCCTCTGGTCTTCCTTGCTCAAAAAACCGAAAAAAGATATATTCTTTTTTCTCTTTGCAAGCCTTCGGTAATGGGCCTCAGCGGGCCCGTTCCCAATAATCACAATTTTTCCCTCAAACTTTCCGGAAACATTTATCAAATCCTCAAGCCTTTTTTCATGGCACAGCCTTCCGCAGTACCCTATAAGCTTTTCATCGCCAATGCAGTATTTTTCCCTGAATAAATCCCTATCGACCGGCCGAAAAAAGTCCAGATCCACCCCGTTAGAGAGGACAACCGGATTTTTTATGCCTTTCTGTATGAGCCGTTTTTTTATGACTTTGGAGGGGCAGGTTACAATATCAAATGAATTAAGGAGCTTTCTTTCCCAAAGGTTATATAACTTGGTAAGCCCTTTTTTGAGGGGCTTTCTTTTTGTAAGGTATCCCACATATTCGTCACCGGGTGTGTGGAATGTATGAAGCTTTGGGACTCCAAGCAATTTTGAAACATAAGCCCCCATTATCGCCTGCGAAAAAAGCCCATGGATATGGACAACATCAAGGCCCCTTGCATTTCTAAGGACCCATGAAGGGATTGCAATTTTGTATCCCTCGTAATACCTAAATCCGACAGACCTTAAGGGAAACTCGTTTTTTTGCGGAACATATTCACCTGACGGGTAAAATAAAATGACCTCATGTCCCGCCTCTTCAAGCTTTCTTTTCCACAGATTGATTGTGTAGGTTACCCCGTTTATCTGCGGGAAATATGTGTCTGTAAAGATTCCAATTCTCATATTTTTAGGCTTTGGCCCATAATAAACCTAAAAAAGGCTATTCTAATATATATTGCAGGGGGTTTATTTAAATGATAATCGATTTATGGAAATCTCGGTAATAATCCCGACGCTAAATGAGGAGAAATATATTGAGGACTGCCTAAAGGCTATTTCTACTCAGGATTTTCCAAGGGAGAAATATGAGGTGATAGTATCTGACGGGGCGAGCACAGACAAAACCGCAAAGATTGCAAAAAAATATGCTGATAAGGTGGTTGTTTCAAAAAAAAGAGGGATTTGGTGGGGAAGGAATTATGGGGCGAAGTTTGCAAAAGGGAAATACCTTGTATTCATCGATGCGGACACTATTATTGACAGGGATTACCTTAAAACAGTCCACCCATACCTTGAGAGGGGATATATTGGGGTTTCAACATATTTCAATTTTTCGGGCAAAACTAAAACAATCCGGATCGCAAACCAAGTCAGCAATATTTACTGGATACTCAGCGACGCCATCCGGAGAAAAGGGCTATTTGGATTCAATCTCTGCACCCCTCAAAAAATATTTGCCCGGGTTGGAGGCTTCAAGGATACCGACCTAGAAGATGTGAGGATGTATAGAGAGCTGTCAAAAGTCGGCAAGACGATAAGGTTACGGGAAAGGAAAGTAGTAACTTCATCTCGCAGACTGGAGAAATTCGGCTCTTGGGGAGCTTTAAGGTACTACATAGAACTATTTTACTTGGAGATAATACGATCAAAAGGTAAGAGTAAGGCAAGATTTCTCAAGTATGGGAGATATATAAAAACATAAAGTTCTGGAAAAACAAAAGGTATTTGGCTAGTCGGGAATAGTTAGGATACTCTCAGTCAGGACTACATTAGACGATGTGTTTATTTTCGGAGCAAGTTACCTCAAAATATCTACAAACAAATTAGGTAATTCTTCATTTCTGGGGTTGAACCAAACCCCCTTTTGAAGAGCATATACTTTATAATTTCCCTGTTTACCTCGTGATATAATGAAGGGTGTATATAGGAGTACAAAACCAATTTTCAGATATTGGTAAGAATGCGGTTTGGGTTTCTTCTGGGCTTTCTAACAAAAACTTCATAAATATTTGTGAAACTAATTACACCAATTATGTCCTATAATTATACCTGCAGAATATTTCCTCACAAAGCTCCAAAACTCTTCAATACCGTTTAGGCAGTTATGGACATTCTCAAAACATCTTGCCTGCTCTATCCTGCTTTGCTTGCCATATAACCCCAAATCCTTGTAGGATTTGAAATAATCGGAGTAGTAGGCGGGCTAGTCTATACCCTCTAATATATAAATTAAAAAAATCTTGGCGGAAACATCTTCAACCAGGATTATAAAAATATTCTCTTGCATTCTAAAATGCCAAATACGGGCTGTTTGTTAGAGGTATCTTTTCCTCAACTTCCCTTTCTTCTGTCGCCAAAGTGAGATTCATCGGCATCTATGTAGCCACCGAATTTGGTGAAGTTTCTGTTTCAGTAAGCAGACAGTAACTTACTAAAAACAATCTACTTTCCTGACACGGCATTGCAACCTAGGTCTAACTCCTTAGCGCACTTGTACGCGCTAACCTCAAAATAAGCGAATTACAATAAAGAGAATATGTTAAGAGAAGGGCTTGCTACCCCTAATCTGAAGCAATTACCATATATTATTATCTACCCTGTTCAGTTATGGAGTTCTCAGTTATAATCCCTGCACTAAATGAAGAAAAATGCATTGAAAACTGCATCAACTCTGTCTTAAATCAAACCTACCCAAGAGACAGGTACGAGATTATTGTGTCTGACGGGGCGAGTAAAGACAAGACCGCAAAGATTGCAAAAAAATATGCTGATAAGGTGGTTGTTTCAAAAAAAAGAGGGATATGGTGGGGGAGGAATTATGGAGCGAAATTTGCAAAGGGGAAATACTTGGTATTCATCGATGCAGATACCATTATTGACAGGGATTACCTTAAAACAGTCCACCCATATCTTGAGAGGGGATATGTTGGGGTTTCAACAGGGTTTAGGTTCTCGGAACGAAACTTAAGAATAAGATTAATTGAGGGCTACCTTACCTTATTCTGGAAGATCGCCTCTGCAACAGGGTTCAAACAATTACTAGGTTTTAGCTTATGTATTCCAAAAAAGACATTCAAGGAAGTTGGGGGATTTAAGGATTTTTACATGGAAGACGCGATGATTAACAGAGACCTTAAAAAATTTGGAAAAATCAAATACATCTCTGAAAAGAAGGTAACCACCTCTCCAAGAAAATATGAAAAGCAAGGGTTCATCCTTGCGAGCCTGAGATATAATAAATGTGAAATAGTGGATATATTAAGGTCTAGGAGCAAGCTACTACACAAAAAACTATCATCAGAGAAATATCTGGAAATCCGATGATCGACTTAAATAACCTGTTTTAAATTATAACTTTAAGTTATGAATATCGCACCTTACCTACGACTTATTCGGATGCCTCATTGGTGGGTTTACTTTGGGGTTGGAATTTATGGTCTGATACTTGCAGAAGGGCTTTTACAGCCCGCCATAGCCATACTTTTCCTTCTTACAACCCTTGCTTTTTATCTCGCATTCAGTTTCTCAATAAACGAGTGTTTTGATGTAGCCGAAGACAAACTAAACCCAAAAAAGAAAAACCCTATTGCAAGAGGAAAAATCAGTTTCAAGAAAGCATACATCTATTCAATCCTTTTGGCATTATCGGGGATGATTATTTCTTCATATTTCGGGTCCACAACCCTAATTTATGTCACTGCAATGGCGGCAATAGCCTATTTCTATTCCGCAACCCCTTTAAGGTTAAAATCAAGGTTCCTGCTCGACATCTTTTCCCACGGACTTTTCTTTGGAGCGATGATATTTCTTCTCCCATTCGTCGCCTTTGGAAGCCCAATCGGGCATATAAACCTTATAATTGCGGCAACAATATTTCATCTCTCCCTTATATGGGAGATACGGAACCATCTAAGCGACTACGAATCCGACAAAAAAGCAGACCTGAAAACTACAGTCTGCGTCCTTGGAAAAGGGAAATCTGAAAAGCTTTTTTGGTGGCTGGTCGCTTTATATCCCGTCTCCTTATTATTATTTCTCACCGAAATACAGGGGATTCTAATTGCTATTTATTTAATCGCTACAATTGCATACTATTTCCGGATTTTCCTCAAAAAAGAGGTAAACACAGAAATATATGCGGGAGTGATTTACTGTGCGTACTTATTGAGCATTATTATCTGAACGGTGTAAGGATTTGGTCTCCAAAGACACCAACAAATATAAGGATTAAAAAATTTAAAATATGCCTAATTTTCAAAATAGGTTTCACTTTATATATAGTGCCCCCTCCTACTTTAAAGCTCCGAATGCTATTGCAATACATAACCAAAAATCCGCCCTAGAGGGGGGGTATTTAGACAAAATAATTTATCTGTCCGTATATTATGAACATTTTCTCAAAATACCTCAAAGTCATCCGATTCGAGAACTGGATGAGTCACCTATTCCTCAAGGCCATCCTGGGCGCAGTAATTGCCGGCGGAACTCTCCCTGAAATATTTTTGGTAGGTATAATCTACTTCTGCGTCCTTGGGTATGGCTTTCTCATAAACGACTATTACGATGTTGAAATTGACCGCCGCCATCTAGGAAAAATGAAAAAAAAGCAGAATACCATTGCTTCTGGAATTATCTCAAAAAGAAAAGCCAAGGCAATTCTTGCCTTTCTCGCCGCAACCCCGCTTTTATTAAGCTATTATATGAGCCAAATCGGATCTATTATAGTTCTTGTTGGAATAATAAGCTTTAGCGCATATTCGGCAAGAGGAATCCGGCTCAAGGAAAGGTTTGGCTTAGATATATTTTCGCACGGAATAATGTTCTCTTCATACTTTCTTGGCGGTGTGCTTCTTATAACCTCAGAGATATCATTTGGTATTGCCCTTTTGGCCGCAATTATGTTTCTATGGAGCCAGGTTTCACTAATTGTCCACCAACTTAAAGATTATGAAGAGGACAAAAAATCCTCAAAGCACACAATTATAAAAATAGGCCTCAAAAAAGGCTGGGTCCTATTCATGTCCCACCTTCTTCTTATGGCCTTGGTAACCGAAGCGGGAATATTTTTTGGGCTAAACCCTCTTTTGCGGCTTCTCAGCTTATTCTATATAGCTTATGTTATCAGATACCATAATTATTCTGATTTTGGAAATAGCGTTTCGAGAGCTAAAACCGCAGACAAAATATATTGGGAAACCGCTACAGTAAGCATCCTCGGGACAGCTCTCCTTATATCTCTTTAAACGCCTGATTACTTAAATCATTTAGATAAAAATAACATTTATTATGCAAGAGCGCCAAGTTGCAAGGAAGGCCGACATAAAAACCCTGCATATGGGGGATTATATAGTCCAGGAAGGCTTTAACCCCAACTATATTGAGGTGAATGGAGAGAAATACTCAAGGGTTGTCGTCCTTGCCGTAGTAATCGACAAATTTGTCTCTGAAGACGGAAATTATGCCGCCCTGACCCTTGACGACGGGACAGACACGATAAGGCTAAAGGCCTTTCAGGACCTAAGGATTTTAGATAAGGCGGAAAAAGGCGATGTAGTGGATGTTGTAGGGAAAATAAGGGAATACAATGAAGAAAGATATATTCAGCCCGAAACCATTGCAAAAATAGAAAACCCCAATTATGAAGTTTTAAGGAAGCTTGAGCTCTCTAAACTAAGCATTGCAAAAAAAGCCTCTTCAGGCTCAGTGAGTCTGCCTTCAGAGGCCCAAACACCCGAATATTCTAAAAGCCCTCCAGTTTCAGAGCCAAAAGAAGTTTTGGGATTAGAGGAAAATGAAGAGCCTCCAGAAGCCCAATTGCCTGAAGAGGCCGATGAAATTCAAGAGCCTGCAAAAAAAGAAGCTCTACCCAATCCGGAACAGGATATTATGATATCCCGCGCCTCAGATCTTGAAAAATCCCCGGCTACTGAATTTGTCGCCTCAGAGACGCAAAAACAGGGGAACTCTACCGAAAAAGAGCCCTCCCCCGAGAAAAAAGCTCAGGCCACCCAAAAAAAGCTGGTTTAGGGTAAGCAAGGGAATTTCAAAAAAACATCTAATTTAATGAAGACCGCCTTAAGCATCATCTTTGGAATCCTGCTAATAGCAATTATAATTTACGCCATAGGTGCAGAAGAAGTCCTAACGGTTATATCTCAGGCAGATATTGCCTGCCTTCTGCCCGCCCTTCTTGCAACCCCCCTAATCTGGGCGCTACAAAGCATAAGGCTAAAAATGATTTTAGACCTGCAAAAATATCAGGTTTCCCTAAAGGACACCGCAAAAATCCATATTGCAAGCGTAATTGTAAGCGCGCTTACCCCTTTTATAAAAGTCAGCGGAACCCCCCTCAAAATATTTGCCCTCACCCGAAGAAACATTCCCGCATCAAGGGCATTTGCGTCAGTTACCGCCGAAGCCCTTCTTGATGCCTTCCTTTTTATCGCAGTATTCACTCTCCTTTTGGCAGGAATTTATTTTGAAGGCCCTCTTCCAAGCCAGCTACTATATATTGGCGCTTCAATCAGCCTTGCCCTACTCATAGCAGCCCTTTCTCTACCAAAGATTTTTTCAAGAAAAAATCTGGAAAATCTCCTCAAATTTATCGCAAAAAGATATCCTAATCTTCGCCCGGAACAGGACTCAAAAAATTTCCGCCTGACAGTATCCCGTGTAATAAAAGACCGAAAAATTATAGCCGCGTCTGCGGCGGTCTCAACCGCAACCTGCATCATTGACCTTGCAAGAATATGGCTTATACTCTCAGCCTTAGGCATATCCGCAGGCCTGACTCTTGTAATTGCGGCATGGATAGCAATAATGGCCTTAGCATCAGTGCCGGGGCTTCCCGGCGGGCTTGGGATAGTTGAAGGGGGAACCGCCTCTTTTATGGCTTTTTTAGGAGTCCCTCCTGCGGCCGCCCTTTCTTTTGCAATAATCGACCGGCTGGTAAGCATTTGGCTTCCGATGCTGCTTGGGATTCCGATTACCGCAAATCTTGACCTTAAGAACAAAGTATAGGCATTCTGCAAAAGCTTATTTCAATATTTTCTCAATTTCTTATGAAGACTTTGGCCGGGATTTTGGCAGGGCTGGTTTTGCTTCTGGCAGTATTCCATTTAATAGGGTTTTCCTCTGTTGCTTTAGCCTTGTCTGAGGCAAGCCCAATCGGCCTGTTATCTGCGCTTGGGATAAGCCTTTCAATCATTCTCCTCCACTCCTACCGCCTAAAGCTGATATTAAGGGCGCAAAAATATAAGCCTGCCTTTTGGAATGTGGCAAAAATACATGCGGCAAGCAACACGGTAAATATGCTTACACCTGTAGTAAAGGTTGGGGGAATTCCATTAAAGGTGCATTACCTTTCAAGAAGCAACATCCCCCCGGCGCTTTCCTGCGCATCTGTTGTCGGGGAAATTGCGATAGAGACTTTCTCTTTTTATTTTACCTTTGCATTTCTCCTAATCGCCCTCCTGGTCTCAAACCAACTTCCGGATATTTATATTTATCTCGGGTTTTTGGCAGTTCTCGCCGTAATTATCGGAGCCTTTACATCCGCAAGAGTGCTTTTTTCCCAAAAAAGGCTTGAGAGGTTTACAAGAAATTTCCTTATGAAATTCGCAACAGTTGACGCAAAGTCAGCCTCAAAAATCTTCAACTGCAGCGTAAGGTCCTTTTTAAAAGATAGGGAATTGTGCGCAAAGGTTATTACTATTTCCTTTTTTTGTAGGCTGCTTGAATTTGCGAGAATATATCTTGTGTTTATGGCTCTCGGCTTTCAGGCGGGGCTTGCAATAGTTCTGACCGTCTGGGTGGTTGAGAGCTTTCTTTCGGGAATTCCCTGGCTTCCCGGCGGGATGGGGCTTGTAGAGGGGGGGGCAATTTCACTTCTGGTCCTGCTCAATCTCCCTTTAGCGGTCGCATCAGCCTTTATATTGCTTGACCGGATTATAGGGCTTTGGGTCCCAATCATTATCGGCGCATTTGCCGCCGCAAGCCTCAGAAAAAAAGGGGTAAATCTTCGCATGGAAGACGAAATGAGATAGTATAAGAGGGTTAAAAATGCGACAAAGCGGATTCTAAAAAATATTGCAAAACACTTCAGGGAATTGCCCCCTAAAATACCAAAAACATTGTAAATGCAATCCCTGCCGCAACAATCCAAACAAGCTTATTATACCTTAAAACCTTTGAGCCGTCAAGAGGGGGAACCGGAATAAGGTTGAATAGCGCCAGCCAGATATTTATCCTTGCGGCCATTAAAAGAGTATTGCTTGTCCCCCCAAAAGCAAAATAGGCTATAAACAAAACGGCGCCCAAGACAAGGTTTACAGCTATCCCCGCAATTGAAATCCTAAGCATTATAGAATCCAGCCTCTCGCGAGTTCCCGTAAATATACCCCTCTGCCTTATGACAACCGCTCCGGGAGCCGCAAAAAGAAACCCGAAAAGAGACGAGGCAACCGCAATCAGAATTCCCGTGGGCCACATTTCATAATTTGCCTTAAACCCGTATTTTCTTGCGGCCTGCCGATGGCCAAATTCATGGGACAGAAAAGAAACCGCAACAATGAAAAGATACATCAGCATTAGGCTGACGGCAGGGATTCCGACCCCTTCAAACAGAAACATAAATGCCGCACTCAGGGCAATCCACGACAACAAAATATCATTAATTTCCTGCCTCTCCATAACTAAAATTATAATCATTGGTTAAATATGGATATTGGCGCGATAAGCTTCATTGCCTTTATTGTTGCGATGGGGCTTTTGGTTTACTGGAAGCGCGACAAGGTCGAAATCCACGGGCCTGTTGTGATGGCGCGCACAAAAAAATTCAAAAAAGACATTGAATCCTTTGCCCTGAAATATCGCGGGTTCTGGAAGATATATTTTAGTATTGGGGTTATTGTAGCTATTCTTGCAGGGCTTTTGGGGACAGGCTATATGGTTTTCGAAACATATAATATTGTTTCAGGTAGCTCGGTCCCGACTTTAGGCTTGGTAATCCCCTATCCAAGCTCTGAGGTTTCAATAAGGCCGGGACTTGTAACCCTTCCCCCATGGATTTGGCTAATCGCCATTATTATTCTCCTTATCCCACACGAGCTTTCCCACGGGCTTGCCCTTGCAATGAACAAACTAAAGATAAAATCCCTCGGCCTCATATCCTTCTTCATTATCCCCGGCGCATTTGTCGAGCCTGATGAAAAACAGCTCAAAAAAGCCAAACTTTGGAATAAGCTTCAGGTTTATTGCGCAGGAAGCTTCTCAAACATAGTTACCGCAATCCTGCTGATATTTGTGTTCCACGGCTTTATTGCCAGCTTCTATTCCCCTGCAGGAGCATACTATTTTATAGAAACCCGGGGGTTTGAATTGGAAAAATCGGATATTCTTGAGCTGAATAATCTCTCCTCCGAGTGGATTGAGGTTGTCTCTAAAAACGGGACATTTCTGACAAACGAGGCAACCCTAAACGCTACCCTGAATAAGACCTACATTTTGGCCACAAAAGACCTTCCCTCGCTTAGAGGGGGAATGCCCAGAGGCGGCGCAATTCTCAGCATTGACGGGGTAAAAACTATTGGCCCAAAGGAAATAGATTCTGAGCTATCGAAGAGGCTTCCCGGAGAAACAATCCTTGTAGAGACAAGTTCAGGGGCCTATAATATAACTCTTGCGGACAGGAACGGAACAGGATATATCGGGATAAATATTGATAAAGGCAGCTGGATTTTTGGCGCGCTAAACCCGACAAATCGGCAATATTATGAGGTTAAAGAAGGCCGAAGTGAGCAGACAGCAAAATCCTTAGGCCTGCTCTTGTCCCTCACAATTGCAATATGCCTCGGCGTTGCAATATTTAACATGTTTCCGATGAAGCCCCTTGACGGGGGGCATGTCATTGATGCGATTTTTGGGCAGAAAGCGGCAAAATACAGCAGTATCGCAATATTTATCATGGTTCTTTTAAGCTTGGGGGCCGCTTTGCTTATAAATTTTGGAATTATGATTTTTTAGCTTACCAGTCATTCTTTTGCTCAATTGACTGATTTGGCAATATTAGCTCCGGATTAACCTGTGTATATCTTATAACCAAAATCAGCCCAAAACTAATCTCCGGATTAATCTACCTCATCAAAAGCTCGGCCTTCTCATGCTTGTATTTCCAGCCTTCGGGAAGGGCCCCTTTTCGGACATAATATTTTCCAAGGCGCCTGACTTTGGACTCGGTAAGCTGGAGCGCCCTTTTGTTGTGGTAGTCCATCTTATTATCCAAAAGGTGCTTTCTTAATTTTACCGCCTTTTTCATAAGGTTCATAATATCTTCGGGGTATTCGTCTTTTTGTCCCTCTGTCTCAAGGATACTTTTGAGCCTTTTGCCTGTTGTAAGCTTGATTGATGCAACTCCATACGCATCCCTCAAAATCTGGCCTATTTCCGCCATTTTTTTGCCGCTCTCCCTTAATTCAACAGCCTTTTTAGCCACATCTTTTTCTCCAAGGGTTTGCCAGTCAGGGGCCTTATTTCTGTATATTTTTTTAGAGCCGCTTTGCCCCTTCTTTCTTGCATACATTCGAGCCATAAAATAGATGAGCAAAAATATAAGTTATTGGTTTATTTGGTTTGATTTATAGCAATAAAGGTTATTTAACCCCAATCCGCCAAATAATTAGGCCCAAACCGGGCAAGCTGTCAGAAATTGCCTAAAAAATGCCTAAAAAAGCTTAACATCCCATATTATGGGGCGAATATATTCAACTGAGGCCAAAAACCATTCGGATAAGGAAATTACCCTAAACGGATGGGTAGATACTATAAGAGCCCTTGGAAAAATCAGCTTCGTCATCATAAGGGACCGATGCGGCAAAATCCAGGCGGTAGCAAAGGCCGACTCACCTGTATTTGAGAAGATAAAGGGCCTTTCCCGGGAAGATGTGATTGAGGCCAAAGGGACAGTAAAGCTCAACGAAAATGCGGCGGGCGGCGCGGAAGTCCTTCTCTCCTCAATAGATATCCTAAACAAGTCCGAGCCCATACCCATTGAATTCTCGGGCAAAATAGAGACCAGCCTGTCAAAAAGGCTTGATTACCGCTACATTGACCTAAGAAACCCCCAAAACAGGCTTATTTTTGAAATTAAGTCGAAAATCACAGGGCTTTTTTGCGAATTCCTCCACAAGCAGGGCTTCATTGAGATGCACACACCAAAAATCGTCTCTTTAGGGGCAGAGGGGGGAAGCGAGCAGTTCCCTATCCTCTACTATGACAAGGAGGGCTACCTTGCCCAAAGCCCGCAACTCTACAAGCAGTTAATGCAGGGGGCGGGATTTGAAAAAGTCTTTGAAATCGGTCCGGTTTATCGCGCTGAAAAAAGCCACACCGTCCGCCATATTTCCGAGTATTGGGGCCTTGACTGCGAAATCTCATTTATCAAAAGCTATGAAGAAGTCATGGACCTTCTTGAAGCCGTAATCAGGTTTGCCCTCGACCGCCTGAAAGCCGAAAATATGGAGGATATCAAGTCTTTCGGAGTTGATTTCCCAAAATACAGCACGCCTTTCCCAAGGCTCACCCTTGAAGAAGCATTCAGCCTTATAGGCCGCCCTGCAAGCGACCCGACTCCTGAGGAAGAAAAATTGATAAGCCAGAAAATCCTTGAAAAATACGGCTCAGACTTCGCCTTCATCACACAGTACCCCGTCGAAGCAAGGCCTTTTTACACGCATAAAAACCCCAAAAACCCTCAGTTGACAGATTCCTTTGATGTTTTTTTCAGGGGGATTGAAATCACAACCGGCGGGCAAAGGGAACACAGGTCAGAATTTCTCGAACTCCAGGCCAAAGAAAAAAACATTTCCATAAGCTCACTTTCCTCATATATGGAAGCCTTTAAGTACGGCATGCCGCCTCACGGGGGTTTCGGGCTTGGAATAGAGCGGTTTGTAATGCAGCTTTTGGGAATTGAAAACATCAGGGAAGCCGTCCTTTTCCCAAGGGACACCGAACGGCTGACACCTTAGGAGCAAATCCGCTAAAAAGTATTAATAGTAAAAATATTAAATATAGTATAGGTTATGCCTAAAAAAACTCAAAATGATAAAAAAATTGTTGGAAAGAATCCGGCCGAAAAAGAAAAAAACCCTGAGAGAGAGAATAAAGGCAAAATTGCGAAACCTAAGGCGCAAAAAGTAGCCGCCCCAAAACCCGCCGCAAAGGCAAAAAAGCCCCTTTCACCTAAGCAGAAAGAGGCTGTTAAGAAAAAGATTTTTGAAAAAGCCGAAACCTTCAAAAAAGAAATCCTAAAGCGCTACAAGGACCTTATAAAAACGGTATTTGTATTCGGCTCTTACTTAAGGAACGACTTTACCGCAGAAAGCGATCTCGATGTGCTTATCCTTTTAGATGACACAAAAATGCTTATTACCCCGGAATTCAAAAACAAGATAACCCAGGATGCCTACCAGATCGCAAAAAACACAGATCCTCTTTTGCATGTCCAGCCTGCATGGACAGTAACAGAATTCTGGGACATGGTCAGGCTATCCCATCCCCTTTTGCACACTGTCCTTAGGGACGGCTGGGCGCTCTACGACGAGGGTTTCTTCATACCTATGAAAAAGCTTCTTGAAAGGGGAAAAATCCCCGCAAGCCTTGAGGCAATTGAGCTTTTGATGGCCTCGGCCCCCCAAAAAATTGAAAGGGCGCGAAGCGTAAAGCTCTACCAGATATCCGAGGACTGCTACGGGGCAATGCTTAACTCAAGCCAGGCTGTCCTGATGTACTTAGGCAAGCCCGTTCCGGACCCTAAAAACACCCCGCAGGCAGTAAAAGATTACCTTGTTGACACAAAGCTCTTGCCCCTAAAATACTTCAAAATGCTTCAGGATGTGATAAAGCTCAGAAAAGACATTGAGCATAAGCATGTTAAAGATATTCGCGGAGCGGAAGTTGACCTGTGGATGAAAAAAGCGGAAGACTACTCAAACAAAATGCGCTCAATCTATCAGGGGCTGCAAAACCAAAAGAAAATGGCAATAATTGACAGGAATTACGAAATTCTGTTAAAGTCCACCATATACACACTCAAGAAAATGGAAAAGTTGCCCCCAGACCCGAAAAACCTCCCTATGGCAATAAAGAATCACCTTATTAACAAAAATTACCTGCCAAAAAGCTACCTTGAAACTTTCAATAAAGTTGTCGGGATGAAAAAAGCCGCTGAGGAAGACCTCTCAAAAATCACGGAAAGGGATGTTGAGCTTACCCGAAGCTATGTAAAGAAATTTGTTGACATCCTCGACCAGATGGCAAAAATGGAGGGAGCTTCAGCCGCCCAAGCGCCCCCTATCCCTATTCCAAAAAAACCTGCAAGCCGCAAGGCAAAGAAATGAAATAATCCCTGTTTTCCAATTTTACAGAAATAATGAGCGAGGTTTATGGACCCACTGGGAGTTGATTCCAGAACCCTTTCCGTTTTGGGGTTCAGACCTTTTTGGCCAATTTACCGGAAAAGGGTTGACCCAGAGTCTCCGCCATTTTCGAAGAATCTTTTTCTTTTGGGGTGAAGGCCTTTTCTTCAAAAGAAAAGGGATTCATGCGAAGGCGGCGTGTTGCCATTGCACCATGGGCCCATATATTATTAATGAAAATAACTACTTGAGCCTAAATTTTGGACCTGAAGAACACCCACTCTCAATCAATCAAAGCGGAGTGGAATTAACTTTTAAAAACAACCTTTTAAATTATGGACGAATTATCAAGCCTCGAAAAAGAAATTGAAAATACACAGGTAATCCTGCTTGCCGGCGGACGTGCAAAAAGGATGGGCACAATAGACAAGCCAAAGGCCCTTTTGGAAATCAACGGAAGCACTCTTCTGGACGAAACCCTAAAATATCTCACAAGCTGCGGATTCAAAGACTTTCGGTTTTTAATAGGCTACAAGGCTGAAGAAATAAAAAGCCATGTCGGTGACGGCTCAAAGTACGGAATAAAGGCAACCTATTCTGTTGAGCCCGAAACAATTAAGGGGAGGGCAAAGGCTATGAAATATGCTCTTGAAAACGGAAAAATAGACAAGACTAGGCGGGCATTAATATGCTTCCCCGACGACCTCTTCCTTGACCGAAGGCTTCCTATAAGGCTTTTGCTGCAGCACCTTCAGGGCGCGGAAGAGAAAGGAACCCTTGTAACTTTCTTATTAACTTCCGGCACAAATTACCCTTACGGAGTTGCCGAGCTAAACTCAGACATGCAAATAACAAAGTTTATTGAAAAGCCGTTTATCCCGCAATACACAAGCACCGGCCAGTATATTATGGAGCCGGAAGTTTTTGGCAGAATTGAAAAAGAAATACAGCTTGAATCCAAAGAAAGCCCCGAGCTTGAGCACAATATTCTGCCAAGCCTCGCCTCTGAAGGAAGGATTCAGGGAATGGTTGTCCCCTCTTCAGTCTGGCACTCGGTCAATACCATGAAAGAAAAGGAGTCGGCAGAAAAAATGCTTGCAAAAAGAAAAGGGCTTTAATAAAGAGCTTTAATTAAATTCCAATCTTTTTATGAAAGCGGCCCGCCTCTCCTCAAACTCAAAACATTTAGACGAGCTTTTGGGCGGCGGGATTGAAAATGGCGTGGTTACAAATTTCTACGGCCCGGCAGGTTCGGGAAAGACAAACCTGTGCCTGCTTTTTGCGCTTTCGGCCCTAAAAAGCGGAAAAGTTGCCTATGTTGACACAGAAAACGGATTTTCCACCGAAAGGTTTTTTCAGATGGGCGGAAGCGAAGAAGACCTCAAAAATATAATCTATGAAAACCCGGGAAATTTTTCCGAGCAGGAAAAGTCCATCCAAAAGCTCAAAAAAATGGATGTTCGCCTGATTGTTGTCGATTCTTTTGTGTCCCTTTACCGGCTTGCCCTCTCCGATGAGAATGCAACAGAAGTCAACAAAAACCTTGCAAACCAGCTTGCCCTACTCTCTCAGCTCGCAAAGGAAAAAGATGCGCCCGCAATTATAACCAATCAAGTCTACAGCGTCAACTCAAACGAAATTGAGCTTTCGGGGCGGGATGTTGTAAAATACTGGAGCAAGTGCCTTGTTGAGCTTAAAAAAGTGGATGAGAACCGCAGGGTGGCAATATTGAGGCGGCACCGAAGCCTGCCTGAGGGCAAAAAGCTGGAGTTTGAATTAACCGCGACAGGAATTGAAAAAGCGAAGTTCAAGATATTCTAAAAATTCAGTAAAGATGCAGATTCCCTCCCCCCAACAGTATTTAGGTGTTCGCTGATTAAAATATAATAGTATCTGACTTCGCCCCTAACCCCTGCATATTCAAGATATATCTCCTTGTATTCTGGATTAAGCAACATTTCATCCAGCAGCCTCTCAACAGATAACAAGCGTTTCCTTGCTTCTATAGGGTCTTCTCTCCAACCGCCCCTTACCCTGTCCATAAGGATACCTATCCTTTCGGGGGGTGGAAGTGGCTTATATCCTAAATCGTAACTCATAAGCAATATACATTTAATTTAATGAAAATTGGCCATAATTCCTATATTCTACTCAAAAGACTTTACTTCATCAAATCCGCGACGAACCATCTCCAGATTCTTTTCTACAATCGGGCCGCCATACTTCTTGGAAAAAAGCCCCTCTGTAATCTTTAGCAGAGTATCTATCCTCACAGCCTTGCTTACCCGGGCAAACGAACCGACCATTACAGTATTTGGAACCGCCTTTTGGAGAATATCATAGGAAATTGAGGTTGCATCAACCGAAAAATTTTTCCTGAAATGGCTTTTAGGCTCTTTTGAGTTAACTATCCCTATAGCGTCTTTCATTGTTATAAGGCTTAGCAGAGTGCTGTCGAGAACAACCACATAATCAGGGTTCAGAATTGGCTCGTGCGTCCTTATTTCCTTGTTTGAAATCCTTACAAAAGCCCTCGTAGGGGCGCCCCTTCTCTCAGGGCCATATTCCGGAAAGGCCTGGGCAAATTTTCCTTCCATCAGCGCAGCCTGAGCAACCAATTCTCCGGCAGTCTTGGCTCCCTGCCCTCCCCGGCCATATATCACCACCTCTACAATTCCACTATCTTTTTTATCAGGCATGATTACCTATTTGTCGGGGAAACCTCGCCTCCCCTCCACTTCAATATAAAGCACCTCTTCCCCCTCGGAGAACTCCCTGTCTCCCGGAACGGAAAGGTCAAACATCTCATAAGACTCCAAATCCATAAGCTGGACAATATCTCCCTGAACGCTTACGACCTGAGCCTTTTTTTTCAAAATCATTGGTATATGAATGCTTCCTGTAACCGGCTTTACAATACTCCTCTTTTTCCGGTCAAAAAGCCCGATAACTTCAATTCTTGCCTTGGCTTCGCCATGCTTTCCCGGCTTTGATTTAACTAAATCGAGGATTTTGCATGCCTCTCCGTCAATCATAACATAGCTCCCAACCCTTAAATCTCTCATCTCAGCCATATCTAGATTAGTTTTTTAAGAATTAATAGGTATTTGGGGGGTAATTTAATACTTGAGGCGATAGCAAGCTGCAATTGTGTGGGCTTAAATTAAAGCAGCATATACAATCTAATCCGCATCCAGCCTCCAATTAGGCCTAATATCCTCAGGGTAATTCCCAACCCCTCTTTTTAATCCCAAAAGGGCGCAGGCCGCAATCATTGCGCCGTTATCCCGGTTATATTCCCCGGGAGCCGCATATAACTTAGCTCCCCTCTCACGGCACATAATTTCAAGCATTTCCTGCAGCCTTTTGTTTTGCGCAACCCCTCCGACTAAAAGAAGCTCTTTTTTCCCAACCGCGGCCATCGCCCTTTCCGCAGCCTCAGCAAGCATAGCAAAGCTGACTTCCTGAAATGAGTAACTTATATCCGCCTGGGCCTTTTTAGGGGATTTTTCAGCCATATTCTTGAACTTCCTTGTTGCATCTGCCACAAGCCCCGAAAAGTTCATATCCATGCCCTTAACATAGTATGGCAGGGGAACATACTCCCCGCCTCTCGCCAATCCCTCCACCTTTGGCCCGGCAGGAAATCTCAGCCCCATTGACCGGCCAAGCTTATCTATCGCATTCCCGATACCTATATCCTGCGTTTCCCCCAAAATCCGATAATTGCCCCCGATATCCAAGAAAACAACCTGTGTATTGCCCCCTGAAACATAAAGGACAACCGGGTCGGCTATCGGGAGAAGAAATTTTCCAATCTCAATATGCGCCCGGCAGTGGTTTACACCTATAAGGGGCTTTTTGAGGCTTTCTGCAAGGTTTTTGGCAATTTTAAGGCCGACAGACAGGCTTGGGGCAAGCCCCGGCCCCTGGGAAAACCCAATTAAGTCAATTTCTTTGGCTCTAATCTGCCCTTCTGCCTCCTTAAGAACTAAAGGCGCATTTTCCTCCAAAAAACGGGCGCACTCTGCAGGGATTATACCCTCCTTTTCAGGTCGATAGGATAGGCTCCTATTAATCTCAATGCAATTCTCTCCGGTCTTTTCATCAAAAGCTGCAATCCCCACCCCAAAAGTATGGGCGGTGCACTCAAGTCCTATTGCTCTCATATTATTCAAAACTTATTAAAAAGTTATGCTGTTGTCTCATATTTATTAAATTCGAGAAAATATTATGATAGTCCCGATTAGAGTAGTGATAGGAAGGGAAAAAATTGCCCTGAAATATATTGAGGATGAAATAAAGCTCAGAAACCTCGATATAAGCGCAATACTCTATCTAGATGAGCTTAAAGGCTATATCTTCCTTGACGGGGAGCAAGAAGACATCAACCGCGCAATATACGGCGCTCCACATGTAAAGGGAATCATAAAAAAGCCGGTTACTGTTCAAGACATCCGAAAATACCTTGAAAAGGAAAAGCCTTCTATTGAGCTGGATATGGGGGATATTATTGAAATCCTTAACGGACCGTTTAAAGGCGAAAAAGGAAGAATTGTGCGGCTAAATGAAGCTAAAAAAGAGGTGACAATTGAGCTTTTGGAGGCGGTAGTCCCAATACCCCTTACAATCTCCACAAGCATTATACGGGTTATAGAGAAAAACAAAAGCGCCTAATCGGGCTTTTGTATAGCTTATAGACTAATATTAACAGACCTATCAAAACAAAAATAAATTATCGAACCAACAGGAAGTTAGGCCTCATCCCAAGAGTTCTTACCCATGCGAAAAGATTATCTAAAAATTCGCTAAGAGTGTGCGAACTTCTCCTCACAGGTGATTTTATTGAAGTCAATGTGCAGACCTCGTTGTTTCCGTCCCCAGTCACATCAATGCAGACGCATTCCCTGCCCACAGCATTTTCCTCTCCGCAGGGAGTTGCGTCAAAACATTCAAGGCAGTTTCTTGGGGCAGGTGTTTGGGGCCGTGGCGTCTGAGGCATACTCATCATAAGCTGGCAGATTTCCATATTACCGTCATTATTGATATCCCGGCAAGTGCACTGAAAATTATTTGCGTTTGTCTCTCCGCAGGGAGTTCCGTCAGCGCACTCTGCGCACTGCGGCATTTGCGGTGTGTTTGAAGGGTTTGTCCTCAAAAAGCAGATTTCGGTATTCCCGTCCCTGTTTGTGTCAATGCAATGGCAAAGCTGATTTCTTGCATTAGTGTCTCCGCAGGGAGTTCCGTCAGCGCATTCAGAGCATATAGGCATTGATCCCATTCCGCAGCAAGCCATACACTCTCCGTTCCTGCAAACAGTTGAAACTGAGCTTGATTCACAAGTCAGGCTGTGCTCGGTTCCATCGCAGATTATCACGCAGTCTCCGTTCACGCAATTTGAGCTTATGCTTGAGCATTCCAGATTCAGGCAGTTATCCTGTCCTTGCGCTAAAACCACTGAGGATGCCGCCGCAAACACTAACATAGCTATACAAGTCATTAAAAATTGCCTTTGTATATTCATAATATTATATATTATATTTATTGAGTCACTTATTCCTTCAGTTTATGGGTTATGGATAATGAATTAAGCGTTCTACACTACCGCCAACTCGCGCTACTATCCGAAAAAATACCCGGCCCACCCATAAACAAAAAATCATGCAAGCGGATATATATGTATATGCATATTATCTTATGAGGATTGCCTACTTCGTTTGGGAGTACCCTCCCCTGATAGTCGGCGGGCTAGGCACTTACGCATCCCAAATGGTTCCCCAATTGGAGCTTTTGGGAAACACTATTGATGTTTTTACAATTAATGACGGAAGCCTCAATAGATGCGAAAAAAAAGGCAACATACAAATACATCGGCCCATTCTCCTAAGGGGAGCCGAAACCCTCAAAAAAATTTCCTGCGAAGAGCTCAAAAAGTGGGGGGACAACGGCGAGCTTTTCAATAAAATATTCTCATATAATTACCTTTCGGCATCCAAATTCATAAGCGAGCTTTCCAAGAAAGAAAAATATGACCTTGTTGTCGTGAACGATTGGCTGTCCGCCATCTCCGGCCTGCTTATCAAAGAAAATATGGATATGCCTGTAGTATTCCATGTCCACTCAACCGAACAGCAAAGGTCAGGCGGGGGCAGTGAACTCATCCGCGGCCTTGAAAGAGAAATGTATTTCCAATCGGACCTTGTAATAACAGTTTCTAAGGCTATGAAGGAGCACCTGATAAGCATCGGATGCCCCGAAGAAAAGCTGAATTCTGTATGGAACGGATGCGTCCCTGAAGAGTACAGCGAAAAGCGCGTGAACAGCGAAACCCTAAAAAGCCTTATTGAGAGATATGATATTCGGGATGATGAAAAAATCGCGCTTTTTGTCGGAAGGCTGACTTCTGTAAAGGGAGCAGTAAGCTTAGTGAAAGGCTTTCCAAAAGTCCTAAAGGAATTTCCAAACACCAAATTAATTATACTGGGCATGGGTGAAGATGAAGGCGAAATATCGAGGATAATTAAAGAGCAGGGAATGGAAGATAAAGTTAGGCTCAGGACAGAATTTGTATCTGTTGAGGAGCGGATCACTCATTATGCCCTAGCCGACCTGTGTGTTTTTCCAAGCACCTCCGAGCCTTTCGGCCTTGTTTCGCTTGAGGCGATGTGCATGGAAAGGCCGATTGTTGTTGGGGCCTCAGGAATTTCCGGGTTTAGGGAGCAGGTCATCCCCGAAGGCCCTGAGCAGACCGGCGTCCATGTTGACGGAAACAGCTCCGATGACATTGCATGGGGAATAAAAGAGCTTTTGGGGGACTGGGAAGAGGCGATTAGAATGGGCAAGCGGGGAAGGAAAAGGGCCGAGAAAATATTCAACATAAAAAAAGTTGCCCAAGACACAAACTTCTTGTATGAGGAGGCCGCCGGAATTTAAATAAATTTTGAAGTCTGCGCTGGCAGGGATTACGATAATTGCGTTTATGCGCCAACCTGTAGTTATCCGGCATGTTTAATAAACATTATCAACCGGGGGCTTAAACTAGCGTTCTCACGGCCCATTCCGTAAAATCCTTGAAAAAGCTGCACTTTTCAGGATCATTTACCAGTTGACCGCAATTGGCATGCCTCTTCATGCTTTGCATCGGGCAAATGCCTCCACAGATAAAAACCGCAATGCAGTCCCTGCAACTTTCGTTATCCAAAACAGACCTTGAAAACCAGTTTTGCAGACTCTCTGAGTCTAAGTCTTTTCTGGATCTCAAAGTTTCATCGAATATGTCCCTGCCAAAATAGATAGTGCAGTAGCCAAGTCTGCCATCCGCAGTGACAACAAGCGTGGCGGTATCAAAGTCCGAGGCGCAGGTTCTTAGAGCAGTAGATTGATATTTTAGTGCGCTGACGACCTGGGAAGCCGGAGAATTCAGCTTAATTCCTTCCTTTTCGCAAAAAAGAAGGACACTTTTCATTTTTTCCGAAAACAATTTTCCATTTACGCCCCAGCCATAGTCGTACTGGGGCCTATTGACCGTCAGCGAATCCGGTTTAAGTTCCAATACAGCCCACCTGCAAATTTTATCCAAATTATTCAGAGTCGCCTCCGAAGGGGTAATTAGTATAAAGTTCTCGACTTCGTTTGACTTAAGCAGATTAAAGCCTTTCAATGAAACTTCAAACGTGCTTCTGCCGTCGGAAAACCTTCGATTCATATCATTTACTTCCCTGGGGCCGTCAAGCGAAACGCCCACCCGAAAGTTGTGCTTCTTAAAATACCCGACTTTATCATCGTCTATGAGGGAGCCATTTGTAGTAATATGATACTTTGGAATCAAATCGCCTTTATTTGAATCTACATAATCCACAGACCTTTGAATGATATCGAACTTCAGCAATGGCTCTCCTCCAAAAAAGTGGATGTGTATTCCTTTATCTTTGGCATCTTTGTTATGCCTTATGAGCAATTCAAGGGCTTTCCTTAAGGAATCCCAATCCAACTCTCCCTCCAATTTTTTTGGAGATTCAAAGCAATAAGTGCAATTGTAATTACATTTTTCAGTCAAAACCAATCTGAGATGATTCACCCTCACTTTTGAATGCTTGACCTGTGCCAGCCTATCTATAAAGAATTCATCTTCCGAGAAATCGGCATCCACAAGAAGGCCATTTTCAACCAGAAAGTCCAAAGTCTCTTAGGCCATAACAGATTTTCCAAGATTATCCGGGCATATTGCCTGTGATTTCTCAAAGCACTTCAGTAGCTTTTTTAATTCTTTGTCACATGAATAAATTGATAGATATGTTCTATGGAATAGAATACAACCATCACCCTTATCGAATATTCTCACAAACGGAGAAAGCTTAAAATTTCTCCCCATGACCCTTTGATCTTTGCCTTTGCTCTTCATAATACCTATATGACTTTCTCTCCAAGGCTTCCTGAATACACCTGAATAAATCAGTAAATTCTTCCCTATCCATCTCGCGCGTCAAAATCGGTCTGCCTCTAAATGGATCCTCTCCCGCCTCAATCTTATGATGCAGGTAGGTCGCATAGCCAGACCAATTTACGGTATTAGGATCAATAATTCCGCTTGCTACCGCATAATCCCAGAGTTTTGTGCCGGGAAAAGCCAATACGGGGCTAACCCAACCGGTATCCAGTGGCTCTTCCTCAATAAATCTGATTGTATCTTGCAGGTCCTGCTTGGTCTCAAATGGAGACCCTGCCATAAAGCCAGAAGCCACTCTTATCCCATTATCCTTACATACCCTTATTGCCTTACGATTATCCTCGACAGAAACGGTATTGTTTTTAAGATATCCCAGGGTTCTATCGGATCCGGTCTCGAAGCCAAAAACTATAGAGATTACATTCATATCCCCGAGATACTGAGCCGTCTCATTATCCATAGTATCTGCTCTCGAAAAGCATCCAAACATAGCCTCTTTATCCAAGCCTCTTTCTTTAATCAGAGCGCTAATCTTTTTGACCCTCGGTTTACTCAGAGCAAAATTGTCATCAAAAAATAAGACCGAGTCTATGCCGTATTTGTTTACAAGTTCCTCCACTTCACCGACCACATATTCAGGCGAAAAGTATCTGACCTTGTTTCCCCAAAATGCAGAACTTGCGCAATATTTGCACGAATGGGGGCACCCTCTTGAACTGATGATTTGTGTTTCCCTCGCAATCCTCCCCGTATCGCTCTGGATGGGCTGCGCATAATATGCCATGTCGAAGAGATCTCTGTTCGGATATGGTATCGCATCCAGATTAGAGATAACTTCCCTTTTATCTGTAGTTTTGATATATCCGGCTTCGTCCCTAAATGAAATGCCCTTTATCTTTCCAAGATTGGTGACCTCTCCATCATGAGTGTTATTGAGGATATCTAAAAATGTTCTTTCGCCTTCTCCTTTAACCACGATGTCGATATACTCCTCAAAACCGTTCCAAGCGCTATAATGGGTGCCACCAACGATAAGGGGCTTTCCGAGATCTTCCCGGTTTTTCCTGGCAAAATCCTGCAGCAAACCATGCTCCATCGTCAAGCATGAGACACCGATCAGATCCGGGTCATAGGCCGAAACATCAGAATACATATTTTTTGAGGTGGCTGCGTCATGAATCCTGATATCCAGATTCCTCGGATAATATTTCTGCGCATAAGAAGCCAGGTATCCTAAACCCAACTTTGGATATCTGGACTCGGGGTTCAAATTTATTAAAGAAACCTTCATAGGGCTATACCTCTACGGGAAAATCAACGAATCTTATATCTAAAGAGAACTTTTTCTCAAGCGGTTCCTTTAATGCACTGATGCCTACAGTTTCGGTTGCATGATGCCCCGCATCTATCAAATTCAGTTTGGCTTCTTTGGCAACAAGATACTCCGCAAGGCGGGCATCCCCTCCTATGAAAACATCCACTTTGCTTTTTACGGCTTCATTTACCAGATGCCCGGATGCTCCTGAACTGAACGCAATGGATTTTACCTTTGCCTTTCCCAAAGGGAAAACTTTACAGTGGGCATTCAGCACCTTATTGACCCTATCAGCAAACTTGTTAAGATCTTCCTCCTTGGCCAACTCTCCGATATAGCCTAGTGGAGAATCCCCATACATATAAAATGGCTTTTTGATGGCCATGTCCATTTTCCTGAAAAACTGTACTGCGTTGCTTATCTCAGGATGTATATCTAGAGGTATATGTGCGCCGTATAGAGAGATACCATTATCCAAAAGTATTTTGATCCTGTTTTTCATAACTCCAGTCACCGGTTCGGAGTTGGTTGAAAACATTCCATGGTGAACGATTACAATATCGAACTTCTCTTCAGCGGCGTACTCAAAAGTTTCCTGTGAGGAATCTACTGCCAAGAGAATCTTTTTAACCTCGGGCTTACCTTCAACCAATAAACCATTCAGCAGATATGGGTCTCTAACTGCATTTATCCTGAAATATCCGTCCAGGAATCCTACGACCTCTGCCAATCGTGCCATAATCAAAAACTACCGATTATTTATATAGGTGAGAACTATTATGGAAATAGCAAAGAAAGAAGTAAAAATGGGGTCAGTAGATGCCACAAGGAATTGCGGGTCTATCTAAATGTTTTATTTTAGGTTTTTATGGTTCATCATTCTTTAAAGAGCCCGTTTGTTATATTATCCAGCAAATGCAATCTAAACTGCAAATATTGTTTCTATAATCAAAACAAGGACCGGAATAACCTCGAATTAGATTCTAATGTCCTGGTCGATTTCCTGTCATTTAATTCAGGTATCATAAAAGATATTATTCTCACCGGAGGAGAGCCTTTTATGTATAAAGATATCTATGTCCTATTAGATGCTCTTTCCAATAGCAATATCAAGGCACGAATAAACTCAAACCTAACCGTTCTGGACAAACGAAAATTGACAAGAAACTTGGGGATTTTGTCCAGAGTAGACACTACGATAGACCACATTGATCCGGAGATAAATGACAAAATCAGAGGATTTTCTGAAAAGACTATGTCTAACTTAAGATGGTTCAAATCCAAGAATATACCCCTAGAGATTACGATTCCCTTGTCAAAGAAGAACTGCTTTGATATAGAAAGAATCTATCTCGAACTGCGCAAACTTAAGCCTAAAGAGATTTTTATACAGCCGGTTGATATCTTCACCAAATCACTTGATGAAGACTACAGCTTAGCTTCGCTTGGAAAAGCCGAGCTAAAAATTATACTGGACCGGTTGAAGCCCTGGGCAAGGGATTATCATCGCACAAGAGAATTGGGATTAATGAGAAACTATTATCTTAAAGATAAGTTTCCTGAAGGGGATTGCCAAATGAAAAAAGATCTGTTTGTTATCGACTCTGACGGCGCAGTCTATCCGTGCTTTCACAGGCACGATCTCCGCTGCGGAAATATCTACTCGGATCCTCCTAAATCGATTATGGATGATTTAGCAATAAAACAGAACTCAATTGACATTAAAAAGTGTTTTGGTCCAAAATGCATTCCCCTATTCTGACAGGAGCTCCCGTATTTTCTGCACATCCGCATCAATTATTATTTCTTCGAATATTTTCCCGAGTTCCTTGGAAGCCAGAGTAGGATCACCTAATATGCCATTGGGCGAAAATTCTTTTACATCTCCCTTCTCAAGAAGTTCCTTATGATCAAAGGGTTTTGTCCTGCCCGCAACTATTTTGCTCTTTCTCACCTTTTCAGGACACCTATATAGCATAGCAGAAGTTTCGTGCAGGCAGGCGTGGCATGAATGTAACCGGCAATCATCTAATCTGTTTCCGAGGAATTTTCTTGCGGCGGTATCGACCAGATCATCGAAATCATCTAATCTCACAAAAATAATTTTGGCAGAAACATTTTCTCGGATTCCCTTCAAAGCATTCTCGATGGGCCCCATATTGCCTCCGTGGGTGGTTATTATGATTATATTTCTAAATCCATGCTTGTCCAGAGATATACAAACTTCCCGAAGAACCTGTTGAAACGTTTTTTCTGTCAAGCTTATAGTACCCGGAAAGCTCATATGATATTTCGAGCAGCCTAGAGACAATACCGGAGCCACCAAGGCATTGCCTAATTTATGCGCCACGCCTCTGGCGATAATATATGCATCAAGTGTGTCAGTATTTAACGGCAAATGCGGTCCATGCTGCTCCATTGCGCCTATCATCACTAAAACATTCTTCTTACCCCCATCCATCTCATTTTTTATCTCTTCCCAAGTCATATCTTCTATGAACATTTTCTCACACCAATGGGAACATGACGACATCGCGAATATCTGCCTTCCCGGATAGATTCTGAATCATCCGGTCTATACCCAAGCCGAGCCCTCCGGTTGGAGGCATACCATAAAGTAGAGCTTCTCTGAATGAGGAATCATATCTTTTTTGGTCTTTATCCCTTGAAGCCATTTGGCCTTCTTCCAATTTGGAAATAGTATCATAATCCGTCTCAACAGTGTAGCCATGAAAGATATCTACCCCATTAAGATACAGCCTAAATTCCTCCGAATAGATTTTATCAGAACTCTTGGCTAGGGGACATACTTCCAAAGGAAAATCATAAATTAGGGTTGGTGATGCCAGTTTTGGCAAAACCTGTCGACGAAATTCGACAAAACGCTCTGTGGGATTCTTAAAAGAGTGTCCTACCTCTTCCATAACACCTTCGAACGAGAACCTCTTGACCGGACTATTTATACCAAATATCGGAGAAACGTGAGCGAATAGAGTTTCTGAGAGATCCATCATATCATAATAATTTGAATAAGCCTTGAAAATATCCATTTCTAAAAACTCGGGAAGATATCCTTTAGATAATCCTTCGTTCCTATATACAGGCCCCACTTCATATATCTTCTCCAATCCCCCTATAATCAACAGCTTTAATTTTGGCTCAAGTGCCTTTCTCAAATAAACTTCTCTATCCTTAGCCAACCATTTTGCGGAGAACTCATTTGATTTTGAAGAGTAACTCTTGCTGAGAAGTGTTGGTGTGGACACCTCCAGATAACCTTCTTCGGACATCACATTCCTAAGAATTGCCAGAGCTTTCGACCTTTTCTTAAACAGATCAAGCGTATCTGAATTCATCATAATCGATTCATGGGTATTGGCTCGGTTGGCTGGATTATTAAAATAGCCTGTGTTTGGAAGAAGTTTACCTGATCTTTCAATCACACTAAGTTCGGTGATATCTAAATAAGGAAGTCCGTTCTTTCCATTATACACCCTGCCTTTAACTTCTACAAGGTCCCCATTTTTTACTTCGGGAGGTAATTCTAATCCATCTATGGAATGCCTCATCCTCAGCCCGCCAGATTCGTTGTTTAGGAAGTAATAATGAATCTCTTTGCTGGATCTATTTGAAGACACTATTCTTCCCTGAGCCAAAACCTCCTCGGCAGAAATCTCTCCACTCAAAAAGTGGGCTGCGCTGACAGTCAGCCCATCTTTTAACCCTATCATACTTATAAATTCTTAGTAAATAATTATATGCTACTTCCTTTGAATTATTATTATTGACAGCGCATCAATAAAAATATGATTTGCGCTGGCCGGGATTCGAAAACCCTTTCCAACGCCAAAATTGCAGTAAATTTTGCGCGAAGCGCGAATCTGCTTTCTTTGACGTAAAGGACTTTCTTTTGCAAAGAAAGTCTTTTCCCGGGTCGCCGGCTTGGCAAGCCGGTATCATAGCCAATGTCCTAAGACCAAAATCATGGGATTTTGGCTATCTAGACGACCAGCGCATAACTATAATTCCCCATTAACTATATATTGTGGAATTAGGATTATGGAGATTACGGCCACAGCAGAGCTCAGGATCGCTTTTTCAGAAGAATTAGGCGTGCAGGCCTCATCTCGGATACTTGAAAAAATCAAAAAGCATTCGGGGCCCAATTACCAAAGCGGGGTCTACACAGCAGGGCGGTTTTTTTTAGTATTGCAGGGAGATGAGGAATTGTCCTGCCTTATATTGTCCCTTGTAAAAAACATATCCGAATGGATAAGAGATTACCGGATTGGGCTAAGAGATTACTACATCCCAAATTATGAAATTAGCTTTGAGTGCGACCATGTCGGAAAGCTGGATATCCCACACACAGAAACAGTTATCTGCAACGGAAAGGAATGCAAGGCTGTTTTCAAAGACATTGAAAAGGACTTCTTAAAAAGCGGAGGGGTGAAAAGAATAATTTGCCTTATTCTCTCAAAAACTTCAGGCAAGAAATGGGGTATGGTAGCCCAACCCCAAAGTCCCCCTGCGCAAGGGCCAAACCCCTACGAAGAAGTTGAAAGCCTCCGGCTTGCAAAAAAAGGCCTTACCAAAGGGGAATATTTCTATCGGCCACGGGGCATGAAAATGCTTTTGGAAATAAAAAAAAGCGTTCGTCGGGAATTTGCTTCATTCGGATTGGAGGAATATTTCCCGACCACCTACACAAACTTCAGGGCCCTTGAAAAAAAAGGGCTTATCGAAATATTGCCTCCCGAAACCTTTTTTCTTCTTGCATCTGAACCAATTGACGCCGCAAAGGCTTATGAGCAATACTATCTCAAGGGCAAAGTCCCCCCCATCCCGCAAAAGCCCAAAGGGGCGATATACCACGAAATACCTTTCAATCTTTACCATGCCCTGCAAAAAACCCGCATAAAAAATCCCCACTACCTCTACACACTCCAAAATTCAAAAATGCTAGTAACTTTCTTCGAGAAAGAGGGAAATTACGCTTCGGCTAAAGAGGCGATTTTGGAAAAGCTAAAATCCCTATGCAACGGGCACGGGCTTTCATTTCGAATTATTTCGCGGCCGCTTAATGGGGAAATTCTGCGTTTCCAGTGCCTTCTCCCCCACAATAAAACATGGCTTACCGTTGCCGAAGCCTACTTTTCTGAAAGCCACTATACCCGGCCCTTTAAAATCCGCGGCATGAGCGGCCAAGTAAACATAAGCCTGGAAAATATTTTGCTCTCCCTCATCGGACAGGGGCTGCCAAAAAAAGAAAAATTATTGGGGCCCGAAACGGAAATCAAATTCCATGAAGACCCCTTGCCCGAAGAATCAACAGATATAGAGGACAGTAAACCTCCCCCCAGCAAGCCGGGGGGCTTCAACTATCTTATAAATTCCTGC
>CAZJKT010000003.1:0-67048 GCA_964547015.1 uncultured archaeon
GGGCAGAAATTGGGAGAAAGAGGGTTCAGATAAATATTGTGAGCGACGCTGTCGGAAATAAAAACACACTTGGAGGAGTTCTGCTTATAGTTATCGCTTTGGCAGTAATATTGTATTCCGAAAGAAATAGGGCAAATATAAGAGAGATAAAGCAAGCAAAAACAAAATCCAAAAACAGGCAAAAGAAAAAATAAAATTTAGGCTTCCTCAAATTCTCGGTCATCGCAACGCCTGCAAGACGGCAATTCATCATCATCGCTTGCAAGGGTGAGCCTTGTTCCGCAATTTACGCATATGTATACGCCTGCCCCCGGCTTTTCCCCGGAATATGCCATAATGAATTTTAGATAGCCCGGTATTTAAGCATCACATGGAACTGCACAATCTCTGCTACCTGCAGGATGTTCTTCCCAGCAGGTCCCCGTTAAAACTGTCATAATACCCTTCATAATATGTGCCTGTTGCAGCGCATCTGTAATATTCCTCCCCTTCGCGGCACCTTCCTGACATATACTCAATGGCCCGGCAATAAGACATTGTGCCTTCAAACAGGCAGTAATTTGTGGGGCCTTCAATTGAGGTCCCTCTAAGGAATATTCCGCCGCGCGACTCGCAGTAATTTTTTTCTTCATAGTCGCCCTCATTAGAATGCCTGTAATCGGCATCTTTTTGATTTTCCCTCCCCAAATTTTTATTCAGGCATCGGCTCTCAATACAGGAGCAGTCTTTTGGGCTATATGCTGCGCTATAGCTGAATTTCTCGTCACAACCCAAAGGCGCATCGTAATATTGGGCAAAGTCCTTATTTATACAGGAAGTAGGGTGGCAATATGCTGGATGGGGAATACAGTCTGAATCCTTGCCGCAAAATAAAAGCCGTTCGTTGGTTGGCGGGTGGTCACCTATCCCTGAGTATGTGGCAAAAATCCCTATCAGAACAAAGGTAATTACGGAGATTATGCCTACAGCCTTTTGGTTAGCCATAATTAACTTCTAATAATCTTGAATAATTTTCCTCAAATATCATCAGAATAAGGCCGGGGTAAATAGTGGCTATTTTATTTCAATATTATTTTGAAGCTAATAGTATAATGAAGCGATTTATAGTTACGCTGCTAATTCTTGCAGCAATTGCCTCGGTAAGCCTTGATACGCAAACAGGAAAACTTGATACTTCTGCTTTTGGAAAGGTGAGCGGGCTATTTTCCCTTGCCCATGCCTCCCCTAATATCGGCCCGGAAACTATAAAGATAGCAACCTGGAATATTCAGAACTTTGGCAAAACAAAGGCTTCAAAGCAGGGAGTTATGGAAATAATAGCCCAAAACCTAAGGGATTATGATATTATTGCGATACAGGAAATCAGCAACCTGCATGAGATGCAGGACCCCGGCTGCCCGAGAAACGAAAATTCCTGCCCTGATAATATAACCGATGGCGCTAAACATCATGCAAATTGCAACTTGATTGGAGGCGCCCTTGATTACTATCTTAATTCAGCATATAGTGTTAATTATGAATTTATCTTCTCCCCGCATATTAAGGATGAAAGATATCTGTTTGTATACAATCCGGATAAGGTAGAATTTCTATTCGCAGAAATAATGGATGACCCCAATGATTCTCAGCCTATCTGCGATGCCGCCCAGGAAAATACTGGCAGAATGCTCAGGCAGCCGTTTAAGGGAAATTTTAGGGCAGGGGAATTTGAGTTTACGCTTCTTACTGCGCACACAAGCCCTTCAAAAAATGCAGAAGAACTGGAAGGGCTTGAGCTTTTTTTTAGGGATGCAGAATCAGAAGGCAACAAAAATATTATACTTTTGGGGGACTTTAATGCAGATTGCTCATACTTGAGGCCTTCAGACAACATAGCGCTTCGCGGCTCAAGATATATATGGGCCGTGGAGGATAGCGCAGACACAACCGTATCAAATACAGATTGCGCGTATGATAGGTTTATATTCACAAAAGAGGTTCAGGATTACTACACTGGTCAATGGGGGGTGGTAACCGATATTTCGCTTGATGTAAGCGACCATTACCTTGTCTGGGCTGAGTTTTCTACCTCAAATATAAAAAGCCCCCCTACAGGAAACTTCGGACAGAATGAGGCAAAAGGCCTTTTGGATACAATCTGGGGCCTCCTCAAGCCCGCCTTTGACCTTATAGGCTCGCTTATTTCAGGAATATTTTAAGCAGCCCTTTAATTTAAAATTGCTGTTCAGGGCCGCTATCACCGACAGGGATTACTCTTACCCTGCGGCTATTTTATATTTACCTTAGTCCCGGTAACCTCCTCAACAAGCCGACCTAATGCAAAAATCCCCTCCTCGCAGGAATTTGAGGCTTCCAGACGGCATTCATCCAGCTCTTCGCTTATATTTTTCTGCCTTTCCTCAAACTCAGATATTTTTGTGTCAATCTCATTAAGGACCAGCACCGTATCCTTTTCTTTTATTTCCGATATTATCTCTGAAATGCGAATATCAATATCCCTGCCTCTTTTTGCAAGGGAATGCCCGCTCTCCAGCGCTAGGGCGAGGCTTTGCTTCATCTTGCCCTGCTTTTTTTTGTCAGGCTCGATTTTTTGCAGGCTTTTTTTGGCTCCATTTATTGCAGACTCAAAACCGGAAATATCTGATAGAGCCAAGAGAGGATCTTTTAGTATTTTTTCAATTTCCGCGGATTCAGCCTTTTTGAGGCCGGTTTGGGTATGCAGGTATTTTTTAAGGATTTTAGATATCCCAAAAACTGTATTTGCAAAGTCTGACCTTAAGTCTTTTATTTCCCTTTCAAGCTCCTTTAGCTCGTCTTTGAGCCTTTCAGAATGCAGGTAGTCTTTTGACTTAATTAGCCTGTCCTTTTGAGAAACTGCAATGTCGAGCTCTTTTAGGATATTTTTGTATTCTTTGTCAAGCTCACCCATCCTTTCAAGAGCCTTTGCATGAATTTCCCTCTTCTCTATAAGGGACTTAGCCGAGTTTTTGGCAACTTCAATTTTTTTTACAGCCTCATAATCCCTGTCAAGAAACTCCCCAAATTCCTCAATATTTTTGGAAAGCTCTTTTAAGGACAAAGAAATCTGCCTCATCTCATCCTTAAAGGCGGTAAGAAGAATCTGGGCCTGAACCGAAAGGCTGTTTAGCCTGTTGAAGGTATCGGTCAGCCTCTCATGAAGCTTTTCCGGGTCTTTTTCAAGCCTAAGGTGCACCAGCATATCTCCCAATAGTTTTTTGGATGATTGGGTGTAGTTTGAGCGGCTGGTCTTTATAATATCTGTAATGTCGCGCTTGTTCTCAAGAATTATGGGCTGGATTTCGCGCTCATCAATAAAGTCAAAACGGTCAATAAGCCTGTTAAAAAGGGCAATAAATCGTTTCCTTTGCGCCTCAAGCCCGCTATTGAACCCCTCAACCTGCAGGAGAGTCCTTTCGGACAGGTAGGCCTCAACATCCTCAAGAGGAATCTTTTTTTGGGGGCAAAACTCCCGGCTTTTTTTAGGGGTCTCGGGCGCAGGCTTATTTTTGCCGCCCCCAAACAATTTTTTTAGAAAAGACATAACTTATATGCAAAAAAACGCACTTATTTATTTTAATCTCCAAAGATTATGGCGCGAAAAGGTCACGGTAAAATCAGCAAGTCAAGGAATAAGCTGATTCGGAGGTTTAGAAAAGAAGGCATTACAAAATACTTAAAAGAGCTTGAAATAGGCCAAAAAGCGGTTATTGACCTTGATTCCTCATCGCAAAACTACCCTCACCCAAGGCACCAGGGCCTTATAGGAGAGGTTATAGAGAAAAGAGGGCGGGCCTTTGTGCTCAAAGTCAGAACAGGGGGCATGTATAAAAAGATAATTGCCACCCCGGAACACATAAAATCGCTTCCCGAGCAGAAATAGCTTCTTTATGCCTTATCCGCAGGCTGGATTCTTGCTGTTTTAAGCTTAATTTTGAGGTAAAATCAGGCAATTAATTCCGGACACGGCAAAAAGGCTCTAATTTAAATTTACCTACTATGATTATGAAAATAAGCAGCAAAGCGGGAATTACCGATGCCGAAGCCTTAAGGATACTTTCAGACAAGATGAAAAAAAGAGAGCTTACCTTTGAGCAGCAGGCGGCGTATGACTTTCTAAAAAATGTAACTAAGATTGACGAGGAGGATGCAAAAAAGCTTCTTGAAGAGCTTGCCCCACTCAACCTTGAGGACGGGCAGAAAATAAATATAATAAATGCGCTTCCTTCAGATGAAGCAACGCTAAAAGCAATTCTTAAGGATGAAAAGGAAATAAAAAAGGAAGACCTCACAAAAATCCTTGATATTGTAAGGAAGTACCTCTAATTCGCCAAAATTCTCCGTTTCAGGAGGCAGAGGCTTTACTCTGATTAGGGATATATATAAAATCAGGCTAATTATTAAATGAGGCTATTATGAGAGAGAGAAAAATACTTGTGCTGGACTACCTTCCAAACGGCTACCCCGGAATGAAAAAAATTGAGCCAATTATACAGGGCATCGGCCTTAACCATTTTGCCCTCCTTGAGCTTGTATCCGGGGTAAAGGTATCGCCTGGAGATGAGGTTTTGCTTTCCGATGAGGAAACGGTCAAGGGCATAAGGCGAAAGCTTCAGGAAAAAGACCTTACAAACTTCGCAAAAAGCCACCTTGAAGACAGGCTTGCCGAGATTATAAAAAAAAGGGAACCTGAGTTTGTTAGCTTTTTTAATAGGGCGACAAGGCTTTCAATTCGGACTCACCAGCTTGAGCTTCTGCCCGGAATAGGAAAAAAGCACATTCAGGTAATCTTAAAAGAGCGAAAAAACCCTTTCACTTCATTTGAGGATATAAAAAAGCGGGTCGGCATGACTGTTGAGATAGAGAGGCTTATTGCAAAGCGGATTGTGCTTGAGCTTAGGGGGGAGGAGAAAAACAACCTGTTTATTGCGCAAAAGCCGAAAATACTCTAAAGTCAAATACTATCCCTAGAGTCCCCATGTAATATATTTTATAAAAACGAAGAGTATTTATATAAGTATATACTATTATAGTTAGGTGGTTAATGTGGAATGCTATGTTGAAGAAATGAAGTTGGGCGAATTAAAAGACCTTGCTTACAATACGGCAGGTTGTGTGAAAGGGTATGCTAAAAATATATATCCTCAAGCTAACCGTGCTATGGACAATGTGCTTGCCTATGGAGCGAGACATCCGATAATTCCTGTAACATTATTAGTGGCACCTTTATTTGTAGGTGGGGTTGGAGCTGAGGTGAATTTACAGGCAACACCCGGCGAGCCCAGCAGTATAATCATTGTAAATGATACCATTGCAACGGAGGCATTAAGGCATAGAGAAGAGGCAATAGAAGCATTGGAGCTTTTTTTGGCTGAGGATTTTGGTCCGGGACATGCTGGAAAATACTGTGCTATAGGGATGTATATATTTGGTGGTGCTTATCTTTTGCATAAAGGTATAATAAGACATTAGAAATTCTCTGATTGATTGCTATCTACTTCCCGACACCCGCGCCCCCTACGAGATATCCCACAAGCACCGCATAAAAGTCGCCGCCTACTGTCGCAAGGTAGGGTGTTGCAATACGGTCCGCAAAGTTATGCTCATAGTTTCCCCTCACTCTGGAGAGGGCAAAGCCAAACTCAAAGAGGTTATCTATGAGGGCCCATTTTTTATTGAGGGAGGAGCTTATGTTTGCAAGAGCCATACCTCCCTTTTTGCCTTCCACCTCCTTCTTTTCTTCCTTCCACTTAGCAATAAGGTCTTCTATGTGCTTTTTTGCGGATATGCCGCCCGATGAGCTAATCCCAAGAATCTGATCCACATAGTCCTCAAACTCTTTTTGGAGGGCCTTTAGGTGCAAGAGCAGGACGAGGAGTGCATTTTGGCTGTAAAACCACATCTTAAGGGAGTAAGTTACATCCTCCATTTCCGTGCCGTCAGGAAGCTTGATTACAACGCGGTTATGCTTGGTCCTCATAAGCACATAGTACATTCCGTCAGGCTTAAGCCAACCGCCATCATCGCAGATTTCATTAACTTTTTCCTGCACCCAGGCCTCATCAATCCAGGGGTGTATCTTTTTGAGGCCGTCTTTTTCGTCAAAAATAAGTTTTTTCTTTATAAAATCATCATAGGGGTCTGTTGAGAACTTTGTGTTTTTCCTCTTCTTATCCTGATTTTTCCCAAATTCCATGCTCCCTGTGCGGCCTACAATCCCCACCATCCCCTGCCATGACCACAGTTCAGTGTCGTTTGATGAGACTGCCTGACCCATGGAGTGAAAAGCGGAAGAATATCTTGACATCCGCGCCCCGGGGGAGGACAGGGTGTCTTCAAAAAGCTTAAACTTTGCAATAGTTGGCTTTAGCCAGTTTCGGTACTCATCTATGCTTTTTTCCCTTGCGTTTATGAGGCTCTGCAAATTTTCGCACCGCTTCTCAACTTCTGCCCCAAAAAGATCGTTTTTCCAGTTCAAGTAAAGCCTCTGCTTTGTTGAAAGGACTACTGCCTCCGCTCCGGATACTTTCAAGCTGTCTCTGATTTTGTCAACCTTTACTTCTGACTTTGTGTCATCGCGGTCCCCTAATTTGATAAAGTCAGAAATCATTGTCGGCCACCTCACGACCATCTGCTTAATTGAATTTGCCCCGGTCGAAATATCCACCTCATCAATAAATATTGCTCTTAGGGAATGCTCATCATCAGTCTTAATCATCTTCAAAAATTCCTTATATTTGCGGAAATCATGGTTAAGAAGCTCAAAATCCGCAATTGCCTGAGACACCGAACCCATTCCCTGCTTTATTTTTCCTTCCAATTCATCCTTTTGCCTTTGGGTGAGGTTGTAATATCCCTGGTCCACAGGGGAAACATCAATTGTTTCATAGACTTTTTGCACTTCGTAGCCTTTGTTTCCTAAAAAGCTTGGGTATCCCATGAATAAATTTGTCCCCTGGCCTTTTGGGAGGGTGAAATTAAATTCTTCATCCTGGCCTAAAGGGGCTACAGCAATTAAATGCCCTATATGTTTCATACCCACACCACCTAAGTCTTCCAGCAGCTTAAATAAACTGTCGGTGTCGGATTGGGTTGCGGCCATAAGTATAGTAGTTTAGCCTAAAATAAAACAAGGGCTTAAAATAAAAGCCAGTAAAGTCCAAGGAAGGTGGAAAAAAGCCCCAAAAAAGCCCCAAGAAGGGTAAATCCTTTAGGCTGCCAGTCACTGCCCGCAGGAAACTTCGTAACCATGAAAATTCCAAATAAGAACAGGAAAAGCCCCAAGAGCTTTTTAATGATAGTTGCCCATCCGATAAAATGGACCAGAAGCCATAGTGAAAGGGCAATTACTGCAAACGCAAAAATCATGAGGCCCCAAGCATGCTGGTCGCCCTTGGTTTTGTGCGAAGGGTAGCCCTGCCCGAAAAATATTTTTAGCAGGACGAAAAACGCAACTGCGAGGAGAAGCGCAAAAAGGATTTCAATCATAATTAAATAACTTTAGGGATAATATATCTGCATACCTGAGCAAAGCGCATAGGGTTACAAGCAGGGATATTGTGGCGGAGAGGAAATACTATAGGCTGGGCGAATTAAACCCCTTTCAGCCTCTCAATAACCCTTTCTTTGCCCAGAAGCTTGACCAAAATGCCAAACCTCGGACCCCTTTCTTTATCTATTAGGATTTTGTACAAGAGCCCAAAAATCTCTTTTGGAGGAAATCCTGAGGATTTTATCAAGCTATAGGTTTCATTCAAAATTTCTTCCTCGTCCTCAAGCCCGGAAATCTTCTCGGCGATTGACATCAAAAGCGGGCGGTATTCCTCGTCGATTTCAGCCGGCGCCTCGTTAAACGAGATTTTGACTTCATCGGGAGCATATTTTTCAAGCCACATTTTCACTTTTTCAACCCTCAACTTGGCAAGCTCAAAGTCCGTTTCGTTTGGATACCCGCTCTTCTTATCTAAAAGTTCCTTAATTTTGCCTTCAAGCTTCTCCGGGGCGACAGTTTGGATAACGGAAACCAACTCCGAAAAAGGCAGCCTTACCGGGCACTTTTCAAAAGGTGTAATTCTGCTAAGTTCGTACCGCCGAATTGTTTCCTCATCAGCCTTTGCCTCCCCGTAAAACGCTTTCTCAGCGGCGTCAAAGCTGTCATAAATTCCGTAAATGTCCGTGTCGAAGGGCACGAAAATCGCCTTTTTGAGGCGCTGGGTGTACATAAACCTAATGGCTTCCGGCTCGAAAATCTCGAGAAGGTCGCTTATTGTGGCGATGTTTCCTTTGGATGAGGACATCTTCTCGGTCTGGCCTTTCAAGTAGATAAACTCATACATCGGCCCAACGGGCGGCTCGTAGCAGAAAATCTCCTTAGAAACAATAACCGAAGTATCCCATGAGCCGCCGCTTGCCTTGTGGTCTTTTCCTGAGCTCTCAAAATCCACCCCAAAAAAAGCCCACCTGCTCGGCCAGTCAACCCTCCACTTTAATTTTACAATACCTGTCTTTCTAAAGTCGATTTTGTTTGAAAAGCCGCAGTCGCAGGAATATTCTATTTCATAACCGCCAAGGTATTTTGTGTAGGTAGAGTCCCTTTTGCATTTCTCGCAGTATAATTCAATCGGGAGCCAATCCTCAGCCAAATCCTCCTTTCGCCGCCTGTTTAGGATTTCCTTGATTAGCTCGGTTTTTTCAAGTGCGAGCTTCACGTTTTCCGCAAAAGTGCATTTCTCGTAAAGCTCGGTCGCCGAAAGATACTCCATCTCAATGCCTAAAATCTTCATTTCCGCCTCCATTTTCGCCTTGAAGTGGTTGGCATATGAGCTGTGGCAACCGAATGGGTCGGGAACCTTTGAGACGGGCTTACCTATGTGCTCCTCAAAGCTTTTGTCCACTCCTTTTGGCACCTTTCGGAACCTGTCAAAATCATCCCATATATACTGGAAGCGAGACTTTTTGCCGAGCTTTTGGAGGGAGAGGTGGACGAAAAGCTGGGTCATGACTTCCCTTGCGTTCCCTATGTGGACGACGCCTGAAGGGGTTATCCCGCTCTCTACAACAAATTCATCCTTCTTTCGGGTTTTAGCGATTTCCTTCGCAAAATTGTCCGCCCAGTGCATAATTTTAATGGAAATTTATGTAAAGGTATTTATATTCTTAATAGTTGATTATGGTGTTTCAACCAAAAGAATTCTTAGTGACAGCAAGCATAGCAGTAGTTCTGGCAATTTTCATATTTCTGGGAACTTCCATTTTGCACGAGAAGCAATATCCCGCCTCTGGCTGCACCTGGCTTGATATATACGCCGTCCAAAACTCACAGACTCCCGAAGAGTGTAATCTGGCAGGAGGAGTTTGGATAGATAACCCCAGCAGAGGGTACTGCAGCGAAGATGATCTATGCGTAAGGCTTCAGCAACTTGAAGCAGAAGATTACCAAAAGACAACCCGGCTTTTCCAGATAATCTTTGGGATTATCGCAATAGTAATCGCCAAGGCATTCGTGACCCCAACAACCCCCAAAAAAGGCATAATGTGGGGCGGAATATTGGCAATAGCAATTGCAATAGCAAACTTCGGGGCATTATTCCTGCTTCCTCTATTTATGTCCGGAACCCTCCTGATTGCCTTAATTTGGGGAGGGTACAGTCTAGATAAGGAGAAAAAGCCAAAAAGCCGCTGGAAAAAGAAATAACCCGCAAAAGACATTCTATTTTAATTTTTTACAGTATAGTAGTTTATGGAAGTGCAATCTAGTGTTAGTGGTATCCTGGTAACATACAGTCTTATCCGAAATCATGAGGAATATGATACCCATATATTATACCATGTGGATTTGCTAATAGGGGCTGAAGATAAATTAGTGACCTATGCGCAAAACCTCGCAAGAGCAAGAGGCGACACAATGGAAATTCAGCTGAAGAAAGAAACCATTGTCCCTAAAGGCAGGGGCACGATTTGTTCAAACATGCCCTCAGAACAGGCAATTGTTATGAGTGTCAAGGGCGAACTTGAAAGATCCCTGGATTACCTCTGGGAAGCCGCAGGAATACTATATGGGTTGCCTATCGAGGTCCACCGAGTTGACGCTAAATAAGCCTTCCTTAAATTATGGCACAAAATCCAAGGGTTGGCGTAGGTGTGCTGATTCTAAAGGGTGGAAAGGTTCTTTTGGGGCGACGACACGAGGATCCAAAGAAAGCCGACAGCGAGCTTCACGGGGAAGGCACGTGGACCTTGCCTGGCGGAAAAGTCGAATTTGGCGAAAAACTGGCAGAAACCTGCGTTCGGGAGGTTTTTGAGGAAACAGGGCTTAAGATTACTGAAAACGCCCTTGAATTGATTAATGTGTCCGACGATATCCTTCCGGATGCCCATTTTGTGACGGCAGGGTTTCTTTGTAGGGATTTTGAGGGCGAGCCAAAAGTTCTTGAGCCGGACGAAATCACGGAATGGAAGTGGTTTTCGATTGAGCGGCTTCCAAAGCCACTTTTTGGCCCAAGCAGAAAGCTCCTTGAGGCGTTTATCTCAAGAAGGGACAAATCAGAGCTCGTGTGAAGTATATATAATACTCACAACAAGTAGTAATTTATGGCAGGGAGAAATAGTCCTCCGGTGGTAAATTTTAAAGAGGAATCTGACGAGTTTGTAGACCCTTGGGGCATTCAAACCTATCTGGGTGTTACCTACCGCATCCGCTGTTCCTCAGAAGATTTGCCCTGTAGGGAAGTAGTTGGCACCTGCCTGGAGGTAAATTCTAAGACCTACCGAGAAGCATATGGATTGGCTTCAGACGCATATGACGTCGCCCTGAAAATGAGGGAAGAGATCCGGTTTGACATAAGGGCGTATGCAGCTAAGGAAACCAGAAAGAAGCTCTCCCCCGACCAGGTGGGTTTGGAACAATTCACTCCCCATACAGAAGGACAAGTTGCCCATTAAAATTAAGCGGTGTTCTATTATGGGCCCGTGGCTCAGCTTGGATAGAGCGTCTGGCTTCGGTGAAGGCTTTTATTTCCCAAAAGAAAAGCTTTCAGCTAAAAGAAAGGGAGATTCGTCGCTTCGCGACCTATAACTTTCTAAGGCTTTGAAGAAACCAGAAGGTCAGCGGTTCGAATGAAGCCTTTTCTTGCAAGAAAAGTCCTCAACGCAAAAAGAAGCAGATTCGTCGCTTCGCGACTAATACTACTGCTGATTTGGCTAAATCGAGAATCCGCTCGGGCCCATGTTTTTGCTTAGGGATATTAATCATTTTGCCCGAATTCCATTATGGCAACTGACAAGCAAATCGAAAAGCTTATTGCGGAATACCAAGAATATGCCAAAAAGGAGGGATTTAAACTGAACCCCAACGAAGCTGTCGTGAGGGGGGTGGTCAAAAGGATGCTCGACATCGAGGAGAAAAACGGGGAGAGGTACTGCCCGTGCCGACGGCAGACAGGAAACGCCGAGGAAGACAAGCAAATTATCTGCCCGTGCACCCACCACAAGGACGAGGTCGAGAAGGACGGCCACTGCCATTGCTTTTTGTTTGTAAAAGGCTGATTATGACCTATACCCCACCCCAAAAAATCCTTGACAAATACGCGGATTTACTGGTAAATTTTGCGCTCTGGAAGGGAAAGGGCGTAAAAAAGGGAGAAATTGTCCTTCTGCAAGTCCCGGAATGCGCAAAGCCACTCCTTGTGAGCCTGCACCGTGCGGTCCTGAAGGCAGGGGCCCACCCTATAATCCAGTTTCTGCCCGACGGCATTATGAAAGACTTCTTTGAGATTTCGACAGAAGAGCAGGCAAAATTCTTTCCGATGAAATATATGGGGTGCCGGGTGGACACCATCGACCATTTTATCTCCATATTTGCTGCCGCCGACCCGTTTGAGCTTTCAAAGGCCGACCCGAAAAAGATAATGGGCCGCCAGATTGCCGGAAAGCCATATACTGACGCAATTGACAAAAAAGAGAGGAAAAATAAAATGTCCCACACCCTTGCAATGTACGGGACAGAATCTATGGCAAAGGAGGCAAATCTCTCGCCCAAGGCCTACTGGGACCAGATTATAAGGGCCTGCTACCTGAGGGAAGCCGACCCGAAAGCGAGGTGGAGGGAAATCCAAAAGGAAATCTTTCGCCTAAGGGACAGGCTCAACGCCCTCAAAATCGAAAATGTCCATATCAAGGCGCAGGGGACCGACCTGACACTTGGAATCGGAAAAAACAGGCAATGGGTTGGAGGCCCCGGCTACAACCTGCCCAGCTTTGAGGTTTATATCTCGCCTGATTGCAGGATTGCCGACGGGCATGTCAGCTTTAACCGCCCGCTCTACAGGTACGGGAATATGATAACCGGAATCCGCCTTGAATTAAAGGGTGGAAGAATTGTAAAGGCAACAGCCAAAAAAGGGCAGAAGCTGCTAAAAGAGCTTATCGCAACACAAGGGGCAGACCGCCTGGGCGAGTTTTCCCTGACCGACGGGCGCCTCTCACCAATCACGAAATTCATGGCGGACACGCTTTATGATGAGAATGCGGGCGGGAAATTTGGGAATATGCATATCGCTATAGGCAAGGCGATTAAGGATACTTACCCCGGCGACCCCGAAAAGGTCCCTAAAGCAAATTGGGCGAAGATGGGCTATAATGATTCGGCAATCCATGCGGATATTGTAAATACCGAGAGAAAAACAGTTACTGCCACCTTAGAGGGCGGCTCAAAGAAGGTAATTTATAAGGACGGGCGGTTTTTGGTATAGGGGTTAAATCCCTCACTCATCATACAAAACCCGGCTCCACTCCTTTACAAGAGCTTTGTCCCCGAGCCTAAAAGGGTAGCTGAGCTTATCGAGCTCAGCCAATAAGTTATCCATCCCTTCAGGCTTTAGGGGCAGGGCAATATTTCCAAACTCCTCGCCGCGCTTATTTTTCTTAAGAGCCAGATAATGCAGATAATACTCCGCAAATTCCTTTTTTGTTACAAGCTCTTTTGAGTAAATCTTTCCGGTAACCTTCTCAATGAAAAACCGGTCCATCAACTCTCCAAATCCGTACTTTACAGCCTTAAAATCCGCAAAGAAATCCTGAAGCTGGGGCACAAGCCTTGGGCAGTCAAGCGCCTGCTTTATTGCTTCATTTAGCCCTTCCTTCTCGTTTATGAGAAGAAAAACCATTCTTGCAAAGTATCCCCTAAAAATCCTTCGGTTATCAAGAGTTTCGCTTGTGGGGTTAATCCATACTTCAAATCCGCTTTTAGCATCCCCTTTCAGGAAATCGACCTTACAGCTCTCAGAAATGCAAATAACCTCAAATTTTAGAGGGTAGTCTATTTTTGCCAGTAGCCGCCGTATCTCCTCTGCCAGCCATTCGGTTTCAACATCAAGGCGAACTTTGGTCCCAAGCATAATATTCTTATCCATTTTAATCTAATTTGGTTAATCCCTCACTGCTTTAGGCCCCACTCAGCCCCCTATATTTTTTGGGAAAAAATATAGCACAAAAGGGTGTAGAGCAGCTTTGCCGCCATAAAATCCGGGGCTTTGTTTTGGGGGTTGGGGCAAAGCTCAACTATATCAAAGCCGATAATTTCGCGCTTTTCTGAGAGCTTTTTTAGAAATTTCAGCGCCAAATACCAATCCAACCCTCCGGGCTCGGGGGTGCCTGTTGAAGGCATAATTGAAGGGTCAAAAACATCAAGGTCAATGGTAACATAAACCTTAGCCTTGCACTTGCCTATAGCCTTATCAATCCACTTGTCGTTGTCGTAAATATCCTTTGCAAAAAAGGCAGAATCTTTCTCAAGGCGGCTGAGTTCTGAGGAATCCATGCTTCTAATTCCTATCTGGACAATCGGCGCGACTTCCTTTGCCCTTGCCATGACACAGGCGTGGCTGTATTTGTCGCCCTCATATTTATCCCTCAGGTCGGAATGGGCATCCAGCTGGACAACGGTGATTTCATCTTTTTGCGCGTGGGCGAAAATTGAGCCGACCGAAACCGTATGCTCGCCCCCGATTGTTGCCACAAATTTTCCCATTTTAAGAAAGCGGCTCACTTCTTTCATTACTGCTTTTACCAGCTCTTCTGAAGACTCGGCAGTTAGTGGCTTGCCTGTATGGATGCCCAGTTCGCATGCCCGAAAATTTGTCTCAATATCATATATCTCCAGGTTTTCGGAAGCTTCCAGAAGGGCCTTTGGGCCAAGGTCTGAGCCTTTAATCCAGCTGCTTGTGAGGTCAAAAGGGACCGGCAGAATTACAATTCTTGAACGCTCTAAATCCGAGTAGTCTCCGGTAAGCCCCGCAAAGTTTGGAAGGTCATCCATAAATAATTATTTCATAAAGCTAAAAGTTCAGAAAATATATCCGGGCTCAGCCTCTTTACTGTTTCACACCACCTTTTGCTGGTGGAGATGAATTCCACCTCTCGGCGCTCTCCTGAGAATATAAATTCAGTAAATGGGCAATCCGGAATCAATATTCCCTGATCACACAAGGCCCCATCGCGCATATATCTTTCTGATTGTCCTAAAGCCGCTCTAACCGCGCTTGCAGGATACCCAAGTAGAATGCCTGTTTTGAAGCGGTCTCCCGTTTCTAGGGCCTGCTTCAGATAATCTACAGTATCCCTTTTTTTTCCTATTAGAAAAGTTACATATTCCTTACAACATCCATCCCTAGTTCTAGGGTCAAAGTAATTATCATATGGGCCGCAAACAGACATTAGCTTACAATATTGCAATCCAATGCTTTGGAATACGCTTTCGTGATGCTGAATACGGTCTCTATCCAGATATAGGATATTTTTTGAAGGATCATAACAATAATCTCTCAATGACAACTCCGCAGAAGGCTTTTCGCCGGCGTAAACTAGTAAAGAAAGAGCTTTATTTCCCGTAAATACCCCGACCCTTGGGTCGGTTGGGATAAAAGCGGTTGCAATAAGTTATGGAAATCGAACATGCGCCTCACTGCACTTACCGGATAAGGTATCATATGGTTTTCGTAGTCAAGTACAGAAAACATGCCCTTCTAAAAAAGGTTCCCCTTGACCACCTAACTGCCCTGATTAAGGGAATAGGCGAACGATACCACTTCAAGTTTGACGCAATAGGGATTGAACCGGACCATTTTCATGTTGTGGTTGGCGCAGCCCCAAGGTATGCGCCATCGGATATAATGAGAACCATAAAAAGCATAGTTGCAAGGAAAGTGTTCGAGGACTTCCCCGAAATAAAGGATTTTCTGTGGGGAAGCAAACTATGGAGCGCAGGAGGCCATATAGACACAGTTAGCGAGTTTGGAGGCCTGGAAACAATCAAGAAATACGTGGAGAAACAAGGCGGGGACAAAAGCCAGCTTACTTTAAAGGAATTCTAATCCGAGGGGGATACCCCGGGGCTTGCCCCGATTGGGAGGATGTCATTTTCGGGGGCAATTTTGGATTCTTCTAAGATTCTTATCTCATGTTTTTTATATCTTGAATCCCCTTCCATATGACTCGCAAAAACTATACTCTTTATCATAATTGGAGCTTATCTATAGCTTGCCCTGTTTATAGGCTTCGCTTTGCCCCCAGAACATTGCCTTAATATTTTCAAAACCCTCCTTTGGATTGGTGCCTCCTGAAATATCATAATATTCTACAATCTTTTGCCCTGCGTATCTTATCCTCTGCAACAATAGAACCTCTGGCATAATATAGTCTATATTTATTAGTAGTTTCTAAATCACACCCAATTTGACGCCTATATCGCCTGCGGGAAACTCCGCATTAAGCTTGATAATCGCCTTTTTGTGCCCTTTCCTGTCAACCAAAGCATTTACTTTGTCAACCTTTACCTTAAACTCTTCCTCAAAACCCTTCTTTACCTCGCCTTTTGTGGTCTTAAGGCTCTTTAGCCGGAATATCAGCTTGTTTTCGCTCTCTATCATTCTTACGGCCTTTTCGCTTGTGACCGGGTGCTCCACGAGTTCCCAAAATCCTGCCATAATAAGTTTAAGAAAAGATTAAATTACCTGTTCTTTGGGCATAATTGGCGCCTCAGGTAGCTGAGGCAATCTTTCCCCTCAGTTGGAACTTCCTCCGGGCAGGCGGCAAAACCATTGGAAAGACCGGCTACTGCAAGCGAATAAGCTATTCCGTCGGGAATATTTTCCAGATTTCTATATTTTTCCTCTTTAAGCTTGCCCAGGATTTCGTTTCCGAGGCGGATAAATTCAAGATAACCAACAGAAGGCTCAACGCTCCAGTCATCATACGTCCTGAGGGCAATTTTATAGAACTCTAGCGCCAGTTCCGGATCTTCCTCTATATATCCATAGGCATATCCTGTATCGCACCCCGCTGAAATTATTTCAGAACTGCATCTAAGGACCTCGGGAAATTCTGTACCCCACCTAGGTACAAGCTCAGCTGGCGACAAAGAGCATAGCTCTGCGACAGAAAGCTCTTCTGGCTTTGACCTATTTGATAAAAATTCGGACATATTAATAAAAAAGTGTGGGTTACTTCCACTTACCAACTTCCTCAATTGCCGACTTTGTCCAGATTGCAAGCCTTCCCGGGTGGGCTCCGGGCGCAAACATTTCGGTATTTACCTTGTCAACTGTCGCAATATCAAGCCCGGCGATATTTCTGGCGGCTTTCTGAAGGGCGCACTTCTTGGATACAATCATCAAAGGGCCTTTTTTTCTCACATATTTCCGGCCCCTTCTTGAGCCCTTCCCCGCCCTTATTTTTTTCTCTTTTGCCCGCTCAAGCTCATCTTTTAGGCCAAGCGCCAAAAGGGTATGGGTCACCTCTTTTGTTTTTTCAATATTCTCAAAATCATCCACAACGACCAAAGGAACTTCCTTCAGGCCATCTGCTTTATGGCCCCTTGAAACAACCGCATCCTTGTTTGCGGATGCCGCAATTGCCGAAAGCATTGCAAGCCTTTTTTCCTTTTTGTTAAGGCATTTTGACCAGTCCTTCTCGGCTGTAGGCGGGTGCGCTTTTCGGCCTTTAATTGCCTGAGGGACGGCTCTGGCTACAAACAGAAGAGGGCCTTCGCCGTGAATTCTTGACATTCGAGCCATTTCACGGCCTGCCATCCTTGCCCTTCCATAAACATGGCTGCTTCCGTGGTAGTGGGCGGAAGTCCTTAGTCCCGCTAAGGGGTCTGTCCCGTATCGCTTCCTTCGGTTTGACTGCATAGAAATTACAACTTTGTGTATTAAATCCTCTCTCAAAGGCGTTTTGAAAATCTCGCCAAGCTTAATTGTCCCGGCTTTTTCACCCTTAAGATTGTAAACTTCAACCATAAATCATCTTGCAAAAAATTAAATAGTCCTCTGTGTCAAAAAAGCCTTAGTGTCAGTTGGTCCAGCCATTTGGAAGCATATCTGCAGATGCCTACGGCTGAATCAATCGCCCCGAAAAAAAGGGGGATGATGAACACAGATAGGCCAAAAAGGGCAAAAAACGCGCCTTCGGCCAGCCTAAAAAGCCCGCGGCTCATTTGGAATTTGGGGCTTTTTGGAACCGGATGAATAAACTGGGTTGCATGACCCAATGCTCCTTTCATCATTATCTCCTATATATAATTACACGAAAAATGACTATTTATGCGTTCTTTAGGCCAAAACCTTAGTTGTAGAAATATAGATATGCATAAAGACATATATATACCATTACAAAATAATATACTTATTGAAATATGCTTCTCCCGCCCCAAACTAATCCAAAAAATTCAAATGATTTTAAACTAAAACAAATTTAATTATGCGGGGGTCGCCAAGTCTGGTCAGTCCTTCTTTCTTTTAGAAAGAAAGAAGGTCCGACACTACCAAGAAAAAAACCAAATTTCCTGCTTCGCAGGAATATCCCCTCAATCTTGGACATGTTGAAGAAGCCCAGAAAAAGGTGCAAGGCTTAGGTGCCGGCAAGGCGCCTGGAGTGCAATGCCCAGGAGCTTGGCTGAGAAACCTTGTGGGTAAGCCTTTTCTTTCTAAAGAAAGAAAACGCTTAATCGAAAAGAAAGACAATTTCGCATATCACGGTGAAATTGGTTAGGAAGAAGAGCCTCCACAATAGTCCCTTCGGGAGTTCGAATAAAGACTTTCTTTTGTAAAAGAAAGTCCTTAACGTCAAAGAAAACCAAGTTTCCGCTTCGCGGAATATTATTATAAATTTGGCGTGTGCGAGAATCTCCCCTCCCGCATTTACCTAAACCCGATTTTTGCCGGAGATGGCCCGAATCCGGATATAAGATATAATGCCACTTAAATTTAATTTAAACCACAATTATGAGGCCTGAAATTGATTTGATTCCGATGGACGATGTTGACGAATCGGTTATTGAAGCCCTCAGATTAAGCCTAAAGGATAAAAATTGCATAGTCCGGGTTTATGCAAAAATCCACAGCCCAAAAACCGCAATAAATATGTATAGGAAGCAATATGATGCGGAAATCATTCTTGATGCGCTCAAAGACCTTGACGGAAGCATTATCGCAATAACCGACAAGGATATATATACTGAAAAGCTGAATTTTGTATTTTCCAGAGTCCGAAAAAAGGGCCCTGCAATAATCTCAACCTACCGCCTAAACCCGGAATTCTATCAGGAGCGCAAAAATTTTGACAAACTCGTCGCCCGCCTTTTCAAAGAGGCAATTTACTGCATAGGGAAAGTTTCAGGCTTAAATGATTGCCCTCACCCGAAGTGCATTATGCACAAATCAACTTCCGCAAGGGAAATCGACATGAAGGACGCAGAATTCTGCAAAGAGTGCAAATTAAACAATATTATTGATTGTTTGGCATAAAGGATAATGGCTGAAAGAAAAATTAAGGTGAAGGGTAAAAAAGCTGAGGCTGATAGCGGGGAAAAGCTCCAAAAAGAGCCAAAAAAGGCAATTAAGGCTAAGGAAATCAAAAATCCCGCAAAGGCAAAAAAATCCCCTAAAGAGCCGTCCAAAAAGAAAAAGATAGATATGCTTTTAGAAGAGATTGAGGAGGAAGAATCAGATAACTTTTCAAAAGAGGATGATTTGGACGAAGAAGATGAGGATAATGCGGGAGAATGCGAAACCTTTTATGAAAAGCCTGCATGGAAGAACGAAAAAAAAGTATATTTTGGCGAGCTCGTGGAAAGCAAGGTCTATGTGTGGGGCGCTCAGGAGTCTGAAGAGATTTATGACTTGGGGTGCTTTGGCAAAATCCGCGAAGACAAGAGAAATGAGCTTTCCCTTGAAGAGGCGCTCCTTCTCCTAAAAAGAAACAAGCTCAAAGTGAAATACCAAGAGGAAGAGTTTGATGAGAAAGGCTTTTTTGGGCATGCCTGCCGTCAGGATGCGGAATTTCCCTGGAAATTTGCGGTTTATGAAGACCTTCGGGGCCGCGGGCTTCTCGTGCGAACAGGCTTCAAATTTGGAACGCATTTTAGGGTTTACGCACGCGGGGTGAAACTTAAAAGAGGGCCAAAGAATGTTAAGGAGCACACAAAGTGGATTGTCCATGCCATTCCCGAAAATTACACCTGCTCTTTTCCCGAGCTTTCCAGAGCCGTCCGTTTGGCGCATAATATCCGGGCGAAAATGCTCTGGGCTGTTGTTGACGAGGAAGGGGATGTGACTTATTACGAAGTTTTGAGGAAGACCCCTTAGGTTAAATATAGGCTTTTCTAAAGTTATGGACTTTTTTGAGTTAATCTCGCAAAGGCACTCCGTGCGGAATTTTGGGCAAAAAGAGGTTGAAAAAGAGAAGCTGAACAAAATTCTTGAGGCGGCTGATATGGCGCCTTCAGCCGGGAACCTTCAGGCCTATGAGATTGTTGTTGTGTCAGACTTATATCAAAAAACTCGGCTTTGTGAGGCTTGCTTAAATCAGCAGTTTGTTGCCCAAGCCCCTGTTGTTCTTGTTTTTTGCGAGAATCGCCTAAAGTCTGAGGCCAAATATGGGCCGAGAGGGCATAAATTATATGCTCTTCAGGACGCCACAATCGCCTGCGCTTACGCCCAGCTTGCATGCGCGGCTCTGGGGCTCTCCTCCTGTTGGGTAGGGGCATTTAATGAGGAAATGGTCAAAAAGCTGATTGATGCGCCTGTCGGAGTGAAACCCATTGCAGTTCTTCCAATCGGCTACGCAAACGAGGAGCCGTATTTGACCCCAAGGCGGGAAATTAAGGAGTTGGCTAAAAAAGAGAGGTTTTAAACCAGTTTAGCTCTTACATCTAAGGAAAAATGCAACCCACCACGGCCTTGAGGAATCTTTCTTGGTTGTTTTTGGGCGTTCTTCGGGGTATTTTGTTTCGTGCGGCCGCCCCCTCGAAATCAGCTCACCCCCAATCCGGGAATATTTGGCAAGCCCGTTTTCTTCAAGTATCATAAAATAGCGGTCTAAATCCTCAAACCGGACTTTTATATAAGGATAGTGCCGGTTGGTGAATTCCGGACTAACCTCGACAAACTCGACGTCGCCGTCTTTTAGAACTTCCAGTGCGGTCCCGTATTTTTTCCTTGTGTCCCTTGGAAGTTCCAGATAGGCCCCCGAATCAAAATAGAGTGTGTCTGTCCCGCCAGGGTTTAAACAATCCAACTTAGAAATATTGACACCATAGAGTTCTATTGCCTGAAGCAATCGTGATTGTGGATTTTCTATCATAAATTCTTTCGCAAATTTATAAATACCATTTAGAAATTAATACTCACAAAAACGATTTGAATATTCCATAAGACAAGCCTTATGTAGATCACCCTCATATAGGTCAGTATCTGAATAATTGATGATTATATCTCTCTCAATTCCACCCCTTGCACAACCCTTATATTATACCCTTGCTTTTTAAAATACTTAATTGCCCTACCAAAGCTGGCCGCATCATCCATAAATGAAAGCACATCCCGTCTGGTTTCCGGAGCCATATTATTAAACGAAATTTTGAAATATAAATCCAATTAACTTATGCCCTCCGGACTCATTATTTTGGATAAGCCCTCCGGCCCGACAAGCTTTGACTGCGTCGAGCGGGTGGGAAAAATTTTCGGAGAGAAAAAGTGCGGCCACACCGGCACCCTTGACCCAAAGGTCACGGGCGTCCTCCTAGTTTTGGTCGGCGAGGCAAGAAAGCTTGCTCCGCTGTTTGAAGACGCTGACAAGACCTACACGGGCGTAATGCATATGCACGACAATACAACCACAGAGCAATTACGGGCGATTATCAACGATTTTACGGGCGAAATCACCCAGCTTCCGCCGCGGCGCTCAAGGGTCAAGAGAGTCGAGCGGCAGAGAACGGTTTTTGGGATGACAATCGACAAGGTTGAGGGGCAGGACATCACCATGACCATAAAGTGCGAGAGAGGGACATATATCCGAAAGCTCTTCCACGACATGGGCGAAAAATTAGGAACAGGCGCGCACATGAAATACCTGCGGCGAATCGAGGTAGAGGGGTTCACAGAAAAGGAGGCTGTTACCTTCGAGGAACTGGAAAAATCGCCTAATAATCACCTTCTGCCAAACGAGGAGATAATTCAGCGGCTGGGGATTGCAAAGCTCCTTTTGCCCCCGTCAATGGAGAAAATCGTCGCAAACGGGATGCCAATTAACCTAAATGAGCCTGAATCGTTCAAGGAGGGGGAAAAAGTCGGGGTCTTTATTGAGGGGAGGCTTCGCGCAATAGGGACAAAAATTGAGGGAAAAGTCAAGATTGAGCGCGGGATTCTGCCTTAATGGGAATATTTGAGGGCAAATGAAAATCAAAGGCATAGGACTTAAACCAGATAATATGGGAGTTATTGGGTAAGTTTAGAGAAGAAACCGAACAGCAATTAATCCGATGCAAATAAGAAAGCCTACCGTCAGCACAACTTCGGGGCGAAAATTTATCCCCTGCTCAATCTCATCACTATAATTTATGAGCCCTGCCGTTGTCTGCGGCATCCTTCTTTTCTCCTTTGCCATACTATATATTACTTTTAAAATAATGCAGGAGGGCGGATTTTCGATTTTAGCCAAATTAGCTGTGATATCCCGCGAAGCGGAATGGTTTTTCTTTGGGGTGTCGGACTTTCTTTTTCTAAAAGAACGTCTGACTTCGAACCGCCGAACCCACTAAGAGACTGGATTGCTCATCTCCAAAAGATTTTCTTTTGGGGGTGTCGGACCTTTTCTTCTTAAGAAAAGGGCTGACCTTGAGTCCAGCGCCTTTCTCCAGTCTTGAGTTTGGCCCCTATGCAATATCCGCCCGTTCGCGAAGCGAACGTTGTATGCGAAAATTGTTTTCTTTTGGGGTTATTAGACCTCCATCATTTGCGAAGCAAATGGTGGCGCCGTTCCCTGTGAACGCGCGTTGCATCTCGCTGATGAAGAGATGACCAGACTTGGCTACTCCTGCATAACCTAAATCGCCATAATTCTTAAAAATAGGATTCTGCATTTGCCGGATTCTAAAAGCCCTAATATAATTCTTAAGGCGCATTTAGAGCAACCCGACAAGAAAATAAATATTTTTATCCCCTAAAACAAGCTTATCATTTAGATAGATCTACCTCTTGCTTCTCTGTTTGTGCCTTCGAGGGCCTTTTTTGGACCTTGACGGCTTGTGCGGCTCAGTTCTCCTAACATCCTGAACTATGAGGTGGCGATCGTACTCTAAAAAAGACTTTTTTAAGTCATCTCCTTTAAGCTTGACAAGCGCTTTTGCTATTCCCTGCGCCGAAGCTTCTGCCTGGGCCATAAACCCGCCCCCACTTGCATTAATCTTTATATCATACGCATCTTCGCCGGACACAATAAGAGGCTCTAAAACCTTTAGCTGCACAATCTTAGGATAAACCTCAAGCGGCTTTCCGTTAATAATAATTCTCTTTTCTCCCGAGGTAAGCCTGACTCTTGAAACTGCCCTTTTTCGCTTTCCGGTGGTAAGCTTAATCTTATTGTCCATAATCATACCCCAAATATTTACTTACTTCCCCTACAAAAATAAAGCCGCAGTTTGTGTCCTTTGCCTGTTTTCCTACCTTTTCTGCCTTTTTGCCCTGAAGGCTTTCCGGGACTCCGACATAGGTTTTAACCCTTTCAAATGCCGCTTTGCCTTCCGGGCTTTTATAGCCAACCATTCCTCTGACGGCCCTTCTTACAATCTTTTCGGGAGTTCTTGGGAAAAATGGGCCTTTAAAAGGATGGCCTCTCTGCCTTCTTTCAAGGTATCTCTTCAGCACAACCTCTCTTTTGCCGGTTATAATTGCCTTCTCGGAATTGACCACAACGACTTCCTCGCCGTTTCTTGCGAGTTTTGCGACCTCCACAGCCATCCTTCCCAAAATGCAGCCTTCTGCATCCACAACTCTCATTTGTTAATATAGGGAAAAAGTTTTAATTTAACCCTCACTATTCTGCAAAGCAACAACTTCTGCCAAAAAAGCAGGTTATATTATTATTCAGCCCGAAAAAGCCGCATTTAAAATATTTTAGCTAATGAATATATGATAATTCCAGTAAGATGCTTTACTTGCGGCAAAGTGATAGGACATCTTTGGGCAGAGTACCAAAAGAAAATTGAGGCGGGAGAAGAGCCCGCAAAAGCTATGGATTCTCTCGGCATTACGAGATACTGTTGCAGGACGACTTTCCTTACTCATTCGGACAATATTAAGGAAATTGCCCGATTTAAAGTATAATGGTCAGGCAAATCTCAGATGAGGATTTTGGCGAATTTGTCAGTGAAGGGGTTGTGGCGGTGGACTGTTATGCTGAATGGTGCCCTCCCTGCAAAATGCTGGCTCCCGTCCTAGAAAAGCTCTCAGAAGAGCTTACCGACATTAAATTCGGCAAAATAAATACTGATGAGAACCCAAAAACTGCAGAAAAGTTTGAAATCCGTTCAATTCCAAACATTCTGGTATTCAAGGACGGAAGAGTGGTTGAGCAAATCATAGGCTTTTACCCTGAAGAGGCTCTTAGGGCTAAATTTGAGGCTATTTTGGGGTAAGAGCCCCTACTAAGTCCGCTTAGTTAGCGGTAATGTTGCAGGCAATTACTTAGCTAAATATGCAAAAACTCCTGATTTTTTGAAAAGTGTTTCTTTTGGTGGCGTCAAATCTTTCAGGGTACCGAGCCAACATCCCATAAGAAAAAGCGCCAGCCTTTTCGAAAAATGGTTTTCTTTTTGGGTAGAGACTTTTTCTTTTTCAAAAGAAAAAGGTTCTATTCGAAGAATCTCCTTACCATAGGGTTCATATCCTCCATATATTGCTGGCCAATCCTCTCATAGAAGTTATAGAGTATCATTACCGTAAGAAGAATGCCTGTTCCTGTGCCTACGGCCCCGGTAAGGTCTGCTACAGCCGCCAAAAGCCCGACAGCAAGCCCGCCCATGATGGCCAGAGGATAGATATATTTGCTTAGCACCTTTACAAGAATTCTCTTATCTTTCCTAAAGCCCGGAATCTGCATCCCCACAGAAGATATCTGCTCTGCTACCGCCGCGGGGCCCATATTCGTAGTTTCCACCCAGAAATATGAGAATACTACACAAAGAAGCATTAAAAATACCGTGTAGGTTGTTGCCCTATAATACTCTGAAGTTACAACCTCCTCTCCGGAAAGAACCCTTGGCAAAAGATTATGAGGGGCTGAAAGATAGTAGGCCGCGCCGCTAAGTGGTTGTCCGTTCTCATCAAATGTCCCAAATACAGATATCCCGCGGGAATCCATGATTGAGCCCATCATTGTCACATTAATTAAAAGCGCGGCCGCAAGGATTACCGGCATGTTTGAAGTGTAGAAGAAATTCAAAGGCCACCTCCTGCCAAATCCCCTGACCTGAGAGAATGCCAGCGGGATTTCTACTTTAATTGACTGGGCAAAAATGCATATCGCAAACACAGCCAAAGTCGCTATAATTATTGTTAGGGAAAGTATCACAAGGCTTGCATTAGCGGAGAAAAACCCCTGAAACACGCTTAGTACTGCCCCTGCGCACTGTCCGCCTCCGGTTATGCTGCAAAGCCCCCCGTCAGCGGACAAGGGTGAAAAAAGCCTTACAAAAATGGTTTTGGCAACGCCTGCGGCAATAAAGAGTGAAACGCCCGGGCCAAGCCCCCATTTTGTGCTGATTTCATCCAAAAACAAAATCATAAGGCCGCCAAGAGCAATCTGAAGGCCTACTAATGGGATTAAAGCTGAAGTCTCAGCCCTAACCGCCCCAAAAAGGACAAATGCAAAGCCCTCAACAAAACACAGGATTATTGCAAGGGTTTTTTGCGTCCCCTGAAATTTTATTCTTCCTTCCTTGGTGTTTAGGTTCCAGGATAGGATTTTAGCCCCTACAAGCACCTGAAGGAGAATGGAGGAGGTAACAATCGGGCCGATTCCTAAGGTCCCAAGTGTTCCGAATTCAGAGCCTAAAAGAACAGAAATATTGCGGAAATAATCAAAGCTTTGGGCGGCTATGCCGTAAATAGGGGTTTCGCCCATTGTGTAGAATAAAAGAAGGATTGCCACAGTCCATTTTAGCCTTTGCTTAAAGTCAAGCCTTGATTTGGGCTTAACAACGCCGGGCAGTTTTGAAAATAGGTTCATTAATTTAGTTCAATTAAAATAATAATTGTTGTCTCTGGATTTTAGCGCCAAGTATATATAGGTTTATAAGCTCTTCCCAAAATCCAAATAGAAATAAGGCAGTTAGATGCAAATTTCTGAATAACTAAGCCTCAACCAACTCGCATCCTGCGGCTTTGAGCTTTTCCCCGGCCGATTTGCTCCATTTTGAAACAGTAATTTTCGCCTTAAAATTTGCTTCCCCGTCCCCAAGAAGCTTATCTATGCCCATTTGGGAAAGGTTTACCTCCTTTTTTTTCTCTTTTTCAAGGATTGCCGCAAGCCCGCTGATATTTATGGAATTAAGGGTTTTCTTCTTCTTGAGCTTTGTGTGGTCAAAGTGGTCAGGGAAATACTTGAGTATCTTCTGCATTTTATGGCCCTTTGAGCCTGAGAAGCCTACACCTCCCCTTGAGCCCTTGCCTCTGTGCTTTTTTTTCATCCCCCATCCGTGGGTATTTGAGCCCCGCATTTTCTTTGTGGTTGTCTTTCCCATAATAGGGCATGTAAGAAATAAATTTGGAGCCATACATATTGATTTCCCGCAAAGTGGGCGGGTATCCCTAAAAGAGGCAACTGCGGTTAACGGCAAGGCAAGAATTCCCAAAAAATGTCAAGAACTACCTCAATTCCCCCCAAAACCGCCTTTTTTTAGGCTTCTGCCTCAAAGAATAGGCAATCGCCCCGTAACCGAGAATTACGCTTATAAGGACAGCCCAGCTCCCAAGCAAAGGAAGCCTGAATATAAGGTTGAGCAGGATAAATCCTGCGGTAAACAAGATTGCCCTGTGCGCTTCTATCCCCAGCATACCAAAAAGCCATTTCCCGGCGCTATATGATACAAATAAAACCGCCGCCATAAGCCCGATAACAAAGCTCACTGCAAGGATAAAAGCCACAGGAATCCCGATAATAGACAAGATAAAGAGCACAATAATGAACGGGGAAATAATCAGGGATACAAAACCCAAAAGAAAGCTCTTTATAGGCTTCTCTGATATTGCAATATCCACTTTGCGGTAGGCTGCGGGCCAGGCTAATGTCAGCAAAAGCCCGATAATATAGAAGCTTATTATCAGAAGCGCGTTTAAGAGATTCATTGCGAGTTTGACTGCCGAAACATCCCTTGGCTGCTCAACAATCACCTCCCCCGAGACGCCTTCGTCTATGAGATTTCCTGCCTTAATGTGGAGCGTGCCGTTGATTAATCCTTGGTGGGTGGTTGAAACTGCGCTTATTAGGGCATCCCGCCCGATATATGCTTCGGGAAAGATGATTATTTTCCCACCTGCAAGGACAGCATTTGTCTCAACAGCAGAGCGCAGGTTAACCCTACCCCCAACAGCCACAATTTTGCCGTAAATATCTGAATTTATATTAACTTCTCCGCCGATTACCAGGAGGTCGCCGGCAATAGGCGCGTTAATATTCACGGTTCCCCCCGCAATTATCGCCCCCCCTACAGGCTCATTTACATTTATAATAGTGCCCGCGGCAAAAATATCATCATCCACCCGCTCGTCAATAGAAATATTTTTGCCTTCAAAAATCTCAAGCGCAAAAACCGCGCAGGGCAGGGATAATAATAGGACACTAAGCGCGAGAACTGCAAGCAAAAAAATCCTTGGGCTTAAGCCTCCTCCGCCTATGTTTTTAGAGAGCATAACTTATTTGCTCATATGGTATATATACTTTTTAGTAGGCTCTACTCGGTTATTTGCGTTTTATGCCTCTAGCTCAATTCTATACAAGCCTAGGATTTTATTTTTGAATGGTTGCCCAGCTTTTGGATTTCATGGTTTATCTCTTTTAGGTCATGCTTTATTCCCCGCTCAACCCCCCTCTCAGACCTTATAAAAAAGTCAATAAGCCTTTCTTTGAAGCCCTTCTTTTCCGCCAGGCTCTTTTTTGAAGCGTAATATATTGAGCCTGCACCTAAGCAAAGCGTCAGAAGGACTAAAATTCCCCCTATATATGGCAGGCGAAATAGCAGGTTAAGCGCCAAAAGACCTAAGATAAACCCCCAAACCCCTCCGATATGGATTCCATGCAAATCCATCATATAGTGCCCTATTGAGTAGGCAACAAAGAATAAGGCGGCCATCATAGATATCAAAAAGCTCACACCAAGTATGAAAGCTAAAGGAATACCTATAAGGGACATCAAAAAAAGCAGAATTACAAAGGGAGAGGCAAAAATCATCAAAAATCCTATTAAGGTAACCTTAAGGGGAGATTTTCTAATTTCCTTATCAGCGCCCCGGTAAGAAGAGGGGAAAATAAAAAGGAGAAATATGCCCAGTATCAGGAACCCGGACATAAGTAAAATGTTTATTGCATTTGAGAGCATATCAAGTCGCGCTGCCATTGCATTTTCCTGTATATCAAGCTCTCCAACATAGCCCTCATTTATAAGGTCTCCGCTGCTGAGGGTAAGGCTCCCTAAAATTGCGCCCTCATTTTTTACCGAGCCGCCTGCAACAAAAATATCCTTCCCAACGGTAGCATTCGGGTAGAAAAGAATGTTTGCCCCCACTATAAAGGCATTTTGGTCAACATGGCCCTTCACCATCACTTTGCCGCCGGCAACGGCAAGATTTCCGTAAATCTCTGAATTTACAATAACTTCCCCCGCAATTACCGAAACATCCCCGTAAATCGGGGCATTTATATAGACCGAGCCTGCAGCAATAATCGCCCCGCGCACAGGGGCATTGATTTCTATAATCCCCGCGGAGCCAAAAATCATGTCATCAACAGGCTCATTTATTAAAACCAAGTCTCCCGATATCATTTCAAAAGCGAAGGCGCCCTGAGGCAGAAAAATTGCAATAAGAAGGACTGCGGCAAGGGAATGCAAAAGAATCCTATTGGCGCCAAAATGCCTTTTTTTTTGTCTGCTATTTTCCAAATCCCGCATAATCATATTCGGATAGGGATATATATCACCAAAGTTTTCCCGGCATAGCCCAAAACTATTCTTTCTCGCCTAAAAAACTTCTATTTTATGCAATCAAAGACTTTAATGGAGGGCATAAATGATGAGCCGGTCTATGAGCCGCAGGAGGATTCTTATTTTTTGCTGGACTGCCTCAAAAAGGAGCTTGAGGGCAAAAAGATTGGGCGGGCGCTTGAAATCGGCACTGGCAGCGGGATTCTGGCGATTGAAGCCGCCAAATCGGCCAAAAAGGTCTTGGCTGTGGATATTAATCCTGATGCAATATCAGAGGCAAAACTTGCCGCAAAAAAAGCGGGGACAAAAAATATTGAGTTTGTTGAGGGCGACCTTTTTGGAAATGTTTCAGGCAGGTTTGATTTGATTTTTTTCAATCCCCCCTATCTTCCCGGAAGGGGCGAGGCATGCCTTTGCGGGGGAAAACGCGGGCAGGAAGTTATTGAGCGGTTTTTGGGAGCGGTTGGAAGTCACCTGAAAGACGGAGGAAAGGCATTAATCCTGCTCTCATCTTTCAATGATGTTGAAAGCCTAAAAAAGAAATACGGATTTCGGATAGTTGCGGATAAAAAACTTTGGTTTGAGGCTCTTTTTTGCGCGGAAATCAAGAAAAGCTAATTATTTGACAGTATTAATTATGGTGAATAGCGCAAATCCAACGGAAAAAAATGCGGGCGAATGCGCGGATATGAATAAAAAAAGTATAGGATTAATAGTTCTTCTAGAAACCGATGAGGTTCCTGTAGTATATCGGCTTGCGATTTTTGGCAGGAACCCTAACGAGCTTATCTGCCAAAAAAGCGGTTATACCGTTCAGGAAATTGCAGAGTATCTCTCAAATGCAGTTCCAAAGAGCTACGAAAAAGTCAAAGGCCTGCTAAAGTATTCCCTTAGTAGAGGAGAGATGCCCTCCGGATTTGAAGAGTTGCAGGAAGTTGACGAAGAGACAAGGCGTTGTTTTGAAAGCGAATTATATATTCAGATAGAAAGACGGATAAATAGAGAGGGGGAAGAGATACTGGCCCAATATGGAATACTTGGTTAAGCCAACCCTAATTAATATTTTTGGAATAGGGTTATGAAAGACGGAGATTTTGTCGAAATTGAGTATGTCGGGCGGCTTAAGGACACAAATGAGATTTTTGACCTGACCGATGAGGAACTGGCAAAAAAAGAGGGCATATTTAATGAAAAAGCAAAATACGGACCGATAAAAATCGTCCTTGGCGAAAAGCTCGTACTAGAAGGCCTTGAAGAAATAATCCGGGGCATGAATCCGGGCGAGGAAAAAACAGAGGCTTTGCCGCCGGAAAAAGCCTTTGGCGAAAGAAAGGCCGACCTTGTAAAGGTTGTGCCTGAAGCGGAACTTCGCCGACAGAAAATAAATCCTGTTCCGGGAATGATTCTCGACATGGGCGAGTACAAAGCAAAAATTCAGTCCGTAAATTCCGGCAGAGTCAGGATTGACTTCAATAACCCACTGGCAGGGCGGGAGATTGAGTATAAAATTAAGGTTAGCCGGGCGATTGAAGATACCAATGAGAAAGCCGCAATAATTGTTGAGTTTTTCTGCAGGGATGCGGCTGAGGTAAAGATTGATGGCAGCAAGGCAAAGATTGAGGCAAAAGCCCAATTGCCCGAGCAGGTAATGCAAAAGGTTTCTGAGCTTTTGAAAAAGCATCTCAGCGTAGAAAAGGTTGTGTTCAAGCGGGAATTCTAGAATTCAGCACCTAACTCTCAGTTAGTTTATACATTGGAATTTTTTATTGCAACATCCAAAATATTATTATATGGTGAATGGCTTTGATGTCCGAAACAACAGCGTTTATACTAAGGTGCTGGAGTATCGAAAAGACGGCTCTCCGGATGTAGTATTTATTTGCACAGCTCATATAGGGACAAGAACATATTACAGAGAACTCGAACAGCGGGTAGATAGGATCAAGTATGGGATTTATGAGGGGGTTGGGATTCGTAGCAAGGAGGCTGACTTCTTCTATGAGAATGTAGTATTCCCCCTCATTGCGGAAGAAGTTTACTGGCTGGGCTTGGTATATCAGTCAGACTTCCTGAAGGTAAATGAAACTTCGTGGATAAACCCTGATGCTTATGTGGAAGATTCTACCGTTCCCGAGTGGCGGGCTAAAATGGAGGGCTTATTGAGGTTTGGAACCGAGCATAAGGTATTCAGCCGGCTTGCTCACGGGTCGCGGGAAAAAATCATGGAGATGCACAGAAAGAATCTCCTATGGGAGCTTGAACTCTATTTCTTTGAGCCATCATTGATGCGGGGCTGGCAGGAGAATACACCAACGCTCGACTACCGAAATGAATTACTAGCTTCATATTTGGAGGAGCTAATACAAAGTGGCGTATCCAGGAAAATTGGCGTTGTATACGGGGCGGGGCACCTCAAAGCAGTTCATCCTTTTCTGGAAGGGCTTGGCTACAGGCTGGGGAAGTGCGAGGAGATAAAGGCCTTTGGGCTTTATGACCCGATAGAGGGCGGGATTTCGCAAATTCGGAACCCTAAAAAACGGTATCAAAAATAAAGGCAAATAATCTGACCGGATAATGATGGCAAAAAGCATTTAGCTTCAGGGTAGCCTTCCAAGAAAGCATTTAGGCGTACGCCCCGCCTTTATTTAAGAAAACTTAACGAAATCAAAAAAAACATAAAACCGGTATTTACAAATCGTAGCCTCTAAGTGTTTTTCTTCCGTTAGCCTTTGCCCTGTTGGCTGCTTCCTTGATGGCTTCTTCAACCTTCTTGGAAAGAACTTCGGCAAAGTCACCGGACATATTTATGTCCATTTTTCTGGCTACTTCTTTGATTTTTGACTGAACTACTAACATTTCTGCCATAAACTTATTGCAATCGTATATTTAAAGCATTTTATAGGGGTCAGGACTACTTAAGGATTATAATTACTCCTCTGGCAAGGGCAGGACGCGTTCAGATAACTTCTGCAAATTCTCTGCCTGACATTATAAACCCCAAACAAGCATCTTCCCTAGGGTGTCTTTGCAAACCCCAAATATATCCGCTTATATGGATAAATATTTCTTATATATATGGCTTCACCGATTGATATTAAAAAAGGCAATATCATTAGCTTCCTTGAGGAAACAAAGCCCTTGGTTGACGAGGTAATCCTTAATTACCTTCCAAGAAAAGTAGGAAAAGAGTGGATGGAATGTGTTTTTGGAAAACCGAGGTATGAGTACAGCATTGATTCTGCCCAAAAGGCGCTTGTTGACCCAATGTGGGACCTTCTGGATCGAGGGGGGAAGAGGTGGCGCCCTGTTCTCTTCTTGCTGATAGTCGAAGCTGTCGGGGGCGATAAAGAGAAGGTGAAAGATATCGTGATAATACCCGAAATTGTGCATAACGGGACTCTGATGGTTGATGATATTGAGGATATGGGTGAATTAAGGCGAGGCAAGCCCTGTATCCATAAGATATATGGTGTGGATGTGGCGATAAATGCCGGAAACTTCATGTATTTTTTCCCCCTGCTCGCCCTTGAGAAAAACAGGCATAAGTTCAAGCCGGAAACACTAAACAAGGCATACAAGATATATGTTCAGGAAATGCTAAATGTGAGTTTAGGCCAGGCAACAGATATTAACTGGCATAAAGGAAATGCGGATAATATAAGAGAAGAGGAGTACCTTCAGATGTGCGCCTATAAGACAGGGTGCCTCTCAAGGATGTCTGCAAAGCTTGCCGCCGCCCTCTCTGAATGCGATGATGAGCTCATAGAAAAGCTTGGGCGGGTTGCTGAAGCCATAGGAGTTGCATTCCAGATTCAGGATGACATTTTAGATATATCATTAAGCGAAGAAGACAGGGCAGGATTTGGAAAGCCTTTTGGAAATGATATTAAGGAAGGCAAAAGGACGCTCCTGGTTATCCAAACACTTAAGGAAGCAAATGAATCTGACAGAAATAGGCTTATTCAGATATTAGGAAAGCATACAGACGACCTTGAGGAGAGGCGTGAGGCAATCGAAATTATTGAGAAGTACGGGTCAATTGAATATGCCGCAAACAGGGCCCGCCAAATAGTAAAGGAGGCCTGGGAAGAAACCGATGATTTGCTTAAGGAAAGCCCCGCAAAAGACAAATTAAAAGAATTTGTGAGCTACCTGATTGAAAGGAAGGTTTAGCGTGATTGATGCCCCCGCGCGAAAGTAAATTAATTGCCAAGCCGGCATTTAATCTCACAAACCGGAGGAATTTCCCTTTTGTGCCTATTCAGCGAGATTCTCTCAAAAATATAGTTCACTTTTTTTTTGGGCAGGAGCGTAAGCTCTGTAATTTCCCCTGAAGGAAAGCCCTGTTCTCGAAGCTTAAGAATAGTGTCAATTTGGCTATAATTTAGGCCAAGCTCGCCTTCATCAGTCTGGCCTTCCCATAGCCCTGCGCTCGGCTCACTTTTAATTATCTCTTCAGGCAAATTCAGCCTTTTTGCCATCTCAATAATTTCGGTTTTGTAGATACCCGCCAAAGGCTCCACATCCGCGCCGCCATCCCCGTATTTTGTAAAATAGCCAATCTCAAATTCGCTCTTATTTGTTGTCCCCAATACCAATAGGCCTTCCTTATTTGCGTAATAATAGAGCGCCGCCATCCGAAGCCTTGACTGCAGATTTCCCTTTGAGCGCTTATCTGCATCAGGCAGAGATTCCAGAAAGGAACTATAGGCAGGACCGAGCGAAATTTTCTGCGCTTCGTGCCTATCTCTTATTTGCTTGAGGTTTGGGCTTTCATCAGACTCTACAGGCAAGCTTAAAAATACGGCCCTCCTGCCAAGCGCCTTTTTTGCAAGCTCTGCCGCAACCGAAGAATCAATCCCTCCGCTTAGGCCCAATACCGCCCCCTTTGATTGGGTTTTGGATACCGACTGCCGGATAAATTCAATTACCCTCTCCTCAGGCAATTTTCCGGATTCCTTTATTATCTCAAGACCCCGGTTTGCCTTAAGCCATGACTCCACCTTTTTAGGCACAAGCTTTTCCCACCTAAGGCCCTCTCTTATCCTCCCCCTGACTAGCGTGGAGGATACCTCTCCGTAAAGCTCATTTTCAATTGTTTGCGCCCCTATGGCATCCAGGCATTTTTTGGTCCAGGGGTTTCTTGTGTAGACGCAGATTTTCTTCTTTCCAAACAGCTCTTTAACTTTTTGCGCCCACTTAATGTCGTCATAGAAATCAGGGACACCCTGTATTGCATAGCCCCATATCCCTTCAAAAGCCAAGGCTGACTCAATCATCTCCTTTCTCTGGGCAAAAGTGAAGGGATTTTTATCTGAGCAGAATTCCTGCATAGACCCTATAATTATTGTAAAGCTTCCTTTCTTAGAGATATCTTTTATAACATCCAGATGCCCTTTATGAAAAGGCTGGAAACGCCCAATAAAGACCGGATGCGCCCCTTCTTCTCTTTGTACTGCTTTGCCCATAAATATATTATAACTTAATTTGGTTTCACAGCCTGTTTTTTGGGCTGATTAGCGGATAATGCCTATAATGCCTATAATGCCTATTATAGAGACCCTATACACCTTTAAGCCGTCTAACCCTTAAATAGTGGATATATGAACATATTCTGCAAAAACCCTCCCGGAATTTTAATCACACCTAGTTTAAGCGGGATAAGTATCCTCGAAGTAAATAATTATGGCAAGGATATGCGCCACGACCGTTATTGTAGCTCTATGCGTAATAATAAGCATAATCGGATGGGTGGGGGATACTGAGGATATATTCTCCGGATTTGGCTATTCAACAGAGAATATGTTTTCAGGCAAGATTTATGTCCTTATTACCTCAGTTTTTCTTCATGCAAATGCCGCCCATCTTTTCTCAAATATATTTGTGCTCCTGATTTTTGGGCTTGTGCTTGAGCAGGAGATTAGGTGCAAAAAGTTTCTGATGCTTTTTTTCGGCGGGGCTTTTCTGGGCGCTTTGTTGTCCTCCCTTTTTTATTCATATTCCCAAATCGCAATCGGGGCATCAGGCGGAGTATTTGCAATAGTTGCCGCAACCATGCTCATTAAGCCTGTGCCGATGGATTATTATGTTCCGATACCTTTAGGGGTCATTGCAATCGGCTATATATTCTATGCAATAGCGGGCCTGATATTTAATTATCCGCCCCATGTCGCCCATATTGCGCATTTAGGCGGGGCTCTTGCAGGGCTTATTTTCGGATGCCGAAAGCAAGGGCTCAAAAGCACACTAAGGATTATAATGGCGGTAACTATTCTTCTTTTGTTTGTGCCGGTTATTTGGAATTTTTGGGCGCTTATAATGGACTTGCTTTTGGGCATTTTCTAAGAAGGCTGATGCCGGATTGCGGGTCCTTTTTAGCTAAATGACTCGCTTATTGAGGCCGCTAAGGGCAATTCTGTTAAAAGTTTGGTATTTATTAGCCGGTCTGCATTTCCCGAAGATTTCTGCTTAACTCAGAAATATTCTCAAAAATATGGCTCGGTCCGCAGCTCTCTAAATGGCTTTTTAGGCCCATTCCTGAAAGAAGGGCGGCGGATATGCATCCCGCATTTCTGGCGGCAATAATATCCACTTGCGCATCTCCCGCATATATTGCTTCTTCTGCAGAAACGCCGATTTCAGATATAATTCTCTTCAGCCCTTCAGGCGAGGGCTTTGGCATTGAAACCTCAGACCCGGACAGAATTATTGAAAAATTTTCCAGCCCTATTTCTTTTAGGTCGCGCATTATGGCGGGGCCCGAAGCATTTGAAAATATTGCAAGCTCATGTCCGCTATCTTTCAGGCATTTAATGGAGTTGCGCGCATTGGGAAGCAGTTTGGACATATAGCGCGCCAGGCTTGAATTGCAAAATTCCCTGCTTGTTTCAGTGATTCTTGCAACCCGTCTTCTGTCCGCATCGTTTAGGGAGTTTTCAGTTAATGAGTCCAGATATCCTTCAGAATCCGCCAGGCTGAGCGCCTCTGACAGATCTTTTCCCTGAATGCTTAGCGCATATATTGCCGCAACAGCATTTTCGCGCAGGTTATATTTTCCAATTCCCCTCAGCCGCCAAAGGTCATTTTTTAAGTATGGCTGGAAAAGCCCTACTTTCATAAATCCTCTTGCAAGGCCTTCATTGAATGCCGCAGAAGAATCCCTCAAAACACCGTCAACACCTAATATCACTAATTTAGGCTTTGCCATAATTATCATTCTTTTAATATATTGGGCAATATCCGGAAATTGATTTTGATTTGCCGCTTGCCCGAAACTACTCTTCCTTTCGTTTCATAACTATAGCCTTCACGGGGCATTCGGCGGCGCATATTCCGCAGCCCTTGCAGTAGCTAAGGTCTGTTTCTTTTCTTTTGCCTTCCTTATCCGCAGGTATGGAGTTTTCAGGGCAGTATAGAGCGCAAAGCCCGCACTGGACACATTTTTTTTTGTCCCAAACAGGAACGGCCGAGCCCCAGCTTCCGGTCTTTTTCTCTTTTGACATGCAAGAAGAAATTACAGCGCCCTTTGGGATTTCCTTCCATCCAAGCTTCTGCCCTAACTGCTCTTTTTTTGGAAAAGCCATAATAATAGCAATTATGAATAAGTTAATTTTAAACTGCTGATTGGCGAATATTATTCCTGCGGCCTATTTAATTTTGCCCAAATAGGTCTTATGAAGCTGCCTTTGCGCCGTATAGGAATTATAGGAATTATTATTTTTATAATTTTGCTCTCCCAAATAGACCGAAGCGCCCTTTTGAGCCTGTTTCTTGGGATGGATGGTTTTTATGCTTTCATATGGATTGCCCTAACCCTCCCTTCTGTTGCATTAAAATCCTGGAAATGGATGGCTCTTTTGGAAAAAGGGGAGCGGCCTTCATTTTTGCGCTCGGTTGAGGCATGGGTTTGCGGTTTTGGGGCGGGGATTGTTACTCCTGCAAAGGTAGGGGACTTTTTCAGGGCGGCTTTCCTTAAGGCTCCAAAAAGAAAGGCTTTTGTCTCGGTTCTTGTGGACCGCCTTATTGATATTCTTGCTCTTCTTGCTTTGGGAGGGCTTTCAGCAGTTTTGCTATTCTCAAGGCAAGACCCGCTTTTTTCTCTTTCATACATATTCTTTTTCCTTTTGGCTGCCCTTTTCTTAGGCGGCGTTGCGGCAGGAAATAAGGGTTTTATGTGCAGGTATTTTGGCGGTTTCTACCTCAAGTTCATGCCCCAAAAAATAAAGCTTCACGCAGGCCCGGACTTGCCTTCCTTTTACAAGTCACTCGGCCACATTGGCAAAAAAAAGGCGGCGTTAAATATGGGGCTTACTTTTGCGGCATGGCTGATTTGTTTTGGCCAATACTGGATGCTCAGTAAAGCCCTTGGAATAGGCCTTTCCTACACCCAAATACTGATTGCTGCGCCGGTAATCATTCTCGCTCAGTTAATACCTGTCTCTGTATTGGGCCTTGGCACAAGAGAAGGCGCTTCAGTTCTTTTGCTTGCTTTTTTTGGGGTTTCCGCAGAAAAAGCCATTGCATTTTCCCTTGGAATCCTAATTCAAGACCTCCTTCTTGGTGGGGTGGGGCTGCTTTTGCTTTTGAGAAAAGGGATTAGGCCTAAAAAATCCCTTCAGAATGACCCGCCGCTTTAATGATAATTAAGCGCATCCTGCCGAAGACCGCCGCCTTTTGTCGGGCTGGCAGAGAGCCAAAAGGCAAGCATTATAGCCAAATGCATTATCGGCGACTAAATCTCCTCTTTATAAGAAAATAGATTATCCTAAACCCATCGCTTGACTTAAGTTTTTCTTTTCCAATCCTTTTTGGGTGCTCTATATCGATTTGCGTGTGGGCTAGCCCAAGGCGAGAAATTTCAGAGAATATGTCTGCTTCAAGCTCAAAACCCTTTGCGGTAAGCTCCATTTTTTTTAAGGCTTCCCCTCTAAATCCCCACATTCCCGTGCATATATCAGAATATTTTCCATAGAGGGCAAAACCGGTAAGGGAAATGATTTTATTTCCAAAGAAGTGGAGTATATTTCTTGGCTTTCTGACAACACCTTCCCTTTTCCCTGATACAACCTCATACTCCTCAAGCTTGGCCGCAAGTTCAGGCGCATACTTTGGGGGATAGCTCGCATCCGCATCAAGCATTATATAGGCCTTTTTTGGCGAAATCTTTTCGCTTTTTAAAAAAAGCCGGACGTCCGCGCCTTTTCCTTCACCATTGCCTTCAAAAACCCGAACCCCCTTAAGTTTTGCAATTTTGGCGGTCTTATCTTTGCTTTTTCCGTCAATGACCACAATCTCCCCCGCATATTTTTTTAGCTCATCTATTACCTGCCCTATTGCCTCTTCTTCGTCTTTTGCCGGAAGAAGCGCAACTATATCTTTCTTTTTGAAAATGGGCTTATCCATAAAATACTTTTAAACGCCTAAATAACAGGCTCAAAGGAAAGGGAAAAACTTGCAGAGAACTCCAAGCTCAAGCGACCTGCAAGGGTTTGTTTCCATCTCTTCGCGGTGCAGTTTGAAGATGGTCTGGTTTAGCCGATACAGGTAAGTGGTGTCTCCCCTAAAATCTTTTCTGCATATGTCCTCGTATCCCGAGATAATATATCCTTGGCCTTTTGCAATAATCGGATATTTTTCAAGGAAGGTGAAGTTATGCATGTATTCAGGCTCCCCTGAGCTAAAGCTTACTATGCGGTAGCCTTCTGAAAGGTAATCCTCGAATTCCCCAATCCTTGGGGGAGGCTCTGATTTGTAGCCCGCGTAATTTAAGTGAACCCACCCGTTTGAAGCAAGCGCGCAGCCCTTATCTATTCCCAAATCGTAATTTCGTTCCCGGGGCATTGTCTCAATGCAGTAAATTGAGGTGAGGGCGACAAGAAGGATTGAGGCGGCAGGGACAATTTTTTTGCATTGGTATTTTGAAATTAATTTTGACTCCCTCAGCCAAACAGCCGAGAAATAAGCCAAAGGCAGGATTATGTTGAAAATATACCTTGAGGTCTTGTAAGGTGTCGTGGCATAAGCAAATATTGTTATTATAAATACCAGGGCCATTGCATAGTCCAGCTTCCCCCATTTTGATTTCCTAAGCCCTAAAATAGCAGGAATTATCAGTATATTTCCCGCAGCCAAAATATCCGAAAATGCAAAGGGGCCGACCATATACCCTCTATATTTGACATTTAGCGCCTGTGAGTCGGCAATGCTTGTAAGCATATGGCCTGTTTGGGAGTAATTAAAAAAAAGCCAGGGAAAGATAACGAGCGCCGCAAAAAAAGAGAATACGGCAATCTTTTTTATGTCTTTTGAGAGCAAGGCAATAATTCCGTAAGGAAGGCAGGTATATCTTGAAAGGCAGGAAAGCCCGTAAAAAATCCCTCCCCTTGCCGCCCCGCGCTTTTCTTTTGAAAAAATCTCTACAGTAAAAAGAGTGAGTAAAGACAGAGTTAAAATCTCGGTACCCACATCCATTCCAACCATTATCGCAAAGGGGTTGAGCATAAGCGCATAAAATATTGAAGGGTTTATCCGGGCGGCCCTTGAGAACCTAATGCTTGCATAAAGATAGAGTGTGGATATGAACAGAATCGCAATATATTCCGCCGCTCTGAAGGGGATTCCAAAAACGGTTGGAATCCCTATAATTATGCTTATCAGAGGCGCCCGGTACCATTCAAAATATTCTCCGTCAGAGAACAGGTACCCCGAGTTGAGGCTGTAGGACTTAAAGTCCCAGTCTGTAGCAATGCTATGCTGGGAGATAAAAAACACGGTGGAGAGAATATAAAGAACGGCAATTGCGGGATTTTCCCTGAAGAATTCCAAAATTCTCTTCCCTAAATAACCTTTGGGATTATTTGCCATAATCAAATCAGGCCCTATCTTTTTAAGACGCCTTTGCAATATCCGGCAATTAGCCCTCTTCTAAAAATTTCTTTTAAATACACTAAAGCTAAGCAATAATCCCATAGGTAAAGCCGGCAAGTGCCGAATAGAATATTACTAAGGCTATATAAATTGCAGTTTTCTTTGAGCCGATAATTCCCCTTATTACAAGCATATTAGGCAAGCTCAATGAAGGTCCCGCTAAAAGCAGGGCAAGCGCGGGGCCTGAAGACATACCTTTTGCAATAAGAGCCTCAAGTATTGGGATTTCTGTCAGTGTTGAAAAATACATGAAGCCCCCGAACAAAGCGGCGGCAATATTTCCGGAAATAGTATTCTCTCCGACAAATCCCTGAATTGCAGAATCCGGAATAAGAGGCATCACAAAACCGGCTACAAAAACACCTATAAAGAGAAGGGGCAGTATCTGCTTTGAGAGCGCCCATGTTTCTTCCAGCCACCCGTTTCTCAACTCCTTAGAGAACCTAAAGGCGGCTATACTTATTACGCCAAGGGAAAGTATGCCTATCAAAAGATATTTAAGGTTGTGGGCTATTGAAATTCCGTTTATTACAAGGATTCCAATCATAAGCGCAAAGAAGATAAGTATCAGCTTTCCCGAAACACTGCCTGTGTCAGGGCTGTGGTTAATGAATGTCCCGTTATGGAGGTCTTCCCTAAATATAATGCTCATTGTCATGCCTATAATAACCGACAAAATTATTGCAGAAATTATCCTTGCAAGCCCTATTTCAAATCCGAGAACGCTCATTGTAAGGAATATTGCGGCAATGTTTATTGCGGGCCCGGCAAAAAGAAATGTTGTTGCAGGCCCAAGCCCGGCCCCTCTTTTCCTTATCCCCGCAAACAAAGGAAGAATTGTGCATGAACATACAGCAAGAACCGTTCCTGAAACAGAAGCCACAGCATAAGATATGCTTCTTTTTGATTTTGGGCCGAGGTATTCAAGGACCTTATCCTTTTGGATTAGTGTTGCTATGGCCCCCGCAATAAAAAATGCGGGAACAAGGCAGGTAAGGATATGGAGCTTTGCGTAATCAATTAGCAGGTATACTCCGCCAAGCACAGATTCCTCAAGCCAAGAGCTTTCTAAAGGCGCTAGATAAAACATTAAAAATACCGCAATAAAACCCGCCAAAATTTTTATCTCTTTTCTATCCATTTTAAATCACCAGCAAAGCAATATAATATATTCCAAGGGCTATAAAAACTCCGGATACAATCTTTCGCATCCATTCATCAAAGGCCTGTATCTTATTCATTGCGCTCCCCAGCCTGGATGCGCTATATGCAAGCATTAAGGAAAATATAATTACAGGTAAGCCTGTCGATACGGCAAATACCGCGGGTATAATTATTCCGTCTCCTGCGCTTAGCGCAAGGGGGATGAGCATCCCAAAAAAAAGCACGGCGCTAAACGGGCAGAACGCAAGGGCAAAAACTATTCCAAGCCCAAAAGCCCCGGCATAACCTTTTTCGGCCAGCTTTTCTTTGAGGGGGCCAAATCTTGAGCCGCAAGAAATTTGGGGAAGGCCTATTTTTCCAAGCATCACAAGCCCGGCAATTAAAAGGAAGGGCCCAAGCAAAAACTCTCCGTATTTCTGAAGGAAAATGGCGGCGCTTTGCATATTTATCCCGGCATAGACTATCAGAGAAGCAAGAGCCACATAAGTGAGCGCCCGCCCCAGTGTATATGCAACCCCCGCCCTTACAGTGTGTTTATTATTGCCTATTTTTTTTGAAACATAGCCTATTGCCGCAATATTTGTAGCCATTGGGCAGGGGCTTATTGCCATCATTATGCCTATAAAAAAGGCCGCTACAAGCGCAATTTCACTTGAGCCCAAAGATTCCAATATAGGCATTAAATTTATCATGCTCCAACAAACTTTCTGTTTATAAGTTCTCCAAGATAGCTCTTATAATCTTCGGGATCCCCTATTTTATACCAAACCTGAATATTTTCCTCTTTCTTAAAAGCGCCATCTCCATAGTAGGTTCCGATATATAATGAAGAGCCTCTTGCCCCGTATCTGCCAACTATTTCCCTGTTATCCTCCAAGTCTATGTTAATATGGCCAAATACAATCTTACCCGATTCCAGCTCTTTGGGAAAATAAGCCTTGACTGTTTCTTCTGCAAGTTCCCCCAGCCTTATGCAGGAATAGCATTGCCGGGAAGAATGGAAGTGATATACTTCAATTTTAGACACACCCTGAAAATCTGAGGGGGGGATTAATTCTTCCTGAGACCTTACAAATTGCCCCGTTTGGTCTGATTCACTGAGGCAGCCAGAAAATGCAATTATGGCAAAAAGGATAGTAAGGCAGAGAGCAAGGCGGTATTTCATATTACCGGAGCCACCCCAAAATTTCTTTGGCCTCAGGAATCCTGCCTGAAGCCTTTACTTCTCCATCTATAACGATTGCCGGCGTTGACATCACACCAAAGCTGATTATTTCGTTGATATCCGTCACTTTTTCTATCTGAGCTTTTGCGCCCGCTTCTTCAACTGCTTTTTTTGCATTCTCCATAAGCTTTTCGCATTTTTGGCAACCCGTTCCAAGTATCTCAATAATCATATTTTAGAATCTTTTTTGGAGGCGATTAATTTCAGGCTCTCAACAGGAAAACCTCCATATTGTCTGTCGCTGATATCCTTATCCTCAGAGAGCACCTTTACTTCAAATCCCGCATCCTCCATAAGTTTGAGGTATCGCTCTTTCAATATCGCCCCACCTATACAGCTTGCTATTAGATTACTGTCTTTCCTCCGGCTTTCAGACAATTCTGATAAAAGCGCCATATCGGAAATAAACATTTTCCCATCGGGTTTAAGTACCCTATAGGCCTCCTGAAACACCCTTGACTTATTGGGCGAGAGGTTTATCACGCAATTGCTCATAATTACATCCACTGAATCATCTTCAATGGGAAGATTCTCTATTTCACCCTGCCGGAATTCAACATTCTTGTAACCATACTTTTTTGCGTTTTCTTTTGCCAGTTTCACCATCTCATCGGTCATATCTACCCCAAGAACTTTGCCTGTGTTGCCAACTTTTTTTGCTGCAAGAAAGCAGTCAAAACCGGCCCCGGAGCCAAGGTCCAAAACAGCCATTCCCTCCCGGATTTCGCCAAATGCAGTTGGATTTCCGCACCCAAGCCCAAGATTGGCCTCCGGCACATTAGTTATTTCTTCCTCAGAATAGCCAAGAGATTTTGCTAAAGTTTCGGCATCTGCTTGGCCGCAATTGCACGAACAGCCACAGCCTTCCAGCGCCACTTTAGCATAACTTTTTCTTACAATTTCCTTAATGAACTTTCCTTTGCTGTTTGAATTAACTTCCATATATATTGATAGCCATAAATATTTATATAATCATAGATATTTATAAGCCTTAAAGCTCAATCTCGGAAATTTTGGGATTTAGGGAGTACAGGTGAGGGGCGCGAAATTTCTTGGATTTAGCTAAGCCTTCCATTGGTATAATCAGCTGGTATGTGGGCTTAAAATCCTTCCAGTCAACTAATAGAGCCTCATTGAGTCCCGCAGATTCGGCTTCTTCGAGAGTTTGGTGATATACCAGATTTTTAGCTTCGGGAATAAAATCGCTTGCAATATTATATTCAATCGCTGTGTGTATATTCATAGAAGCTATTTCTGAGATATCAACAAGCCTTTTTTGATCCCCTGCCAGGGTCAGGCCTTCTCCGATTCGCCTCTCATATGAATCTAAAGCTTCGCAGGGATAGGCTTTCCTTCCTATGAGGGCTATCTCTATTTCGGAATTTTCCAGCTTTCCGAGAACTTCGTTTGCGTAACGGTATTCAACAATTGAAATGCCTTCATTTTTCTTGGCAATATTTTCAGCCTCCGCTCTCATCGTGGGGCAATAGCCAAGCAATATCTGAGGCTTTTCAGGCTCTTTCATATCCGCGCTTTTGTTATTTAGGGGGTTATCCTGAGGCTCTGAATTTGAGAGGGCGCTCAACGCAAAAGATACTATTAGCAAAGCGGATACGGCCAGAGCTAAAAAAGCGGCTTTCATAATAGATGCCTGCCAGGGTTTTTAATGATTCGGGCGTTGAGAGCAAAAAAGATATGTATGGTACGCTGCTCTCACCCCATCAGCGGCGGCGGTTATTGCCTGCTTTGGGGAGTTATCCGTAACATCGCCCGCCGCAAAAAATCCGGGAAGGCTTGCGGCGCAGTTTTTGTCAACAACTACTTCCCCTTTAGAGTTTACTTTTACTCCGGCTTTTTTCGCAAGGCTGCTTTTTGGATCCCTGCCTACATATATAAAAAGGCCATCGACATCAAGCCTGTTTTGCCCCTTATAGGGATTTTTGAGGATTATTTTTTCAAGCCTTTCGTTACCTTCCAACTTGACAGCCTCATTATCGCTTATTATTTCAACCTTTCCGCAGGATACAAGCGGCTCAATTTTTTTTAGGTTAGTAGCTTCCGCCCTAAAAGACCTGTCCCTGTTTATAATGCAGATCTTTTTTGCATGCTCCGAAAGCAAAATAGCCTCTTTTATGGCGCTGTCCCCGCCCCCGGCAACCGCCGCAACCTTGCCTTTAACTTGGTTGAGGTCGCAGAGCGCGCAATAGCTCACCCCTTTTCCAAAAAATTCATCTTCGCCCGGAATATTGAGCTTTCTTACTTTTGCCCCTGTTGCAAAAATTACTGACTTTGAAAAAAATTTGCTCTCCCCCGATACAACAGTAAATTCTTCTTTCTTCCTGTCAAAAGAAATATCCTCAGCAATATCAGTCAGGAAATCTGAATGGTAATCCCTTGCGTGGCTTTCAAGAAGAGATGCAAGCCTGCCGCCATTAATTGACACAAATCCGGGATAATTCTCAATCTCGCTTGTAAGCCCCACCGTCCCTCCGGGAACTTCGCCGATGCAAAGGACACTCAGGCCCAGCCTGCCACAGTACATTGTAGCCGCATAGCCGGCCATTCCCGCTCCAACTACAATAACATCATATTTCTTATTAGAATTTGGAACGCCCGGATATTTTTGCCTCGGCTCAAAAATTATCCCCTCGCAAACAGGGCATTCCTTCATAGTATTACCTCAAAAGATGCGGGAAAAATAGCATCACAATACCCACAATAAACATTACAACCCCTCCTATCAGCTTGCAGGCTTTGGCATACTTTTGGATATGGGGGCTCCCTATGGCTAGCGCGGCCATACCGAATATAATTATTTGGTCGAGCATAAAGAAAAATACATAAGCCGCTATGTAGAGATAATAATGCATACCGCTAAGCCCGCTTAATGCAAGCACTTGCGTATATACCACTGGAAGGGCCGCAGAGCAGACAAACTCAACCGAATTTACTATAAATGCGAGCGCAACAATGGAGAAAAATACCGGGATGGACAGGGGCCTTGCAACAATATTTTGCACCCGGTCCATTGTTTTCTGATGGCTTTTTTCATCGCCGACTTTGCAGGTGAGGTCCCCCTTAGTTGTAAAATATTCCTTAAGGCTCAGTATTCCGCCGGCAAGCGCAATAAGGCCTATAAAAATTGAGACTATTCTTATATAACCGATTATTAAAAATAGATTTAACCATGCGGCCATCAGAAGGAAATAGATAGCACCTGAGGCAAAAACAAAAGTCCCCACAATAAGCCATATTTTTTTCCTGTCGTTTAGCCCGATTATCAGGCTTATTAGGAATATAAGGACCCATAGCGCGCACGGATTAAATCCGTCAACAAGCCCGAGAACAACAGTAAGAACCGGCAGGGAATAAGCAGTGAGATCACGCTCACCAATAAAAGGTATATTAAAATTCCTTACATCATAACTTAAGCCCTGAGCCCTTTCTGAATGTTGGGCTTCCCCCTTGCATTTTGCTAGGCACTCCTCAATAGCTGAACTAATCTGCTCTTTGCTATGAAATCCTACCAAAACCGTTTCTTTAATAAATATTGTTGGCACCCCAAGCCGGCCGGGATCAAGCCCCGCTTCTTCTGCTAACTGCCTGAAAAATGCCGAACCTTGCATAGTTGAAGCATCATGTTCATAAAGCGCAATCTCAGGGTAGTTTTCCATTACCCCATATAATATGGGCTTTTGCTGGGCGCAGTAAGGGCATGAAGGTGTATAGAAAAGATGAACTGCATGCTCTTCAGGGTCATATACGGGCGGGCCGTCGTCTACCCCAAACCAAGCTATAAAGCCTAAAATAACCAACAGTAAAAAGAGCCCGCAATTGAATCTTGAACTAAAAAATCCCCTGATTGCAGAAACGGTCCCGGATATTTTATTTTTCGGCTTTTGGGCGCATTCTTCTCCGCTTCCCTTTTCTTTGGCATCTCCTTCGGTATTTTCTGCGCTATCTTCTTCCTTTAACAGGGCATTTTCCTTTTTCCCTAAATCCCTCCTTCTTTTCTTAGGCATATTCTTTTCCGGGGCAGTCGCCCAAATAAAATTCTTTGGTCATTTTATATCTAAAGCCTCTTTCATTTTTTTGATGTCATAACCTACAATCATCTTTCCGCTAATCTCAATTACAGGAACATTAGATTGCCCGCTTTTTTTTTCCATATAGGATTTTGCCTTTTTATCTTTAGATATATCTACCTCCTTTACTTCAATACCCTTTTGGATAAGGAAATTTTTTGCAAAAAGGCAGTAGGGGCAGACCGGCGCAGTATATAATATCGCTTTTTGTTTCATAATTCATGCACCTCTAATAATACTTCACCTTTTTTTCCTTTTAATGCCCCTATACCTAAAACATCAAATATCCCGTAAACCTTTGGGTTTTTTATGCCATATATTATCCTGCGGCCCTCCCTTCTTGATGCAAGTATTCCTGCGGCCTCAAGACGAAGCAAATGGGCCGAAACTGTTGACTGCTCTCTTCCTGCGTGAGGGATTATTTCGCAGACGCATTTCTCTCCGTCAAGAAGGAACCTTATTATTTTGAATCGGGTTTCATCCGAGAGCGCCTTTAGAAGCATAAGCTCGTTTTCCATAGATATATTATATTGATAACTATAAATATGTTGGGGAAGTTTTAGCGTGTAGAAATTTAATTGTGTATTGGTTTATGAGGATTGCCTGCAAAGTATTTTTCGGCCCGCAGATTTTGCTTGCCGCATGCGACGAGAATTTGCTTGGAAGAACGCTTAGGTTTGGGGAGGCGGAATTTGAGGTAAAAGAGAGCTTCTACTTTGAGAGGTTTGCGCAAGAAGAAGAGTTTGAAGGCCTGATCCCAAAAGCCCATATAGTCAACCTTTTGGGCGAGCATACAATAGGGGCTTTGGCAAAAAGAAACCTACTAAATACAGATAATGTTAAACTTATAGATGGGGTCCCCCACATCCAGATTTATAGGATTTAAAAATTCCTTTTCGGCCACCCTGAGAGGCAAAAAATTCCATAAAGGCCAGTGGTATATTGTGGCGGCAGTGCTTTTCTCCTACTCTCTTCTCACTTTTTTTGACATATTTGACAGTTATACTCAGATAGATTATACCTCTATAATAAAAAGCGACGAGGATATGCTCTACCTTGATGCAATGAGAGATATACAATATATTACTTCAAAGGCGACAGATATCTCAAATATGGAGGGTGATGTTGCAGAATATCTTGAGATGGTTAACGGAAACCTGCTTGGCAAAGGGATGCTTGTGGAATATTCTTTTTCCTCTTCAGGGGGCATAATGAGCCTCTCTGAGCTTAAGTTTGCCGGAAAAAACCTTAGAGTGGAATTGCCTACAGAATCGGAATATTGTATTCCTGAAGACAATAATCAATTTTGTTACAGACACGGGAAAAATTGCGGCACATTCACTTCCACTGACAATTGCGGGGAGCCAAGGACTGCCAATTGCGGCACCTGTACTTCGCCAAATACCTGCGGAGGCGGAGGCGTTCCTAATATCTGCGGATGCTCACCTTCCACATGCGGCTCTCTTGGCAAAAACTGCGATACCTGGCCTGACGGCTGCGGAGGGACACTGAACTGCGGAAGCTGTTCTTTTGGATATAGCTGTATTGAGGGCATCTGTGAATATACCTGCGTCCCTGAAAACGATACCGAATTCTGTTCGAGATACGGGAAAAATTGCGGCACATTCACTTCCACTGACAATTGCGGGGAGCCAAGGACTGCCAATTGCGGCACCTGTACTTCGCCAAATACCTGCGGAGGCGGAGGCGTTCCTAATATCTGCGGATGCTCACCTTCCACATGCGGCTCTCTTGGCAAAAACTGCGATACCTGGCCTGACGGCTGCGGAGGGACACTGAACTGCGGAAGCTGTTCTGCAGGATACAATTGCATAAATGGAGTATGCACCGTGGGCTGGTGTTATAGAATGCCTATTACACTTACAAATGGGGGAGGGCCACTTACAAGCTATGCCATAAAAATAGATGTCGCATATGTTCCCGGAAAAATGAAGGCCGACTTCTCTGACATAAGGTTTACTTTGGCTGATGGGACCACTCAGCTTTCGCACTGGAGAGAATCCTATGTTGCAAGCTCTTCTGCGGTTTTCTGGGTTAAAGTAAACTCAATACCGTCGGGAAGCTCAACGATATATGTGCACTATGGAAATAGCGCGGCAAGTTCGGCAAGCAATGGAGATAACACCTTTTTGTTTTTTGATGATTTTGCGGGAACTTCTCTAAATACAGCTAAATGGATTCCACAAACATCCGGGGCAGGCACAATAACCGTAAATAATGGAATTACGCTTAATAACCCTAACTTAAATTCAGATACCGCCCTTATCTCCCTTAGGAATTCGGGGGCACATTGTGTTGTAAGGGGCGCAAACATAATAGAATTTTATGGCCGACTTATCCCTAACCCAAATAGTGGGTTTGGTTTTGCCCTTTTTGTTGCGGATTATTCAGCACCTGTAAGATATATATCAATATCCCAACTTAGCGTCAGCAATACTATGAGAATAACAAACCAGGCGGGTCCTGGCTCTTACAGCTCAAGCACACTAGGAAGTTTTACCTCTGATATGGCCAGATGGAAATTTTATGGTGACGGCTCTTCCACCCATGTTTATATTAACGACAACCACCAGTCTTTTTCCTCTGTCTATCCTACAGGTATGGTTTGCCAGACCGAAATAAGTGTGGGGCCGAGAACAAGCGGAGGGAGAAATCCGAGACAGGTTTATTTATCCTGGTTTGTAATCAGAAAATTTTCAAATCCAGAGCCCACCGCCACTATCGGAGCTGAACAGAATGTATGCTAACTTTAGCCCAAACCAACTTAATTAACCTTAATTATCCTATTCCAAATCTACTTGCTCAGACTCGCCCACAAACAGCCAACTCCCCCTCCCCGAACTCCACGGCCTTCGCCCGGGAAATCATTTTTAAGTCCACTTCCATTGCTTTTATTTTTTCAAACTCATCTTTTGGAATGGTAATTTCAAGCTTTTCAACTTCTTTACCCAGCGACAGCTGGTTTGAGATTTTCCATTTCCTAACCTCACTTATGACCTTTTTGAGAACTTCGCCCGCTTCAATAGCATGTTCATCAATCACATATTCTTCCGGGAAATCCTCAAAGTGTATGCTTTCCTTTCCTTCAACTTTTGCGAACAGCTCATCATAAAGCGTATCCGTTGCATATGGGAAATAGGGCGCAAACATTCGGCAAAGGTCAAAAAGGCACTTGTAGAGCATCGCCTTTGCCCCTTCTGCGTCAATATCTTGGTAAATCCTGTACTTCACAAATTCCATATAATAGTCGCAGAATTCCCCTACAAAGAACTGCTCGGTCTCCTGCATAGCCTTTGAAATCTCGCAGTTGTCCAAATAATCTTTTGCCTTCTTTGCGGTTTCGCTCAAGCGGCTCAAAATCCACTTGTCAACAACAGTCAGTTTTGGATTCTCGATTTTCTCCATAAACTGTGAGCAGAATCTTGCCGAGTTCCAGAGCTTTGTAAGAAGATATTCCCCCCTCTTTATCTGGTCTTCGGAAAATATTATGTTTGAGCCGGGTGTCGCAAGATAGGTCCAATACCTTATAGCATCGACAGGGTATTTTTCGACCAATTCCTTGGCTGTGACAAAATTTCCAAGAGATTTTGACATTTTTTTCCCTCCCGTTCCCTGTACCATTCCGTTAATGAGGCAGTTTTCATAAGGCTTTTTGCCAAGCCACATAAGGTGTCGCAGCATAAGGTAGTAATCCCAAGTCCGGATAATGTCGCTTCCGTTCGGCTGGAGGTCTGCAGGGTAGTTGTCCTCAAATTTTCCCTTGAGCCCGCAGATATATGCGATTGTGATTGATGAGTCCATCCAGGTATCTAATGTGTTTACCTCCCCGGCCATTTCTTCGCCGCATTTGCAGGTTCGCTGGATAGTGTCAATTGCGGGGTCGACCGGAAGTTCACTCTCTTCAGGCGCGAAAACCTCGCCGCATTTTGGGCACTGCCAGACAGGAATCGGAGTCCCGTAAACCTTTTTTCTTGAGATGCACCAGTCCCAGTTCATGTTATTTGTCCAGTCAATCTGGCGGTGCTTCATATAATCGGGAATCCAGTTTACCTCTTTTGTTTCATCAATCACCCTTTCTCTGTATTTTGTAGCGGCTACAAACCACTGCTCTCTATTTAGAATCTCAATCGGCTTGTGGCACCTCCAGCAGGTTCCGACTTTTTGCTCCAACGCCTCAATTTTTGTCACAAGGTCTTGGCTCTTGAGATCTTCAACAATCTTCTTTTTAGCCTCCTCGCAGGTCATCCCTGTATAGGGCTCAATTGTCATTTTTCCTTCCTCATCAATGCTCTCGATTACAGGCAGGCTGTTTGACAAAATCCAGTCAACATCCTGCTTGTCTCCAAACGCGCAAATCATAACCACTCCCGTCCCAAAGGTCGGGTCTACCTCTTTTGACGCCAAAACCTCAACAGAACGCCCAAAAATTGGCACTTTCATCTTCTTTCCCACCATCTCCGGCTTATCCTCGGGGTTTACGGCGACAGCGACACAGCTTGCCATAAGCTCCGGCCTTGTTGTCGCAATCTCAACTTTTTGCCCGTCTTCAAGCTCAAAGAGAATATAATTAAGGGAGGTCTGCCTTTCGGCGTACTCGACCTCAGCGTCAGAGATTGCTGTATTGCAGGTTGTGCAGAAATTGACCGGATGCTTTGCCCGGTAAATCAGCCCCTTTCTGAAAAGGTCGATAAATGACTTCTGTACAAGTTTCATGTAATTTTGGTCGGAGGTGCGAAATTCGCTTGACCAGTCTATTGACGAGCCAAGCGCCACAATCATTTCCCTCATGCTTTTGATGTGCTTATCTGACCATTCCTCGCACATCCTAACCCACTCACTCCGCTCAAATTCATGGCATTTTTTCCCGGTGGCTTTTTCTACCTTGGTCTCGGTTGGCATACCGTGCACATCCCAGCCCTGAGGAAAGAAAACGTCAAACCCCGCCATTCTCCGAAATCTCGCAATTGCATCCATCCAGGTCCAGTTAAGGGCATTTCCCAAATGAAGGTCGCCCGAGGGGTATGGGGGCGGGGTGTCAATGATATATTTCTTCTTTTTGCCGTCGGCCTTAAATGTTGAGATTCCCAGGGAATTCCATTTTCTTAGTAAATCCTTATTTTCTGAATATCTCTTGTCCATAATTAGCCCTTCAATCTTTTTTTATCTGCAAAATCCGCCCTAACGGCATATTCGCATAACTTTTCAGAAGCCCAAAACATCATCTCTTGGCCCTTTATGCTCTTTTTGAGGCTCTTTTTCCTCGCCGGTTTTTGTCGGCTCTTCAGGCTTATTTTTGGGGATTTCTCGGCTCTCTTGAGGGATTTTTTGGAATTCGGTGGAGGAGGCACTCTCTAATTTTTTGGGCAGCCGCTCATCTATTGGAGTATCTATATCAGCCTTTTCTTGCGAACCCATTTTTTGGCTTTCTCCTGTCATGACGGACCCCTGATTATTATTTCTCAGTTCTTCCTGAGTTTCTCCCTTTGGCTCTTCCCCCAAGTCTTCCCTTATAATCTCCCTTGGCTCTTCTTTCACACCCTTACTTGGCTCTTCCATTACACTATCTCTTACTTCTTCCCTTGGTTTCCCCTCCATATCTTCCTCTTCCTCTTCTTTTTCTAATTCCCTCCTCTCGGGCCTTTTTATCCCCACACCAGTCCTTTCACTCGAAAAGGGCAAATGGACTTCTTTTCCCGAAATGCTCAGCATTGTTTCTCCACTTTCCCCTTTTTTTGAGAGGATCCTAATTTTTCCAAAAACCCTGAGATTTAATATAAGGCTGTTTGCTACAAAGTTTTTTATTCGGCTTGCCCTTCCGTTCATATAGCAGTATATTTCGACGGCAGGCCTGCCTTCAAATTCCGAGATTATGCCCTGAAGCAGAGCATCTCCCCCGTCAAGAATCTGCTCTGAAGTCTCAACAGCTTTTATTTGCCCAAAACCATGAATCATGCCCGAATTTATCCCATAAGCTTCAAGAAGGCTTTGCAGGTCATTGGAGTTTTCATTGTCGGAAAGCTTAAGAAAAATGTGGTCGCCCTCTCGCGCGGATATCATAACTAATAGAACTTATAAAATACCTATAATCTGCATCACTATTATGGAAGACCTAAGCCCTATACGAAAGGCAGGGGCCTTAATTTTCTCGGACAAAAAGATGCTTGTTGTCCGCCCCAAAGGAAAGCCCTTTTTCCTAAGCCCCGGCGGAAAGTATGAGGATGGCGAAGATGCTGAAATGTGCCTTAAAAGGGAGCTTTTTGAAGAGCTTTGCGTGGAGCTGAAGTCATTTCAGCGCTATAAGGTATTTGAAATAAAAAAGGCGGCGACAAGCAACCGACCGCTCCTCCTTGAGCTATACTTTGCAGAAATTTCCGGAGAGCTCAAGCCCTCGTCTGAAATAGAAGACCTTGCCTGGATTTCAAGGCAGGATTTTGAGTCTGAAAAATTCATCCTTGCGCCGTCTTTTTATGAAGTGATTCCCTGCCTTATTGAGGAGGGGCTGATTTAATTCTCCCGGTCAGGCAAAGGATGCGGCCACAACCAGTATAAAAAACAGAATTAAGCCGACCGTAAGTATGGTTTTTAGGTTTCCTGTAAAAAATTTTGATATAATCCAGATTGAAGGGACAAGTATGATTATTGCTATAAGAAGCCCCAGAGGCCCGGCAACAGAAATTATGTAGGCAACTGAATTTATAAGCTCCACAAAAAGGTTGAAGATGTCGATTGTTGTCTGTACTGTATTTGAGAAAACCAGATGCACCATTTTGAATATAACCAATAACGGCGCATCAACCATAACTTATATGTCCCTCAGGTTAATAATTGGCTTTTTGAAGGGGCTGTCAAGAATCCTTGGGCAGGCAGTGTTTATGAAACAATCAAAATCAAGACCCATGAGCTTTTCATCGGTTATTTCGTTTAGGGCAATTATTTGGGCTTCTTTTCCTCCCCCTTCAAGCCGGGCTTTAAGCTCTCCATAATCTTTGTAATACTGCCCGGGCTTTGTTGAGAGGAGGATCCCGACTTTTTTTGCATCTTTTAGCTTTTCTAATCGGGCAAACCTCTTCATTTCTTCTCTTTTTATTTCACAGGTAAGGTCATAAATTTCCCCCCTTTCAATGTCAATTTGGAGGACATTTCCGCTTAGGGCTTTGGGGTGGAATTTTCCCGACCCTATGAAAATATTCAGCTCGGCTTCTGATTTGATTTCAGAGCATCCAAGAATTATCTGCTTTTGGTTAATCTCTTTTCCCTGTTTTTTTAGGGCGGCTTCAAGGCTGTCGAGGGCTTTTTTGAACTGAACCGATGAAAAGATTGCAACCGTTTTTTGCGGAAGGGCTTTTAGCTGTTCAATAACATTATCCGGAATTTCAATATTATACTCAAGAGGGAAATAGATTACAGGAATATCTGAGCTTACGCCAAAATCCGTGTGCCCGAGGTGGACAATCAGGTCGGATTTTGCGGAGCGCGCCGCCTCAAAAGGCAAGTCGCAGGCCCCATAACAGGGCTCACCTGAAATGATGACTTCTGCCCCGGTTTTATTCTCAATTTCCTTTGCGATTTCAGCTATTTTTAATTTAATTCCTTCGGGGGCCTGGAGAAGGATTTTATTAGGCTTTTTTTGGATAATCTGCCCAAAATCAATATTTATTTCCATAAATTGATTAAAAATCTCCTTTAAGCTTGGGCTTTTTCCTATTCGGCGTATATTTTAGACTTTAATTCACTAAATATACTTATAAGCTCTTGGGCGTTTGAATGTCTAAATCCAATACTATTGGGCCGGGTATCAAGGCTATGATTCTCAATATAAAAACAGCTGCCGTCATCCCAACCATACCCTATTGTTACTTCTTCTCCGAATCTTGTTCGAAAGGTATTCTCAAACGATTTTAATGCATCCTCTATTCCCTTAATATAGCAGTCTATATCTTCAGGGTGTATCCTGAAATAAGGTTTCATTTCACTATTGATAATCCCAAGAACCCCTTCTCTTTCTTTAAAGTCATATGTTACAATAATATTGCCATCTCCCGAATAATCTCGTTCGGATATTATATTGAGGTACTCGTCGGAAGTTCCATGATTTTCCATTAAAGTAATTTATACCGGTAAAATATATAGGAGAGTATTACGAAGTATTACCAAACTACCCAAAAGTATTAACTTGAACCAAGTAACCACTAAAAATTAAGCTAGGGGCAAGCCCCCTTATAGCAAAAATCCAATACAAAAAATAAAATCAGGCTATTTGTCGTCGCTTTTGCCCATCACAAAATACCACATCGCCGCAACCACAAGAACGATTAGGGCTAGAGCCATTGTGTCCGAGCCAAACCTTGAGTAAAAGCTTACGCCTCCGCCAAGCCAGCCTCCGATAAGGAACCATGCGAATACCACCAAAAGGATGAGAAATATCCAAGCCCGAGGTCCCTTCTTGTTCCTAACATCCCCAAGCGCGCTGTTGTTTGCAAGGGCCATTACAAGCAAAATTCCCAACATCACTATCAGGAACATTGCCATAGTCCCGGCTGACTGAGTGAAGAAAGCCCCCATTGTTGCCCCAAACGGAGTGAATGCCGCAACGAAGAAGCCGAGGGTTAAAGCAACTATTCCGTTAATTTTGTCGCCATCTCCATCTCCAAAGGGCTTTACAATGTTGAGCAGCCCGTAAATCACCGCAAAGGACAAAATCCACGGAAAGATTACTTCATAGAGCATTCCGCAAAGGTTCCCTGAAATCCCTAAGTAACTGCAAATCGGTGCATTTCCTATGCCATACGCCATAATAAGATACCCTTTATAATATATTAGCTTTTAGCTGTTCATTGTGGGGCTAATCAAAGCACTAATCGTGCATTACATAAAAGCTAAAATTAAAATAGATGGGGGGTTTATATTATCCGGGCACAGCTTCTTTTGGTTTCTGCGGTGAAGCGCCCTCGTTTTTGCCCATCACAAAATACCACATCGCCGCAACCACAAGAACGATTAGGGCTAAAGCCATTGTGTCCGAGCCAAACCTTGAGTAAAAGCTTACGCCTCCGCCAAGCCAGCCTCCGATAAGGAACCATGCGAATACCACCAAAAGGATGAGAAATATCCAAGCCCGAGGTCCCTTCTTGTTCCTAACATCCCCAAGCGCGCTGTTGTTTGCAAGGGCCATTACAAGCAAAATTCCCAACATCACTATCAGGAACATTGCCATAGTCCCGGCTGACTGAGTGAAGAAAGCCCCCATTGTCGCCCCAAACGGAGTGAATGCCGCAACGAAGAAACCAAGGGTTAAAGCAACTATCCCCGAAATCTTTTTGCCTTTTTTGTCCTTATCGTCTTTATCGAAAGGCTTGACTAACAAAAGAAGGCCGTAAATCACCGCAAAGGACAAAATCCACGGAAAGATTACTTCATAAAGCATTCCGCAAAGGTTCCCTGAAATCCCTAAGTAACTGCAAATCGGTGCATTTCCTATGCCATACGCCATAATTAACATTTCCTATATATAAAGGGTTAAATATGGCCTATTAGGGGAGGTGCCCGAATGCTCAACACGAATTTAAGTGTTAGCCCGCCCAATAGTTATGATTGAAGCGGCGATATTTGACATGGACGGAATTTTGGTTGATTCTGAGCCTTTCTGGATGGAAGCTGAATTTCAGGCTTTCAGAAAGGTAGGGATAAATCTTACAGAGAGCCACTACCTTGAGACTCAAGGCTTGAGAATGGACGAGATTGTAAATATAAGGTATGAAGAATCTCCTTGGTCGGGGCCTTCCAAGGAAGATATTAAAAAGGGTGTGGAGCAGACGGTAAAAAAACTTATAGCTTTGCAGGGCCGACCCCTGCCCGGGTGCATTGAAGCTATTAAATTTTTTAAGGAGAAGGGGCTAAAAATCGGGCTTTGCTCATCCTCAAGCCCGGAAATCATTGAGGCGGTTCTTGAAAAGCTGAATATAAAAAGCCAATTTGCGGTTATCCACTCAGCTGAAAATGAGGAATTCGGAAAGCCTCATCCGGCGGCTTACCTGAGCGCGGCCAAATTGATGAGGTTAAATCCCCAAAACTGCCTTGCAATTGAGGATTCCGTAACGGGGCTGAATTCCGCAATTTCTGCGGGAATGAAAACTTTGGCTGTCCCAAATGCCTACTCCAAAAATAACCCGGGCTTTTTGGCGGCAGACTGCGTCCTTGAGTCACTCACCCTCCTTGATGAAAATGTTTTTAGAAAAATTCAGGGGCTGCAATAATGGTCTGACTAAGATATTTTAAGCTAAAAAGGTAACTATACTATGGCAGAAAAACTGATTAAGGATAACCTCAAAAAAACCGCTGATTATGAATACATAATAGATAAGTCACTGCGGGAAGGGGCAAGGGTAAATTCTAAAGTTATAGCAACTGAGAGGATAATCGAGGCGGCAGAAGAGGAGGCTTTGGCGCAGCTCACAAATGTTGCCTGCCTTCCGGGGGTTGTTGAGCCGGTCTGCGGAATGCCTGATATTCACTGGGGATACGGGCTTCCAATGGGCGCTGTCGGGGCGTTTGACTCAAAAGAGGGAATAATCTCCTGCGGCTGCACAGGGTTTGATATCAACTGCGGGATCCGAATGATTAAGACCAATCTGACTTATGATGAGGTCAAGCCAAAATTAAGATTGCTTATTGACACTTTATTCAAAAATGTTCCTTCAGGGGTCGGGGCGAAAGGAAAGCTTCGGTTGAGCAGGGACCAGTTGGAGGAGGTTCTTGTAAAGGGGGCCAAATGGGCGGTCAAGGAAGGATATGCACCTGAAAAAGACTTAATGCACATGGAGGAGTACGGATGCATGGTAGGCGGGGACACTGAAATGGTTTCGAGCATGGCGATGAAAAGGGGACTACCTCAGCTTGGGACTCTTGGCGCCGGAAACCATTTTTTGGAAGTGCAAAAGGTCGGAGAGATTTTTGACAAAAAAATTGCCGAAACTTTCGGCGTGACTGACCCGAACCAGATTATAATTATGCTTCACTGCGGAAGTCGGGGCTTGGGGCATCAGGTGGCAACGGATTATTTGAAGATTCATGACAAGGCCGCAAAAAAGTACGGGATAAAACTTCCTGATCCTCAGCTTGTTTGCGCGCCGGTGACCTCAGACGAAGGGCAGGCTTATTATTCTGCCATGAAGTGCGCTGTCAATTACGCGTTCACAAACAGGACCGTGATGACTTCGTGGGTTCGGGAATCGTTTGAGGGCGTTTTCCAAAAAAAGCAGGAAGAAATGGAAATGGACCTGATTTATGATGTATGCCACAATATCTGCAAGCTCGAGGAGCATGTTGTTAATGGGGAGAAAAAGCAGCTGTATGTGCACAGGAAAGGGTCGACTCGAAGCCTTCCTGCCGGCCACGAGCTGATTCCTGAGACTTACCGAAAAGTCGGACAGCCGGTTTTGATTGCGGGCTCGATGGGAACGGCGAGTTATATTTTGGTCGGAGGCGAGAACGCGGCAAGCACATTTTATTCAAGCTGCCACGGAGCAGGCCGTGTTATGAGCCGAAACGAGGCGATAAGGCGGTACCGGGGCAGGCAGGTGCAGGATGAGCTTTTGAAGGAGGGAATTGTGGCGAAGTCTACAAGTCCAATCGTTTTGGCTGAGGAGTCGCCAAACGCCTACAAGGACGTTGATGAGGTCATACGCGCGGTTGATATGGCGGGAATCTCAAGGAAGGTCGTTCGGGTCGTTCCTGTTGGGGTTGTTAAGGGATGATTATGCCGATATCTTGCTAAAAGAAGTTAGCTTACTCCAACTTTCTCAAACAAACGAGATAGGTAATCCCTATCGCTGGTCAAATAGATTCCCCGACTCTCCGGGTCATTTAGAATATCTTGACTTAATTGCTCCTTGGGTGTTTGAGAGACAATAAAGGAGTATAGCTCAAAAGCCTCATCTGGATGCTTCTCCCTTAGATTACGCTCAATTGCCTTGACATATTTGTGGAAATTAATTTTTTCCCAATCCACATGGTTAAGACCCTTGGGATCAATAAAAATAATCTTTTGTTTCGTGTCTTCCAGTATCCACAAAATGAAGTCCGGGTAGAAGAGTTCAGTCTCAAGATAATAACCATAGCCGATTCCCTCATGATTTCTGAGAAGAACCACCTTTCGACCACCAATATCCTTTCTTTCCAGAAATATCCTCAAGGCATCAATAAACGATTTTTCGCCGTCATTTAGTCCAGCAGGATGAAAGGTGTAGCTTGCAGTCCCCCCCTCCTGTGCCACAAGAAGAGGATAATAAGCGTGCTTGTCAAATCTGACACAAAGCTTATTCAGAGCATTTTTAGAGCCAGGCGTATCCTCCAAAACGGTCTGAATATCGTCAAAATCTATTATTCTGGACTTGGTTTTGAGAACTGCCTCCAAAACACCTCTTATTCGTTCATCTACGCTTCCTTTAATCGCGCCTTTCTCGTCGGTAAATATCTTCATCTGACAGGTAGTTGGGACTTTGGACTCAGAAAGCTTTGCAAGAGACATTCTCTTCTCATAGTATCGCCGCAAGGCAAGAGAGTAATTTTTGTTCATTGCTTTCGTTATGACCTCAAGGTATGCTCTCTCCAATAGGGTCCTGGCAACAGAAATATCTTTTCTAGCATTAAGATATGCCATATCCCCATAGACAGATACCATTGCGTCGTTCGAAACCAAGTAGTTTTTTAGTTCTTCGGCGGAGCAAAGAGAAAGATTTTGATAGTTCTTGACACGTTTGTGTCGCCTCAACTCGGTGAGAAGTCTTTCCCAGTCAACTAAATCCAAATATTCTTCAGTAAAGATTGGGCAGGATTCGGGGCGGGTTTTTGGAATGTCCTTAGAATCAGAAGTCTTGCTATTCATCGCAGTTATGTGGGGATTAAGATCCAGCCTTATTTCTGTCGCAAATGGGAGCATAGATACCAATTCCGTTCGTCGGAAACTGCCCTCCACATCCCTCTCACGCTCAATACAAAGTAGGTCACTAAACTTAACCGAATCAGGCATTCTCAGGTGGATATTTATCTCCTTTTCAACGTAGAATTCAATGTCTTCTGCAAGCTCCTCTCTAAATGCCTCCATATAGCTGGCATCTATCCCAAAAACATTAAGGGTTTCAAGAAGGGGGAGGTATTTTTTCAGCTCCCCACTAATCGGGCGGAGGTCTTTTGAACTGCGCTTCATGCTGTTCTTGTAGCCGTGGATGCGAACGCCTCGCCCAAACAGCTGTATGGCCGAAACTCCCCGGGTTTTCGCAAAATTCATCAAAAGCATAGAAGAAATTCGGTAATTGTCCCAGCCCTCTATGAATTTCTTTGCACCGATAAGGACATTCACGGGTTGCTCTTTGGGTGTACTCAGTGCCTTAAATTGTGACTTTGAAATAGAATTTGTGCGTTGCCGTACAGTATTCAGTTCTTTGTTTGCAGTCTCCTTCGCTTTCTTTAGGATTTTCTTGTCATTTCCCTTTCCTACATAAATCAGCCCAAAATAGGTAGCATCCGAGTCCCCATATTTAAGCCCGATTTCGCCGTCAGAATCATGAATGTCTTCCATCACAAGAAGCGAGTCATTGTAACCGGAGTAAAAGACCGTTTTGAACAAATCATCAAAAAGCGCTTTGGTGTCGTTCTTAAAGGTATTTTGAAGAAGTTCTCTCAAATAGGGGAAATGATCCTGGAAGAGCGGGTTTCCCCGCTCATCCTTAAGAGGCAAATTTCCAGAAACCAAAAAATTCTCAATCGCCTTGAGGTAATGCTCCTTTTTCAGCTTCAGGCGGTTAAGGAATACCACAAATTTGAAGATGTCTGAGCTTATTTTTTCGTCCAGATTGTCCTTATCACTCTCCACTACTCTCGACCCCACAAGAATCCAGAGCGGGTTTTCGATAAGGTGGGTAGTTTCTGCTTCCCTGCGATTTTCGAGGAAAAGCTTTTTTTGCTGATAAAATGAGAGTAGATTGCCGAGCATTATGTTTTTCTCGTACTCGTCTTGCTTGCCCACATTTGAGATGAAATAATCCTTGCCATAGCCCTCCTTGTGGTAATATTTGTAGGAATAGTCAAAAAGGATGGTTTTCTTGTAATCTTTGGCTTCCTTTTTTTTCCCCACATCCCTGAATGTAGCGCTGTACTCCATCGTAAAGCCTTCCTTTGCAACCTTAGAGCGCATTTTAAGCCAGGCGTTTCCGCTTGCGCCCCTATGTCCCTCATCCACCAAAATCAGGTTTTTATCGCCAAAGGCGCGATAACTGATCGTTTTGTCCTTTGTAGTTTCGGACAGCTTGTTAATGTCAATAATTTTTATCGCCTTTCTGACAAAATTGTCCTTTTTTGCCATTATTGCCCTAAAACCCGACTTTTCAAATTCCTTTAGGTGCTGGCGTGACAAATCTTCGTTAGGGGTTATTAGGATAATGTTGTTTATCTCCTGGCGGTATTTCTCGGCGTAGTGCAGGTATTGGTGGATGTTTATATGCATCACAAGGGTTTTTCCTGAACCCGTTGCCATCCAGTAGCACAGTTTTTCTAGGTCGTCCTGGAGGTAATCATCAATATCTGTGTATTTTTCCGGGATGTTGTTTTTTCCCTGATTCAGAAATTCGATAAACTCCCCAAGCTCCTGCTCTTCCTTCTTTTGGAAGTACAAATCGAGGTAAATTTCGGTTATAAGGAGAGCGGCATACTGAAACACCTTAAACACGATTTCCCTCTTGCCGTTGATTTTGTCGATATGGTCTTTGATATTGAGGTCATATTCCCTCAGTTTTGCTTCATCAAGGATATTATAGGGGTAAGGCACATTTATCGCCCCAAAATAGTCCAAAATCGCCTTCATGAAGTTGCTCTGGTCGGACTCGAATTTGTACTCAAAATCCGCCTTTTCCTTTAGAAAGTCGATAAATTTGCAGGTATCGTCAAAACCCAGGCACCTTGGCAGAATCTTTGGAAGGACCAAAGACGCGCTCAAATTCTCATTAATCTCCTTTTTTACCATAAGCGCTTCCTCATTTCATCATAGATGTTACGGTAATTTTGTGAAACGAGACTGTCGCAGCTTATGAAAACTTCCTTGTATTTATCTTCCAGGAGCTTGTCCATGAATTTGCCGGCGGCTTTCTTTTCCTCGTCGTCCCTGCACGGAGGTCTCCAGATCGCTATGGCTTTTTCGCCTTTGTACCTGCCCTTTACGACAAAATATTCAGCGCCGTTGTCCTCCAGTTTCTCCATTTTGTCCACATCAAGCCCCATCAGGTAAATAAATGTCTCGATTAAGTCCACGGTTTTTTCTGTTGTGGCACCGTCAATTTTCAGGTCAGAACCGCCCGACTCGTTCAAAACCTTGATTTTTAAATCAAGGTGCTTGTCCTCAGTGTCCACTCCAAGGAAATTCCCGGATTTGCCCTTGTCTATGCCATTTTGGAGCATGTATTTCAAAACATCGCCCTTTTGGTCGTAGAATCGGTTCAAATCCATCTGTTTGAAGACCACATTTTCAAGGGCGTCCTCGTACTGTTCCATTTCGTGGTACTTGAAAAAGCCGCCAATTGAATCCATATCCTGCGGCTTGCCGTCCTTCCAGTTTAGGGAGTAGAGCACTTTCTTTATCCTTGGATTGAGGACGGTATGAAAATAATCGCCCATTTCGACAAGGATGAATTTTCTCTTTCCTTTGTCCTCCTTGTTTAGAGAGATTACTGCATGTCCGGTTGTTCCTGAACCTGCGAAGAAATCCAGATTCACAGAGGCATCATTCATTGTCGCACCAATCAATTGCTCATACAACGAAACGGGATGGCAATATGGAAAAAATAAATCCATACCATCTAAAAAATATTTACCACTTTTTGCATCTTTAATCACAGACGAAAGTTGTCGCTTTGAGTCAGAATCAAGATATACTTTTTTTTGTGGCTGAGTAGAATGATCTTCACCCCACAGGATTTCATCGTCATCTATCATCTTTTTCAGAGTTTCGGGTGTGCGAGACCAGCCATTGGTTGGGATAGGACAAGGTTTTTTTGTTTTGGGATGTATCAAAGGTATGTGGAATTTTGGGTCGGACCTATATTCGGGGGCACCCATAGCAACTCCACGAAAAACTCTGCCATCATCTTCAAGAAGTCTATATGCTTTCTCACCTCCCGTGAGATCTGTTTGAGAAATTATCCACCTTGAAAATTCTCTCCGTGAATCATCATTAACTCCACCCGAAAGCTCGATAAACCGCTTTGCATGCTCAATAATACTCAATACGGCACTATTACGCATATAGACAGGTCCACTAAATTTGGAACGCCAAAGAATGTACTCGTGTTGCGTAGCGATTCCTTGTCTACCTAACATGGGATTCTTTTTATCCCAAATTATTGTTCCTCTACTAGGTAAACCAAATCTATCCAACATTACAAATAAAACCTCATATTCATTTTCATCGATATGACATTGAAAGACACCCTCCAATGATAAAACCTTGGCAGACGATTCTACACACTGAGACATAAGAGATAGCCAACTTGAATGCCTGTAGTTGTTTTTATAAAGAAAACCACTAGTTTCAGTATTATATGGAGGATCAATGTGTATGCAAGTTACCCTTTCTCTGTACTTCTCCTGCAAGAGATTGAGCGCCTGCCAGTTCTCGGAATGAATCAAAATCCCGTCAAGTTTCTCGTCAAGCCCCTCGATTTGCCCCAAAATCCTCCATTTGAAGCTATTTGAGAAGTTTTTAGTGTCAAGGGGCAGTTTTCTCCACTTGCCGTTTATTTTAAGGTCGTCTTTGCCCTTGACCTCAATCCCAAAAAGGGCTTTCCACTCGGAAATCTGGGTCTTATTTGACAAGATTTCCGGAACAATTTCCTCCAAGAAATTTTCCCCGCAAAACTCTGAAATCTTGTCCAGAGTGATTACATAGTGGCTCTCCAAAATGAATTTCTTCTTCTCCCAGACTTTTTTCTTGAGATTCTCCAAAGCGTCGAGCTTCTCGATTATATTCTTCGAGACATCCTTGAAGACTTTTGCGACGATTTTGCGGTTCTCGCTAAAATTGCCCTTATCGTCAATATAATCGTCCACATGCACGACTTCCTGATTTAAGTAAAAATTGAGTTGCCCTCTCAAAAACCCGCCCAGATTCTTGTGGATAAAATAATCCTCCTTGTACTTTCTCTGGAATTTGTTCAAAATGCCCTCCAGGCCCTCAATTTCGCCAACGGTCTCCAAAATCTTTGAAATCGCCTGCAAATTGAGGGCTTTTTGAATTTCTGCCTGATTCTTGCCAAGCTCCTTAAGCTCGTCTGTGACAAAAACCCGCTCAAAATTCACCTTAAGTTCGCCGTCATCCTCAATCGGGTTCTCCTCAGAAAGCATAAAACAGGTCATTCCTCCCTTCTGGTTTCCCTTTTTCTCCTCGACCTTGACCACCCGCAAAAGCACCGTGCGCCCGTTTGCCTCGAAACTGAAGCGGGAGTATCGCTCAGAAGTCTTAATATAATACATATCCTTTGTCACCCAGTGCAAATCTACCTCAGAGCCGTCATAAGGGATGAGATAAGTGCCCTCTTTGAAATAAAACTGCGAGATAAAATCGCCGTCCTGATAATACCTTGAAAAGAAATTTACAAGGTGCTTGTAAATCTCATCAGTAATATCGCCAATTGTGCCAATTTCTTTCTTCTTTGCCAGCAAATCCTGGTATTTTTTAGAGTCCTCCAAAGAAACGCCGGCTTCGGTAAGGGTTTTTCTAAGCTCAGAAAGCTCTTTTTCAATGTCCTCGCCAAACTCCTTCCTGATATTGAGAATCCCGGTTTTCACAAGCACGGAAAGCTCCTTTTCGACAAATGCGTCGATTTCCTCATTTTTCTGCTTCATCAGGCGATAGACCCCAAAATCAAGGTCTTTATCGTCAGACCGAAACATTTCTCTTAACTGCTTTTTCAAACGGTTAAATGATTCATCCATTCTAAATTGCCCTCTTGAAGTGCTTGCACATAAATCTATATGGGCAATTTTTACAAAAAAGCTTTCCTTTTCCGGTTCCGCAATATTTTTCGCCAATTACCGCCTCAGAAAACTCATTCAGGACCCTCTTTGCTTCAGAACCGTCTTCAACAGGAAATTCTGCGTCCGAAAGCCGGAATTTTTCCTCCTCAATTGGATAGGCCACAGCCCGATCCACCTTTTGCCCGTCCTTTCGCAGGGCGTTGGCATAGAACTTAAGCTGAAGGTCCACATGGGTCTCAGATATGGCTTTGAGCTTTCTTGCCTTGAAATCCATCAAAACTACCTCGCCGGCCTTATTCTCAAAGAGAAAGTCAGTCCGACCCCGAATCCTTATTCCTTCCATCATCACACTTACTGGGGACTCAATCGAAATCACGTGCCCAAGCTCCTTTCCCATGAAATCATTATACCTATCCAGGCTTCTTCGGATTTTGTGGCGAAAAATCTCATTATTCTTGCCAAGATCCACCCAGGATTCATCCAGAATTGCCTCCAGTCTCTGACCGTCAACACAAGAACCTCTACCCATATCCACATTTAGCTTGGCTAAAGCGTTATGGTATATTCTGCCAACTTTTTGCTGGAAAATCTCCTCCGCTTTGAAACCATACACATAGTTTATCTTGAAACGCTCTGGGCAGTCAACAAAAGTCGAAATAGCCGAAAAATCGACCAGCTTTATCCCCGGCTTTTCTTCGGGTTTCGGGCTGATTTCCACATTCGCCAATCTATCCTCGCTAAAGTCTGAAATGTGCCCGTCAAAATCAGAGATAAATTCTGAGGGGTTTGAAGTTTTCCCGCTATCATAAGCATCAAAATGGGTTAAAAAGAGTGCATCCCTGGCTCTGGTAATCGCAACATAAAAAAGGTTCTCCTCCTCTTTTAGGGGTGAATATTTCTCATAGAGATAAAACTTCTCAGGTATATTTATCAATTCAGAAGGGAGTTTCGATTTCGGTATACGCCTCTTAGTAAGAGAGGGAACAATTACTACCGGAAATTCAAGCCCTTTTGCCTGATGAATATTCATCAAGTACAGTGAATGATTGTCCAGAACCTCAAAGCCGTCCGCCTTTTTATTAATATTGAGGTTTTCTGGAAAAGCACTCAAAAGCCTCAAAAACATCAAAAAATCGCCATTGCCATACACGAAGACAAAATCTTCTAGCAGTTTTGAGATATTCCCAAGGATGTAGAGCGATTTTTTCCGGGCAGCGTCTTGTTCCAGACCAATAACGTCAAAAATACCCATTATCTCGTAAAATACATCCTGAATGGATTGCTCGCCGCGCTCGGCAATCCTGGCACGAAGGTGATTCAGCTCGACAATTTTTCGGGCAGAATTCTGAGAGATTCCCTTTTCAGCCAAAACCTTTGGATCATCAAATAATGACCAGTTTAGTTCCCTGAGTGATTCAAGGTCACAACCGCACTCAAGAGAACCCCTTTCAAATAATTCCGAGAAGTCAGAATAGCCCGTCACCTTTGGAGTTTCGTTCTCCTCCTCCAGACCAAAAACATACGCCATGAGGTACAATATCTCTTCCACTTCGGGATTTCTCAGAAAAGACATTCCGCCATAAAGCACATATGGAATCTCAGTGTACTCCTTATCTAAAAGCCCCCTCAATTTAGCGCCATGGTACTTAAGACTTCTAAATAAGATGGCAACATCCCCATAATCGCTTATTTTGCCATTAAGCTTGAGTTCTTTTATAAGATTTAGTATGCTTCTCGCCTCTTCTGTTTCGTTCTCCGCGCTTATGTGGTAGACCTCGCAGCATTCAGCACGGTTATTTTTGAGATTTATATGGGTCCTACCCCGTTTTTTCAAAAAGAAATCAGAGAGCCCGACAATCTCCTTTCTGGACCGAAAGTTAATGTCGAGATTGATTGACCTGGCATCCGGATACTGCTTCGAAAAGCTGTCGAAAATATTGGGATTTGATCCCCTGAATCCATAGATAGATTGGTTTCTGTCGCCAACACAGCAAATATTATTCTTAGGGGCAGCAACCGCAGACAGAATCTTCCACTGGAGAGGGTTGATATCTTGAAACTCGTCGATAAGGATATAATCGTACTTATTTTGCAACTCAGCAAGTATGCCTGCATCGTTAGCTAATATTTGCCAAGCAAACGCCTCAAGATTAGCAAAATCAAGATACTTGTGCTCACTAAGTAGCTCCATATATAGCGGATAGGAATCCAGAGCCAAATGAATGATCTGTCTTAATTCTTCTTCTGACACCTCTTGACCTTTCTTTTTATGCTGATCGGTCAAGCGTTTTATAAGTTCATCGCCCCCTTCAGCAAGAAGTTCTTGTTTAAGTTTATCAAGGTTTACCTGGTTTTCCGTCAGAGTATCGTAAAAACCAGATAAAAGTAGGATCAACTCATTGTTGTGCTTAACACCTTTTATTTTTCTAAGTTCCCCCAAATCAAGCCCAAGCCGCTTGAGATTTTTCTTCAGGAACATGTATCGCCGGAAATCATCCAATATATCAAAATCTGCATACTTTTCGCCCCCACCACACTCCTTGAGCACACCTTCGCAAAAGGAGTGAATTGTGCCTATGAACATTCCACTAACATCTCGACTTGTTCTTGAAACCAGCCGCTGTCTCATCTCCTCAGAAGCTTTTACAGTAAAGGTGGTCATCATCATTCTGCTCGGATCAATGTTCAATTTATCGATCAGATAGAATGCTTTCTCCGTGAGAACGCGAGTCTTCCCGGTCCCGGGACCTGCAACTATTAACAAAGGAGAGTCTGTGGACTCAACAGCCATTTTCTGGCTTTCGGTAAGCCCTATTTTCTCCTCTACGGTCATTTCCATCTTTTCCACCCGCTTGCCCTTTCTACGAAGGATACTACTCTTTAGGTAATTCAGAATACCCATAAACTATCAACTGTAATATATACCTAAGGACTTCTATGTAGCTTCATCAAAAAAGACTACGAAAGGTTCACGAGAAGCTTGAAATGGCTTCTTAAAACACCCCCCGCCCACTTCGATTTCTTTCACCCCCCTAATTTGCAGATGCCCCATATAAG
>CAZJKT010000004.1:0-60019 GCA_964547015.1 uncultured archaeon
CATCGGGATTCCTGTAGATATTCATTTCAATTGGCATATTTGGTTCACCTATATTTAGCTATATGTAATCTTTAAATATATTTACACAGATTCCTCTTTTTCTGCCAAAATTTTCTCCAGAGTTTTCTTTCCGACAATCCTTTCCACAAGGCCCCGATCAGACTTCTCCAGGTCCGAGAAGTTTCTCACCCCGATATTGTGAAGGCGGCGGGCTTTGACTCTCCCAATCCCTTTGATTGAGACAAGCCCCAAAAGCTCGTCTTTTATTCCCGCCTTCATCCTAACTTCCAGCTTTTTGAATTCTTCCGAAACCCTGCCCAGCCCCTTCAGCCGCGCAAATTCCGAGGCGGCATAAAGAAGCCAGCCCGCATTGGTTGTTTTTGTGTAGATTTCTCCCGGGGTTACTGAATACTTATCCAAAAGGTCATCTTCTTTTGACTCGGCAAGCCATTCCGACAAAAACCCGCCTGTTTTTATCGATTGCAGGAAAAGCTCATACTCTGAATCCCACTGGGTCGGGACATTTGTTATAAATTGCTCTTTATTTCTGAAGATAAACTCATCCATAGCTTCAAATTCCTTTCCTGAAACCCTCAAAAGAGGCTGGAGCTCCGAACAGGACGCAATTGCCTGAACATAGAAAAATTCTTCAGTTGAGGGCCCTATTTTTTCCATTGCGTCAAGGAGCCTTTTTGCTGAAAGAGGATCAATATAGAGCTCAGCTACCCTTTTTCCAATGAGGGTTGCCCTAAATTCCCCTATATCGATAAACCCATATTCCTCCAAAAGCTCCAAAACATCCTCAATCCTCTCCTGAATTTCAATCGGAGCGCCGAAAGTGAACCCAAAAAAAGTCTTTGAGAATAGTTCGAGGAGCTTTTCGCGTGAGCGGGCAAATTCCCCCGCAATCAGTGAGAGAACCTGAACCCTTAAGACAGGCTCCATTGAGAGCTTAGAAAAAATCGGCTCGATTTCACCTAAAAGGTACTTTGAGCGCAATTCATAGGCCATGTCCTTGTCCTTTGCGGCAATCAGGGCAAGCCCTTTCTTGTCGTATTTTGGCCGGCCGGCGCGCCCCAGCATTTGCTGGGCTTCTAAGTTTGGAATATATTGGGAATAGCCGCCGGCAAATCGCCGAATATCCCTGATTACAACCAGAAAAGCGGGGAGGTTAAGCCCTGCCGCAAGAGTGGTTGTGGCGCAGATTACCCTAACCTCGTTATTTCTAAACCCCTTCTCAATCAAAAGTCTCTGGGAATTTGAAAGACCGGCGTGGTGAAACGCAACTCCGCGCTTTAAGCATTCTGCCTCCCTTTTACACTGCCTTGTGGGGCTTCCTAAGGCCTTTAGGACCTTTTCCGGCAAATCGCCCTCTATTCTTGGAAATTCCAATGAAAGCTTTTCTGCAAAACTTTCGGTATTGCGCCTTGAGGCGAAAAATATCAGGGCCTGCTTTCCTTTTGCAACAACCTTTTTAATAAGGTCATTTACGGTTTCGCACTCAACCTCTTCGGACTCGTCTTCAAAGACAATCTGAAATGGCAAAAATATCCCTTTTTTTAGGGGGACCGGCCGGTAGTCGCTTTCAACAAGCTCGGCTCCAAGCCAGCCTGCAAGTTCGCAGGAGTTTGAAATTGTGGCCGAGAGCGCGATAATTTGAGGACTGACCATTTCCCTTAAGAGAGTGAGGACGATTTCAAGGGTCGGGCCCCTATAGGGGTCGGTCAAAAGGTGAGTTTCGTCAGCCACAACTAAGGCAACTTCTGAGAGCCATCTTGCTTTGTGGCGGATTAGCGAGTCGAGCTTTTCTGAGGTCAAAATTACCAGGTCCTTTTTTTCGAGGTAGTTTGAGGCGGAATCAAGGTCGCCTGTTGTTACTCCGACCTTAAGCCCCAAATCCTCATACTTTTCCTTGAAGTCGTGGTATTTTTCGGATGCGAGGGCCTTTAGGGGCACTATATATATTGACTTACCCCTTTTTTTCAGGAAATTGCTGATTATTGCCAGTTCTCCAATAATTGTCTTTCCGCTGGCGGTGGGGCTTGATATAACCTGGCTTTTGCCCTCAATCAGCCCGTTTTCAAGGGCGAGCTTTTGCACCGGGTTGAATTCCTCAATTTTCGAGCGGGTTTTGACAATTTCCACAGGGTCAAAGTCCATAATTATTTTGGGTTAAAATGGCTTTAGGGACAGTTTGGCTTAGATGTAAGCTTATTAATCAGTAGTTTTTGTTATAATGAGTCGCAGTATTATCCGTAAATTAATGAAGATTGTTGCTTTATTTGCGATATCCACGTATATTTTACTCGCATTTGGTCCATTAGTCCACGAATTGACACGGGGATTCCATTGGGAATCATTATACGATTGCTAGTTCCCGGTCCTGAAGAAAGTTTATGGAATATGATTAAGGCGCTTTTTGGCTCAGGCTTGATTACCGGTGCCGTAGCAAAACAAAAATTCAATCTGTTTTAGTGGATATTGTTTATTTCTTCTCCTTATCCTCTTTTTTATCCTCGCCCTCAACTTTGAAGTCCGCATCAACAACTTTCTCATCGCCCTTTTTCTCCTCCTTTGGCTCTTCCTGCGCTCCTGCCTGTTGCTGCCCTGCCGCTGCAGCCGCCGCCTGATAGATTGATGAGCCTGCGGCCTGCAGGGCGGTTTTTAGCTTTTCGGTTTCAGCCTTTATTTTCTCCAAATCCTCGCCTGCAAGCGCCTCCTTTGAGGACTTAAGGGCGGTCTCAACTTCGGATTTCTGTTCGGAAGGAATTTTGTCTCCGGCGTCAGAAATAAGCTTCTCGGTCTGGTAGACCATTGAGTCAAGCTCATTTTTGGACTCAACCATCTCTTTTCTCTTCTTGTCCTCTTCCTCGTGCTCTTCTGCCTGCTTGACCATCTTGTCAATCTCGGAATCCGCCAGCTTTGTAGAGGCGGTAATTGTGATTTTCTGCTCCTTTCCTGTTCCTTTGTCTCTGGCTGAAACATGCAAAATCCCGCTTGCGTCAATGTCAAATGTTACTTCAATCTGGGGCACGCCTCTTGGGGCCGGCGGAATGCCCAATAGATTAAATTCCCCTAAACTTGTGTTATCTTTTGACATCGGCCGCTCGCCCTGCAAAACATGGACCGTTACTGCCGGCTGCATATCGGCGGCAGTTGAGAAAACTTTGCTTTTTTTGATTGGAATTGTGCTGTTTCTTTCAATAATCGGGGTCATAACCCCCCCAAGGGTTTCAATTCCAAGGGTAAGCGGGGTAACATCAAGCAAAACCATGTCTTTTACCTCTCCTGCAAGAATTCCGCCTTGTATTGCGGCCCCAAGGGCCACACATTCCATAGGGTCAACTCCCCTTTCAGGCTTTTTGCCCACGAAATCCTCCACAAACTTCTGGACAACAGGCATTCTTGTAGGGCCTCCGACAAGCACAATTTTCCCTATCTTGTCTTTTGAGAGCTTTGAGTCTTTTATGGCCTTCTCAATCGGCTCTCCGCATCTCTTTATTATAGGGCTGATAAGCTCTTCAAGTTTCGACCTAGTCAGGTTCATTTCAAGGTTTTTTGGGCCCTTGTCATCAGAGTAAACAAACGGAAGGTTAATATCTGTCTCAAAGACTGCTGAGAGCTCAATTTTTGCCTTCTCAGCGGCTTCAGTCACCCTCTGCATCGCAGTTTTGTCCTTGCTTAGGTCAATCCCTTCTTTTTTCTTGAATTCCTCCGCAATATAATTTGTAAGAGTCTCATCCATATCCCGACCGCCCAAGCTTGTGTCCCCGGAGGTTGACAGGACTGTAAAAGTGCCGTCCCCGAATTCCATTACAGTAACATCAAGGGTTCCGCCGCCAAGGTCGAAAATAAGTATATTTGACTCCTCAGACTTGTCTATATTATAGGCCATTGCTGCGGCTGTAGGCTCGTTTACAAGGCGCTCAACTTCAAGCCCCGCAATTTTTCCGGCGTCTTTTGTAGCCTGCCTCTGGTTGTCATTAAAGTAAGCTGGAACGGTAATTACCGCTTTTTTGACAGGTTCGCCCAAAAAATCCTCCGCGTCTTTTTTGATTTTCTGCAGGATAAAGGCTGAAATCTGCTGGGGGGTATATTCCTTGTCGCGAATCTTGTATTTGTGGCTTGTGCCCATCTTTCTCTTGGCCCCGGAAACCGTGCCTTCAGTGTTTGTGACCGCCTGCCTCCTTGCAGGCTCGCCTACCAGAAGCTGGCCGTCTTTTTTTATTGCAACAACGGAAGGGAACATTTTCCCGGCAACTGTCGCGCCCTCGGCTGACGGGATAATCGTGGCTTTTCCGCCAATCATTACTGCCGCCTGAGAGTTTGAAGTTCCAAGGTCAATCCCAATAATCTTTTCCTTTGCCATTGTTAATACATTATAATTAGGGAGAAAATTTTTAAGTGCTTTTAGAGCCGGCTTAAGATGTTCTTCCGCCGGAAACAACCACTTTGGAATGCCTTATCACTTCCCCGTTTAGCATCCATCCGGGCTGGATTTCCTCAATCACTAAATCCTCGTCCTTGTCAGACTCCTTTTTTAGGATCGCTTCGTGAAGGTAGGGGTCAAAGGGCTTTTCCAGGCAATCAATTCTTTCCAATCCATGACTTTTTAGGGCTTTAAAGAGGTTTTTTTCAGCCATCTCAAGGCCTTTTTTTGAGGTTTCATCGCTTATGACAAAAACTGCCCTTTCAAATTCGTCAAGGCTTGGCAAAATATCTTTAATCAGCTTAAGGTTTGCATTTTTGGCAAAAGTTGCTTTTTCCTTCTCGGACCATTTTCGATAGTTGTCAAATTCGGCCTGCATATACTTCATTTGGCTGAGCCTCTCTTCTGCAAGGCTTTTTGCCTCATTAACTTCGGCTTCAAGGGCTTTTATCTTTTCGCTAAGCCTGCCCCCTGCCTCAGCTTTTTTAAAGTTTTTGGGCGAACTATCTCTTCCAGCTTCATCAGTGTCGGGGCCTTCAGAAATATTTCCTTTCATAATCTAATAAATAGAAAGTTTAGGCTAATTTACCCCTCATTTTGCCGCTCTATTCTCCGCTTAAACCAATTCTTTCATTCTGTCCAAAATTCCCTTTTTGCCTTCTTTTTCAAAGTCTTTGAGACACTCCTCCTGTTTTTTGGAGATTTTTTTGGGAATATTTACTACAGCTTTAAGTATAAGGTCCCCTCTGCCTCTTCCCTTCAAAGTCGGCATCCCTTCGCCCTTAAGCCTGAATAGTGTGTGGCTTTGCGTCCCTTTTGGAATCTTCATTGTTGCTTTTCCGTCAATAGTTTTTATCTCAATTTCATCCCCCAAAATTGCCTGCGCAAGGCTAATTTTCTCTTCACAAAATAAATCGTCGCCCCGCCTTTCAAATTTCTCGTGCGGCTTTAGCCTTATAAGAACATACAGGTCCCCGGGTTTTCCGCCCCGAAGGCCCGATTCTCCCTGTCCGCTTACTCTTAGGTAAGAGTTGTGCTCAACTCCGGCGGGGATTTTGACTGTGACTTTCTTTTTTTTCTGGACAACCCCCCGCCCTCCGCAGGTGTAGCAGGCAGACTTGGCAATTTTTCCCCTTCCCCTGCACTTGGGGCATGTGGAAATGCTTGAGAACTGGCCGAAGGGGGTTCTTTGTATCCTTCGGACCCGGCCTTGCCCCCTGCAATCAGGGCAGGGCTCTTCTTTTGCGCCTTCTGCTCCCGTGCCTTTGCAGTCCTTGCATTCAGCGGTAGACATATACTCGATTTCTCTCTCAAGCCCGCTAAATGCGTCCTCAAGAGTAATTTCTAGGTCATATCTTAAGTCAGCGCCCGATACTTCCCCAAACCCGTTTTCTCGCCTTCCTCTTCCCGTAAATATGTTGAAAATGTCCCCAAACCCGAAGTCTGAGAATATATCCTCAAAACCCTGCCCTGAGAAGTCAAAACCGCCCCCGCCGGGCTCTGCTGTTCCGTATTGGTCATACTGGGCGCGGGATTTCTCATTTCCCAGCGCCTGAAATGCCTCGTTAATCTCCTTAAATTTCTCCTCGCTTCCTTTCCCCGCAACATCCGGGTGGTGCTTTCGGGCAAGCTTTCTGAAGGCTTTTTTAATCTCGTCCTGGGACGCGTTTTTTTCAACTCCAAGAATTTTGTAATAATCTTTCTCTGCCATAACTTAAGACTTTAGAAATTTGAAAGCCGTTGAGTGTGAAGTTTAGGAGAAAGGCTAATTTACAGAGGCTTCACTAAAAGTTCTCTGTCTTTGCTCAGGGAAGCGGATAATGCCTTGTTCAGCAAGTAAGGCCGTACTCGGAGAAACATGTATATTTGAAGGCACGATATAGGCAATTCCCAGAATATGAACTTCTTTGAAATGAGGCTTGTTGCCATAAGCTCTGTCTTTGTAATTCAAAGCGTGGCCAATATCTTTTGGCTCAAGTTCAGACAAGCCGGTAAATCCCCTCTCAATCCAGTCTATAAGGTACCCTTTAGGGATTCCTACAAAACAGCCGTATATTGATGCTTCTGCCGCAAAGAAATTTGAAAGCAGCTCCGTTTTTTCGTCGCCAAAAGCATGCTTTTTGGTTGCGAGATCGAGTTCGAAATATAAGTCATCATCTACCTTAGTTGGACAAATATGGGAAACCCCTTCAGGATGGTTATTCAGCCCGAAGTTTTTATCGATTTGGATTGTGCCTGTCGTTCGGCATATAAGCGGGCAATAGCTGTCTCTAGAATCCTGGTAGATATAGACTTCTTCCCTTCCCCTCCTTCTATATGCAACTAAGACATAACACCACCCATCTTCTTCAGGCTCCATTTCGTAATCAACCCTCATTAATATATATTCATGCTTCGTATTAAGTGTATGTGTTCGGTTAAATTTGCCCCGATAGTTGTAGTCGCGCTGGCTTTTTTGCTGGGAATTGTTCTGTATCCGCAGATGCCCGACCCCATGGCAAGCCATTGGAATGCCTCAGGAGAGGTTGACGGCTACATGTCAAAGTTTTGGGGCGTTTTTTTAATGCCGCTCCTCCTTGTCGGGCTTTTGTTCCTGATGTTTTTGGTTCCCAAGCTTGACCCCCTAAAAAAGAATATTGACAAGTTCAGGAAATACTATGACGGATTAATCCTGCTAATTTCGGGTTTTTTGCTTTATATCTATGTATTGACCCTTGTGTGGAATTTGGGTTACCGGTTTAACATGGGTCTGATGATGGCGCCTGCAATGGGGCTTTTGTTCTATTATATAGGTATTTTGCTTGAAAATGCCAAAAGGAACTGGTTTATAGGGATAAGGACCCCTTGGACAATAAGCAGTGAGAAGGTTTGGAATAAGACGCATAAGCTTGGCAGTAAAATGTTCAAGACCTCAGGTATTATTGCTTTATTTGGGGTTTTAGCCCAAAACTATGCCTATCTGCTTGTGATTGTCCCTGTTTTATTCTCATCGGCTTATCTGGTGGCTTATTCCTACTTTGAGTATAGAAAAGAAGGCAAGAGAAAGATTTTAGGCAGATAACTGATGGAATTTGGCGAAGTTTCTGCTAACCAATAATTTACAAGCCAGAGCGCCAAGGCAAAATTTGGGTCGAGCGATTCCGGTTATGATTTTTCTGCAAGAAAAAAAGCCGAAGCGAGGCGCAGGCACAGGATTTCTCCTATAAATTTATTAAGGTTAATCAAACCCTTGTATTTATGAGGATAGATAAGAAAGGACGATTAAATATTGAAGTAGGTCTTAGCTGGGAAGATTGGGGGATACTAGAAAGAGGAGGTATTATAGGAGGAAGATATGATGCCGAAAATAAAGTATTGATCCATAGGACTCACCCATTTGACCCTAATGATTATGGCTCAAAGTTAGAATCTCTTAAACAGCGAGAATATGCCGAACTTGATAGAGTAACGATGGATATAGAGATATATATCCCTCATGGGGTCTTGAGAGATGCCAGAATTTCGGCATCCCGGTTTAATGAAACGATAGGTAATCTGGTAATTATCCCTAAGTCTGAATTTTGTGAAGGTGCTGATATAAGGGTCTCGTATCCGGGAAGTTTAAGAGTTTTGGATATCCCAATCTCTGCCCCTTGTAACCCCTAAAGACATCCTAAACCTTGCAGATAGCCATATATACTGCATTACTGCATAGTTTTATGGGGCTGTTTAATTTCATGGGGCATAAAAAAAAGGCTAATTACCCTCTCCTTATCTTTTCAATTATTCTGTCCCAATCCGCCGGAATTTTAGGCTCTTTTTTTACAGCCCCCGCAATCCCTACATGGTATGCCTCTCTTGCCAAGCCGGCATTTAATCCTCCGGCCTGGCTTTTTGCCCCTGTTTGGATAACTCTTTTTACTCTGATGGGCATCGCTCTCTATCTGGTGTTAATTAAGGGGGCAAATAAGCCTGAAATAAAAAAGGGAGCATATTTGTTTGGAATTCAGCTTCTGTTAAATGCGCTCTGGTCGATTTTGTTTTTCGGCCTTCAAAGCCCCGGTCTTGCTTTTGCAGAAATCCTTGTTCTTTGGGCGGCAATCGCCGCGACAATTTGGCAGTTTAATAAAATAGATAGAAGGGCGGCCTATTTGCTCATCCCCTATATTCTTTGGGTGAGTTTTGCGGCAATTCTTAATTTCTCAATCTGGCAATTAAACTGAATAAAAGGCTAAAATGATTCTAATCCGCAAAATAGGCGTTACTTTGGCCTATCCGCGGGTTTCTTTAGCTTCTCTGAAGGGGCGGGACCTTTAGTTTGGCTATCTTTTTGGGGAAAAGAGCAGAAAGGGGCATCCTCCTTTTTGAATATTTTTCGTCGGTAAATGTTTGTCAGGCCGTTGAATTTTTTCCGCTCAGCCAAAAACACAAATATAGTGCTTGCAAGAATTGAGATGAGGATTGTTGCCATTACAACAGAGGAGAGCAGGGCAGTTTCCCCTATTCCGTCTTGGGCTGCAACCTGGACAAGGACCGCCGCCGCAAGCCCCTTTGGGATTAGGCTGTCTACAATCGCACGCTCATCGAAGTTAAACTTGTCTCCAAGGGCCATTGTTGAAATAGGGCGCGCCAGATATAGGGCGACTACAATAACGCCTGCTATAAGGTAGGGTAAAATAGAAGTAACCGGCAAAAGGATTCCTATATACACGAAGAAAAATGTTTTTACGAGGAAGGAAATTTCCTCATAGAAAAACATCTCCGGGGCTTTTATTGTGGGGCCTGTCACTTCCCCATCTCCCGCCGCCTCAAGAACCTTTCTTGAATTCCCTAAAACAAGGCCGTAAGCAAGGCAGGCCATTGCCCCGTTGCTCCCTACATACTCAGTAAAGCTGAAAAGCAATAGCATAAAGGCAATTGTAATCATATAGGACTTCGCATAGGGGTTGAGCTTTTTTAGAAGCTTTAGCCAAAGAAATCCCGCCACCGCCCCAATGAACAGGGACACAACAAATACATCAAAAAGCCCGTTAAGGAAGGTGGGGACATTCAGCGAACCGAGAAGATGAATTTTTAGGATTGCAAGGGTTCCGACAATGCAGAGCACATCACTTACCGCAGACTCAACTGTAAGCGAGGAAACGGTGGGCTTAGAGGTATTGATTTTTTTCATTATGGGTATCACTACAGCTGAGGATGTCCCCCCAAGAATTGCCCCGAGAACAAGGCTTTGGATAAGGGTAAATCCGAAAAATAAGGCAATCGCCCCGACAACAATGACGCTTACAATGTAGTTTACTAAGGCAAGGGTTGAGCCCCTATAAACCCCCTTGAATATTTCCTTAATCTTTAGGTGAAGCGCGCCCTCAAAAAGGATAAATATAAGGGCAAAAGTTGTAAAGATTGGGGCGACTGCTGAGAGGGTGGCTGAGCTTACAAGGCCAAGCCCCGGACCTATTAAAGCTCCAAAAAATATAAGCCACACAACATCAGGGATATTTGTCCTGCGAAACACCAGGTCGCCGATGAACCCTAAGACTATTATTATCCCAAGCATTGCAAAAACAAGGTGTATTTCCATTATATATGTTAGTTAGGATTTAAGAATACCCTGAAATCAGAGGGAATATAGGGTATTTTTAGGGCAAGTTAGGTAAAATCAGGACTTCCCTAAGCTTTGAGGACTTGTAAATTTCCGGGTGAAAGCTTTTGTCTAGACGGAGGATTTCTGAATTAAGCCCCCTCTTTTTGAGCTCTTTTGACAGGTCCCTTGTGAAAGAAAACTGGTCATATCCTAGGACAATCATATTCGGCTTCAACTCTGAGAGTATTTCATAGGGGTCGTTTAGATTGCCAAGAATCGCATTATCCACACATTCAAGGGAGAGGATTTTTTCGAGGCGGGCGTTCTCGTTATTCTGCGGCAGGCGCCCCTTGACTCTTTCGACCGTTCTGTCCCGCGCGACTACAACTTCCAAAATATCCCCCTTCTTTTTCGCTTCTTTTAGGAAAAACTCGTGGCCGGGGTGAAAAATGTCAAATGTGCCAAACACTAGGACCTTTGCTTTTTTTGTTTTGCCTAAAGATTCGCCTGCCTCCATAATTTCATCCGTAAGGATAAGCTTTTTGGATATAGGGTTTTTTAGGGATATTTAGTAAAGATTCTATAAAAGTAATGGTGCTAAAATGAAGCGGACAAAAATTATTGCTACGCTTGGCCCGGCAAGCAACTCCGCAACAATACTAAAGAAGATGGTTTCAAGAGGAATGAATGTTGCAAGGCTAAATTTTTCCCACGGAACGCATGAATCCCATGGAGAGCTGATAAATCTGGTAAGGCAGACAACCCCTGAAATTGGGATTCTTTTGGACACAAAAGGCCCTGAGATAAGGACCGGGGATTTTGAAAGCGAGGCTTATATAGAGGAAGGGGCGGCGGTCACTATTTTAAATAAGGATGTCTCGGGAAGCGCAAGCTGTTTTTCGATAAATTATAAAGAGCTTCACAAGGATATAGCCCCCGGGCAGAAGATACTTATTGATGACGGGCGGATTGAGCTCGTGGCGGAATCTGTTGAGGGCGAGGATATAATATGCAGGGCAATTACTTCAGGAAAAATCTCTTCCGGGAGAGGAGTGAATGTTCCCGGATGCGACCTCAAGCTTCCCGGACTGTCAAAAAAAGATATTGAGGATATAAAGCTTGGGGCGAGCATGGGCGTTGACTATATTGCGGCATCTTTTGTCCGCTCGCCAAGAGATATTATCAGCTTAAGGCTTCTTTTGTCCGAGATTGGAGCCCAAAATGTGGGGATTGTGGCAAAAATTGAGACTGCTCAGGCCATTAAGAGTCTTGAGGAAATAATTAAGGTTTCTGACGGGGTTATGGTTGCGCGCGGAGACCTGGCCGTGGAGGTTGACTTCAAAAAAGTCCCCCTTCTGCAAAAAAAGATTGTGGATATGGCAAATGAATACGGGAAATATTGCATTGTAGCAACTGAAATGCTCCATTCTATGGTAGCTTCCCCAAGGCCGACGAGGGCGGAGATAAGTGATGTCGCAAATGCCGTATTCTCCGGAACTGACTGCGTTATGCTATCAGGGGAGACTGCAAGCGGAAAATACCCTGTTGAGTCGGTCCATGTGATGGCCCAGATTGCGGCGGAGTCCGAGTCGGTTGGAAGGGAGGAGAAGCAAAAGCTTTTGGGTGTTCCAACAGCCCCCGATATGATAGCCCGATATGCGTTTGACGCCGCAAAGGAGGCGGGGATAAGAAAAATCGTAATTCCGACAAGGACGGGTTTTTCGGCCAAGCTTGTATCAAGGCACCGCCCCACAGCAAAAATCTATGCTTTGGTGCCTAATGAAGAGGTTTTAAGGAAGATGGCGCCTCTCTACGGGATAGAGGGCGTATTGACGGGGCATTTTGAGTCATTTATTGAAGGGGTCAGGCGAGGGGCGAGGCTTTTGATTGAAACAGGGAAACTAAAAGAGGACGAAGATGTCCTTGTAACCGGAGCATACCGCTCAGAACTCACAAATTCTCTTATAATCGCAAAAGCGGGGCGGCTTTGCATGGGCTGTATTCTAGGCAAAGACTATAATTTGGATTATATTATCCTTTAAAAATTAGGGCTAGCTTATGCCTAAAAAAGTTCTGAACGGCAGATAAATTACTATGACTATTTGGTTCTCCCGCAATTTTGTATTCATGTCAAATATCTCAAAGTTTAGACAATATGCTCTTATAGTAACATTCCATGTCTTTACGGCCGCTTGTGGCGGAAAGTATACATTATGTCCATATAGTAACTTTCCACTTCTTTACGGGCAACTTCCAGTTCATCAACCCTTTTTGAGCCTGCATCTTCTAATGTGGTCCTTAGCAGGCTCCTATAAGTATCCGCTTGTTGTCTGGTTAATATCTCTTTACCCTCTAACTTGCCAAGAACTTCTAAGGCATCTAGTGTATGATCAAAATCGCCCCCTTTTATTGAAAGGACACGATTGTCAATATACTCTTTTACTATATTTTGTTCGTTTTCTAAACCTCTCTTATGGGCGATATTTAAAATATTTAGTGCATACCTATTTGAGCCTTCTGAGAGTTCTGGCACCGCCCTCCTCTTGGACATATGCCTCTCCACCAGCGAGTCATAAGTATGCCGTAGGGTCTTCCCAAAAAATTCCCCATATGCCTCCATCTCCTCTTCAGTAAATTTCCGGTCTTCCGTAAAGTGTTTAGTTTCGTCGAAACAGTCATAATGAGATAGCGTCAGTAAAATTTCATCCGGATAGTAAGTTAATCCTCTGATATTAAGCTGATCACAGTCTATAAAAACTCTCCCTTTAGATAACCCTATACCTGCCCACTTCAAATCCATATACGCAGAGTCATATATTGTTTTTATCAAGCGGTCTTCCAAATGGCCACGGGCGCCCTTAGGAAGATTATTCAAATGTTCCTTTGCTTCATTCACTTTTTTTGGGATAATACCATAGAAAAGAGGCTCGCAGGCGTTGTTAAATGCTCGCCATTCATTAACTGACTCAACAGTGCCACTTACAATGCAACTCAGTAGCCCTGCGTATTTATCTTTAAACATAATATACTATCCTAAAGTATTTAAACCTCTTTACAGGTGAGCCACCTTTCAAAAAACAATCTCTAATTATGGAAGAGAGGCTTCAAAAACTGATTGCAAGGGCAGGAATATGCTCAAGAAGGAGGGCTGAAGAGCTTATAGAGCGGGGGGCTGTAAAAGTGAATGGAAAAATTGCAAAGCTTGGCGACAAGGCCGACCCAAAAACCGACAAAATAACTGTAAACAGAGTTCCCCTGAGGTTTGAAAAAAAGCTCTATCTGGCGCTCTATAAGCCGAGAGGCTATGTTTCAACGATGAAAGAGCAGTTTGGGCGGCCCTGCATCGCCGACCTCCTTGAAAAGTTTGAGATAAAAGAGCGGCTTTTTTCTGTCGGCCGCCTTGATTATGATTCTGAAGGCCTAATAATTGTCACAAATGACGGCGAGCTTGCAAACAGGATAATGCATCCGCGTTTTGAGGTGGAGAAAACCTATAAAGCGGTCCTTGGAAAGCCGATGGATGAAATTGCCCTGCAAAAGCTCAAAGATGGGGTTTTTATTGACGGGAGAAAAGTTGAGCCATCGCTTGCCCGAATCCTTGAAAACCCAAAAACCGTTGAGATAACGATTCACGAAGGAAGAAACAGGATTGTGAGAAAAGTGATGGAAAAGCTTGGCTATAAGGTAATCCGGCTTAAAAGGACGAGGATAGGGAGCCTGAAGCTTGGAAAAATGAGGGAAGGGGAATTAAAAGAGATAACAAAGGAGGAAATTGAGCAGTGCTTTAAGAAAGGGATTTTAAAGGTGCCTTAGGCTATTTTCTTGAAGGCTAAAACCCGCCTAATTTAACTTCAGGCTATTGCTTCAGGGCTTGTAGTCTGGCCTATCCGGTATATTGCTTCTAGTGAACTCAGATGCTCTTCAAACTCCTTGTAATTAAAATCCTTCCCAAGCATTGCGCTATGAATACAGAGCTCATAAGTTTCTCTAATCTGCTCTAAATTTTTCTTAGAGTTGTCCCTATCTTGTTCTGACAACCCATCCACTTCAGTTAGTCCCGGCACATCATTTAAATTGAGACGGAGGCAGGTCTCCGCAACGCTATCAAAAATAGGGCATATTTTAGAGGCAGGTATATTTAAGTAACGAGATAATTCACAAAGGTCGGCTAAATACTCTAAATCCCCGGCCCTTAGCAGAGCGCACCCTATCCCGTTTCTGAGTGAAAAAAGTGTGTTTGTGTATAGCTCTCTAATATTTAGTTCCATCTCCTCATATATTATACTCCCATCTTTACAATTCCTATTGGCATTTGTATATGCTTACTGAGGGTCTACTTCACCAAAAATCTCTTGGCAGTTCCTGAGCCCATCGCTAACGATAATTTTACAATATTCCCTAAGATCATTATCGGGTTTTATTCCTTCCATAACTAACTATCCGAAGGTATATATATTTTAAATGAGGTGCCCTTATAGCAATATTCAGACAGATCGCCCTGAAAGAACAGCCAGAGCGCCAAAATAAAAACAAGGCGGATTAAATTTTAGAGATATATTAATATATAAGCTATACTGTTATGCGCCTTGTAATGCCGTTTTCAGAAATTTCAAATAAGGATGTCCCGATTGTTGGAGGAAAAAATGCTTCTCTTGGGGAAATGTATAATAAGCTTTCCAAAAAAGGCGTAAGGATTCCAAACGGATTTGCCACAACATCAGACGCTTACGACTTATTTATAAAGGAGAATAACCTTGGAGGGGTGATTAAGGATATATTAAAGGGATTGGACACCCAAAATATAAGAAACCTTCAGGAGAGGGGGAAAAAGGTCAGGACGGCGATATTAAAGGCAAAGATACCAAAAGCCCTTGAAGAAGAAACACTTAAAGCATACAGGAAACTTAAGGGTAGCCAGAAGAATTTTAGCGTTGCGGTCAGGTCATCGGCAACAGCAGAGGATTTGCCTGATGCAAGCTTTGCGGGACAGCAGGAAACTTTCCTTAATGTAACCACAGAAAAGGAGCTTTTGGCATGCATGGTCAAGGGTTATGCCTCCTTATTCACCGACAGAGCAATATCTTACCGGACAGATAAGGGCTTTGACCAGTTTTCAGTAAAGCTTTCGCTCGGCGTCCAGAAGATGGTGAGAAGCGATTTAGCATCTTCAGGTGTTATGTTTACAATTGACCCTAATACAGGCTTTGAAAATGTAGTCTCGGTTGACGGAGTATGGGGACTTGGAGAATATATTGTTCAGGGAACAGTAAAGCCCGACTCTTTTTTTGTCTTCAAGCCTACAGGAAAGGTCATATCCAAAACAGTATCAAAAAAGGAGGTTAAGCTTGTTTACGGAAAAGAAGGGACTACTGAAGCCCCTGTAAAAAAAGCAGATCAGGAGAAGGTGGTAATTAGCGACAAGGAAGCTGAGGAGCTTGCAGATTACGCAATGAAAATAGAGGCCCACTACAAAAGGCCTATGGATATTGAGTGGGCAAAGGACGGGGTTGACGGCAAATTGTATATAGTTCAGGCCCGCCCTGAAACCGTGCACTCAAGGTCAAAAGAGATTGAAGAGTACACCCTTAAGGAAACCGGAAAAAAGCTTGTTGAAGGGATTTCAGTCGGGAAGAAAATCGGGACCGGAAAAGTAAATATAATTAAAGATGCAGGCGAAATAGCCAAGTTTAAGGCAGGCGAGATTCTTGTTACAACAGTTACAAACCCGGACTGGGAGCCTATAATGAAAATCGCGGCAGGGATAATTACAGAAAAGGGCGGCTCAACAAGCCATGCGGCCATTGTTTCAAGGGAGCTTGGAGTTCCGTGCATCGTGGGGGCTGAAGGGGCAATGAAAGCGCTCAAAAAAGGCCAGCAGGTGACAATAGACCCTACTAGCAGCAAGGGGATTGTATGGGAAGGGGCGCTTAAATATGATGTAAAAAGGATAGCCCTTGACAAGATCCCAAAAACAAAGACGAAAGTGATGTTTATACTTGCAACCCCTGATCAAGCCTTCAGCCTTGCGTCATTCCAGCCGGATGGAGTAGGGCTTGCAAGAGAGGAGGTGATAATTGCCTCAGCAATAAGGATGCACCCGCTTTATGCAATAAAGACAGGACGCTCTCAGGAATATATTGATAAGCTTGCGGAAGGCATAGCAAAGCTTGCCGCTTCAGTTTACCCAAACCAGATTATTGTGAGGTTTTCGGATTTTAAGACAAATGAATACCGAAACCTTCTTGGAGGAAAGGAGTTTGAGCCTGAAGAGGAGAACCCGATGATTGGCTGGAGGGGGGCATCAAGGTACATTGACCCGAAGTTTAAGCCCGCCTTTATGCTTGAGCTTGAGGCCATAAAGAAAGTTAGGCGCCAGATGGGGCTTAAGAATGTGGATATTATGATTCCTTTCTGCAGGTCACTTGATGAGGGAAAAAGCGTGCTCAAAATTATAAGTGAAGCCGGGCTTAGAAAGGAGCTTAAAGTATATGTAATGGCGGAAATTCCTGCAAATATAATCCTTGCCGAGGAGTTTGCAAAGCTTTTTGACGGGTTTTCCATAGGCTCAAATGACCTAACCCAGCTTACTCTTGGAGTAGATAGGGATAGCGGAATGCTCAAATTTGATGAAAGGGATGATGCGGTAAGAAGCCTCATAGTCCAGCTCCTAAAAACCGCAAAAAAAATGAAGCGGCCTGTAGGGATTTGCGGCCAGGCGCCTTCAAAATACCCGGAGTATGTGGATTTCCTGATAAAAAACGGGATTTCCTCAATTTCAGTCAATCCGGATGTATTCCTTGAGACAAAAATAAATGTGGCAAAAATTGAGGCTAAAGGGAGGAGAAAGTAGATGGGGTTTTGATAAAATATTGATAAATTAGGGGAAATTTCCAAAAAAATGTTGCAATTGTCGAAAAACACTTCGTCAAATTATAAAGGTATATAAGAGGCAAGTTATGGATAAGAGCGCAGGCAATTGCATCTATTTTGTGGATCATGATGACACTTTGGCTCGAGGAATATTTGAGGCCGTATCTACGGTATTGGATTTACCGGAGATAAAAGAATCGCCGGTTAGAGATCAAGCTTTGGAGAATCCGGAAAGTTTTATTAAGAGATATATCTCCAACCTGAACGGGGTAAGTTCCGACCAAATAGCAGAAATTGGAAGTAAATTGATACCTAATGACGAGGTAATTAAATATGTGCGAGAAGCTTCTCTTATTGATGGGAACTCATTATATATTCTGACAGAAAATCCGCTAACTGAATATATTTTTAGAGATACTGGGGGTTTAGGCTTAAACCTCAATGGGATTTATGCAACATTTCCTTTAGAAATGTATAAAGGCCGGCTTGTAGTGCCAAAGGGAGCAAAATACACTCCAAAAACAGACATAGCGCGCCAAATTTTGCATGGGACTGACAGCTCTTCAACTTATGGCAAGGCCTGTATTATAACAGACGGTGGGGGTCTGGATAAGCAACTTGAGCCGCACTTAATAGAGAACGGCTTTCCAAAGATTCATAAGCGTTCAGAAATAGGTCATGTCAAGATAATCTATTTATCCAGATAGGAACTGAGCTTAACCTTCAACCACATCAATATGGACTCCAAACTTCTTTTCCAGCTTCTCAATATTCCTTCCCCCCTTTCCAATAACTTTTGCCGCCGAGCGCTTGCCCACAGTAACCTTTACCGAGCTGTTTGAGGTGGCCTCAACGGTCGGATCCGGGGCATACTTCTGGACAGATTTTTCAATTTGCTTGAGCGCAATTCCCATCAGCCCCTCCGCAGATAGTCCCGATATGACTCTTCCGCCTATACCCGGCTTTATCGGTATAACAACAGTCTGGTCGCCGTATGTGTAAATTTCGTACTTTGGCTCCCCGGTCTCAAAGGAGCAGACTTCAATAACCGGCCTTGCAAGATCGGTTTCGGTCATCCCCGCAGGAACTTTTACTGAGTAGGAGAGTGAATAAACCTCCTGAATTTCACCCTTATCAACAAAAATAATCGTATCCACAATGCTTGGAAGTATTCCCAAGTCAACCCTTCCTAAGAAGCGCTCAATTGATTCAATCGGCCTTGAGGCGTGGACAACCCCCACCATACCAACGCCCGCAAGCCTCAGGTCAGAGAAAATATTAAAGTCGCGCGTGCTTCTAAGCTCGTCATAAATTGTGTAGTCAGGCCGGACCAAAAGCAGCACTTCAGCTGTCCTGCCAAAGTCTTTTGCAAGCGCTCCGTACTGGGTAATTCCTTCGCTCACCTGCAAATCCCTTGGCTGCTCCATTGTCTTTACGACTTTTCCAAGAGAATGGTAGAATTCCGCAAGGCTGGCCGCAAGAGTTGATTTTCCGCTTCCTGGCGGCCCCGCTATAATAATTCCTTCAGGCTGTTCTCCAATTCTTTTTTTGAGTTTTTCGGAGAGCTTGTAATCATCAATCTTCAGTTTTACAATGGGGCGGACAATCGTTATTTCTTCGCCATCCGAAAACGGGGGGCGCGTAATTGCAACCCGCATATCCCTTACCTGCAAAACCATCGCCCCATGCTCATCCATTTCAATAAAGCAGTGTTTCTGCCCCCGAATAGACCTCAAAATTGTATTTGCAAGGAAGTTGAATTCCTTTTTTGTCATTTTTTTCTTGCCGATTTTCTCAACCTTCCATTTTTTCGGGCTGCCCCTCTTAGCAAAAGGCACGCAATCGACCTTGAAATGAAGCGACATTGTGGTTTTTGTGAGGTGCGGGATAAAATCAAGCTCTTCGGGTTCCTTGTCATCTTTAATATACCTGACTTTGACTCCGTAGACCTCAGCCACAGCCGCCTGGACAAAGTCCTTTGTATAGAGGGTTGCTTTTTTTTCCTGCGCAATTTCCCTGATAAGGGCGTCAATCCTTCCCTGTTTTGCAAGGCGGATTTCCTCCAGGGTCGGCTTTCTGCCGCCGATTTCGAGCTTTACCTTCCTTTTTCGGAGCTCCTTAATCTCATCAAGGCCCAAAAATCCGATTTCTTTTCCCCGGCTTGCCTGAGCCTGAAGCTCATCGACCACAAATTCAGGCACAAAAATCCTTACTCTCTTGAGTTCACCCTTGTCAATTAAAGCGGTAAGCTTTTTTGAAATCAGAATTGAAGTATCGGGGACAATCAATTCTTCGCTGAGAAATCCCATAATTTTAGAATGGAATAATTAATTCCCTGTTTTTTCTAAATGGCCTGTTTTTTCTAAAGGCAATCTTTTGGCTTTCGGAATCTGATTTTTTAAGCTCCCGCTCACATATAGTCCGCAGCCGAGAACATCCTGCTCGTGCTTTACAATCACATACCCGTTTTCGGCATCCATTTCACGCTCAATATCAAAACCCCGCAAATACTGGCTTTTTTCCTCTTCTGTCAGTTCCACGATATTCTTGGTCGCGAATTTTCCGAAAATCTGGAGCATATTGGTCGTCGGCTTGATTTTGTCCTCCTTCTTGAAAAACCGCCCAAAAACAATCCCTGTTCCGCGGATTCTCAGGCCGCTTACATCCTTGTCCGCAATATCGGGCGACATTATATAAACCTTCTCTCCGCTCTCCCTAAAGGTGTAATTCCGAAATACCTCTTTATGTATTCCAAATCGTTCTGCCATATATTTCACATAGTCCGCTTTCATGGTTTTTTTAATTTTGCCACAAAAAAGCCCTCTGTGTCATTATCCTGAGGCCAGATTCTTGCGCATTTTTTGACCTCCTCGTCATACTTTTCCTTTTCCCACTCGGTAACGCACTCGGAGGTCTTTAGCCCTTTAATATCAACCTTCTCGACCGAAAGACCGATTTTGTTTATCCCATAATCCACAACGGCCTCATTTTCCTCAGGGGCGAGCGTACAGGTAGAGTAAATTATCGTTCCGCCGGGCTTAAGCGCTCTTGCGCCTACCTTCAGAAGCGCCTTTTGCCTTGAGCCCATAAATCGGCAGACTTTGGGGTGCCATCTTGAAAGCGCCTTCCAGTTCTTCCTTATTGTCCCTTCGCAAGAGCAGGGCGCGTCTATCAAAATCCTGTCAAATCTATCCTCTATATTTAGCCGGGTTGCATCCATCTCTGTGACCACAACATTTAAGGAGCCTGTAAGCTCAAGGTTGAACATAAGGGCTTTAATTCTCTGATAAGATGTGTCATTTGCGACAATGCAGCCGCGGTTTTTCATCAGTTGGGCGAGGTGAGTGGTTTTGCTTCCGGGCGCGGCGCACATATCCATCACAAAATCGGTCTCCTTTGGGTTTAGGGCCAGAGAGGGCAGAATACTTGCCGCCTCCTGGATATAGATTTTGCCATAAAAATAATCTTCTGTCTTTCCTGGCTCAATCCCTTCAACATTATAAGCATAGTCGCACCAGGGGATTTTTTCAAGAATCCAGCCCCTTTCTTTGAGGGATTTGGCATATTCCAAAGGGTTTTCGACTTTCAGGGTGTTGATTCTAATCGTCTTTTTGAGAGGCAACTCACAGAACCTCAAAAATTCTCTGTTCTTCGCGCCCAGAATAGGGACATATCTCTCCCTAAAGGAGTTTGGAATCATCATTGCCATAGATTAATTTAGGTTAAATCTTGAAATTACCTTATAAATCGGCCCGTTTGGGGTAAGACTGCTCTCAATAAGCTCAATTGAGCCTGCGCTAAAGCTTGAGCTGAATTTTGCCTTTCTGAGCTTCTCCAAAAAGCCCGGCTTGTCTTTGAGAAACTTTACCCTTGCAATTGTCAGGTGGGGCTCAAAATTTTTTTCTTTTGGAAAACCAATTTTAGAAAGCTCTTGGTCAATTTCCTCCTGAAGCCGGAGGGATTCTTGTTTGCCTTCTTCAACACCCACCCAAACCACTCTGACATAAGACTCATTTGGAAAGGCCCCCGTACCTTTTAGGGAGATTTTGAATTTTTCTGCCTCAATTTTTGAAAGCTCGGCTTTGATTTCCTCAAGCTTTTTCTCGTCCACCTCTCCCAAAAACTTCAGGGTAATGTGGCAGTTTTCCTTTTGAACCTTTTTTAGCCCCGGCTCGCCGGAACTTAAGGAGCCCGCCAGCAAGGCAAGCTCTTCTTTTATTTTGTCGGGCGGGCTTATTGCAATAAAGAGCCTCATAACTCAGTTAATGGATTCTTTTTCGGTAGCTAAGCCTTACTTCAAAACCCTTTTTATTGCATAATCGGATACCAGGATTGTAAGCGCAAGAAAGGTTGCAACTATTGCAATCCCAATTGCATTAATCCCTACAAGTATCCCTATTGCGGCAGTTGTCCAGAGGGATGCCGCAGTAGTTATTCCAAGTATTCTGTCCTTTGCAGCGATTATAGTCCCTGCTCCTATAAATCCTATTCCTGTAACTATGCTTGCGGCGACTCTTGCCGGGTCTCCTCCGACAAAAAGAATGGAAGAGATTGTAAAAAGGCACGCGCCAAAGCACACAAACATATGTGTCCTTACTCCTGCGGGCTTGTGGTTTCGCTCACGCTCAAGGCCGATAACTGCTCCAAGCACAATTGACAAGACCATCTGTATAATTATCATGATTTCAACTGCCATAATTATTCTCCTTTTTAATATAGTTAGATTAAATTATGAAGGTTGCCATAAACGGCTTTGGCCGAATAGGAAGATGTTTTCTTCGGGCCACTCTAAATGACAGGCCTTTTAGGAGAAAATTCAAAATTGTTGCAATTAATGACCTTACTGATGCAGGGACTCTTGCCCATTTGCTAAAAAGGGATTCGGTCCATGGCACTATAAGAAACAGCATTTCCGCTCAGGGCGACGAAATTAAAATTGACAAGGACAAAATTAAGGTGTTTGCTGAACGCGACCCGCAAAAACTCCCTTGGAAAAAACTTGGCGTGGATATTGCGCTGGAATCCACCGGGCTTTTTCGGGATTGGGATGGCGCTGCCCTACACCTGAAAGCTGGGGCAAAAAGAGTAATTATATCAGCGCCGCCGTCCGGAACAAAGCGGGTGAAGCAGATTGTCCCCGGAGTAAACGATAATTTTTTTGACAAAAAATCGGCAGATGACAGGATAATTTCAATGGCCAGCTGTACAACAAACTGCCTTGCCCCAATGGCGAAAGTTCTAAATGACCGCTTTGGCATAGAAAACGGGCTTATGTCTACTGTGCACGCATACACTAACGACCAAAAAATACTTGACCTTCCGCACAAAGACTTAAGAAGGGCAAGGGCCTGCGCCGAGTCAATAATTCCTACAACAACAGGCGCGGCAAAGTCAATCGGAGAAGTCATCCCGGAGCTTAAAGGAAAGCTTGACGGGATTTCCCTAAGAGTTCCTGTCCCTGACGGAAGCATGGTGGACCTGACAGTAAGCCTCAAAACTGCCGCTTCCAAAGAAGAGATAAATAAATCCTTCCTTTTGGCATCAAAGAAGATGAAGGGAATCCTTGAATATGCGGACTGGCCGGTTGTCAGCAGGGATATTATAGGAAATCCCGCCTCCTGCATATTTGACCCTGAATTTACAAAAGTTATAGGAAATACGGCCAAGGTTTTCGGGTGGTATGACAATGAATGGGGATACTCCAACAGGATAAAAGACCTGATGAAACATATTGCATGAAAAGGCAAAAGATGGCGGGGGCAAAAAATAAGGGTTTTGTAAAGCCAAGTCCTATAGAGAGGAATCGCAATTCCCGCAAAAGGCTGATTATATTTTCAAGGGCGCTTTTTCTTATAGCTGTTTTTCTTGCCCTAACCCGCATTCATTTTGAATTTTTGCCGCTTCAGGAAATGCTTTTTTTGCAAATGGTTTTCCTTCTCAATTTTACAGGGATTGAATTTGAGACTTTCGGATATTCCATAATTGACCCCAATTTTTTGGCTCCGCCTTTTTTAGTGACATTTGACTGCACAGGGTGGATGCAGATATATATTTACCTATCCCTTCTCCTCATACCTGTCGGAATTTCGGCAAGAGACCGCCTTTTAGGAGCGGCATTCGTAATTCCCCTCTACATATACAATACTCTTAGAGCAGTACTTTCCGTTTATGTAGGGTTTACAAATTACGCATGGTTTAAGCCGGTCCACTATTTTCTTTGGGAGGGCTTATTTCTCATCCTGATTTTTGTTTTTTGGAGGTATTGGTACTGGCGAGCTTCAGGCAAAGCTTTATCAAAGGGAGTATTGAAGGGAGAGCGAAGGCCCGATAAGAAGCCGATTGCCCGGTTGCAGGAAGGGTCTTTAGCAAAATCCCCTAAAATATCCAAAACCAAACAGACCGGCAAGAGAAAGAAAATTGAGAGAAAAAAGCCGGGAAAATAAATCCTGCCATATAAGTATTGGAGAATTATATTATGCCTGAAAATCAGGAGCATTCAAAAATCAGCGTTTTGGCGGACATTAAGAGGGCAATAGGGGATATTCATGTGGCATACCTCAGCATGGAAATCGGGATTGACCCTAAAATTCCCACTTATTCCGGAGGGCTTGGGGTTTTGGCAGGGGATTTTTTGAGAAGCGCCGCAGATCTTGATATGCCGATTATCGGCATAACCCTCCTTTATAAAAAAGGGTATTTTAGGCAGAAACTTATTGAGGGCATTCAGCTTGAAGAAGAAATTTTATGGGACCCCTCAGAATTTATGGCAAGAATACCTAAAAAAATATCCTTAACCATTCACGGCAGGGAGGTGAATGTAGAGGCATGGTTGTATATGCTAAAAGGAGCCTGCGGATCAATCCCAATAATTTTCCTCAACACAGACCTGCCCGAAAATACAGAATACGACCGCACCCTAACCGATAAGCTTTATGCAAATGACACTTATTATAGGCTTTGCCAGGAAATGGTTCTTGGAGTTGGGGGAATTAAGATGGTGGGCGCTTTAGGGCTATGCCCCGAAAAATATCACATGAATGAAGGCCATTCCTCAGTTCTTGTCCTTGAGCTTTTGCGGGGGCTTGGAGGAATAGATAAAATAGCGGAGGTAAGAAAAAGGTGCGTCTTTACAACCCATACTCCTGTGCCTGCAGGCCATGACAAGTTTCCAAGAGCAATGGCTAAAGAAGCGCTTGGAGACCTTATACCTAAAGAAATTGAGGAAGAATTGTTTATTCACGGGGAGCTTAATATGACTTATCTTGGCCTCAAGTTTTCAGAATATATCAATGGGGTTGCAAAAAAGCATGGTGAAGTGAGCCGGGATATGTTTCCGGGCTATGAGATAGATTCCATAACAAACGGTATCCACTCAAGATTTTGGGCCTCTGAGCCATTCAGGAATATATTTGACCGATGCATTCGCGGATGGGAGCAGGACCCGTTTTCGCTGAGATATGCCCTTGGAATACCCGGAAAGGAGATATGGAAGGCTCATCAGGAAGCAAAACAGGCTCTTATGGATTATGTGAACCAAAGCGCAAATCCCGCATTTGAGAGAAGCATATTTACAATAGGGTTTGCAAGAAGAGCCACACCCTACAAGAGGGCAGAGCTTTTGCTTTCGGACATGGACAGGCTTAGAAAAATTGCCTCAAAATACCCTATTCAGATAATATATGGAGGCAAGGCCCATCCTAGAGACACGCCCGGAAAAGCAATAATCAAAAGCATTATTGATAAAATAGGTGTGGTTGGGGATTCTATAAAAGCAACCTACCTTGAGGATTACAATATTTCAAGCGCAAAACTCCTTATTTCCGGGGTTGATTTGTGGCTCAATACTCCAAAACGGCCACTTGAAGCTAGCGGGACTTCCGGAATGAAAGCCGCTCTAAACGGAGTGCCTCAGCTCTCAGTCCTTGACGGATGGTGGCTGGAAGGACATGTGGAAAATGTGACCGGATGGAGCCTTGGAGAACACCCGGATATTTCAAAAGAGTCCGATACCAAGTCAGAAACTGATGACCTGTACTCGAAGCTTGAATATGTTATTCTTCCGATGTACTATAATAATCTTGCCCAGTGGACAAGCATCATGCGCCACTGCATAGCCATAAATGCGTCCTTTTTTAACAGCCACAGGATGCTTCAGCAGTATGTTATGAATGCTTATTTTAAGTAGCTAAAATATGCATTTTGGGCAAGAAGGCGGGAAAAATTGGCTAATTAGCTATAAATAATAAATAGTTTTTATTTTCAATTATGGTTGTGATGGGGTCTGAAGGGAACAGCCTCTCCACCGGAGGGGACTCGGCTTATCGGAGACTCCCCCATACAATTCAGGATAATTTTCCCGACCTATATCCAAACTTGAGACTGCTTAATTACTTAAACGGGCTTCTTGGGCTTATTGAAAATCCTGAATATGCCAACTATGTTATTTCCTCAAGCCCTGTTTTGGGGGCGGAGAAGCCATTGCAGTATAGGGGCCCAAAAGTTCCAAAAGTGGTTTCTAAAAAGCTTCCAAAAGGGGTGAAGGGCGCTACACCTATTAAATGCGACAGAAAAAAATGCGTGCCTGCTGGAGATGAGGTTTATGTTGACCCCTCACAGGGGGATGTCTCTCATGCAATGGACCATGAAATAACCCATTATGACGACCTTATAAAAAATCCTTATATTATTCAGGGAATTGCCGAAAGATATAAGGACCTAATTGAACCTTACGCGCAAAAGTACGGGCCCGAAATGGCCCACAATTTGGTAATTGCCCTTTACGAGGGCCTTACTGACCTTAGGACAATACAAAATAAGTGCAGAAACAGCGGCGACTGCGCAACAGCATCAAAATGGTATGAGGAAAGCGGATATAAGCCTATTATGGACCTTATCCGGGATATAAGGGGGCATGGATCTTTGGATGGCCTGATAGATATGTATAATGAAATAGGGAGGATGAAGGCTGAAGGCAGAGTTCCGGGCTATCAGCAGGCCGGTGTTTATCCGGAATTTTCTCAAGGACCTGTCCCGTCAGCTGTAGCTTAATCCTATCTTTTTGGGCCTTCGGGGCGAATAACCTTCCGCCAAACATCTTTCTTAATCAGACCTGTATATTTCTTAATCAGACCTGTATAACGCCAATTTATTTTTAACAATTCAGATTATGGAAGGAATGAAAAAGACGCCGATGGAGGAGATAATCCACGGGGGAGCCCTTGAGTGCTATGAGTTCTATGAGGACCACCTCGATGACCCCAAGGATGAGAATTTCGGCTGGGAGGGCGAATATGCCGAGCTTATTGAGCTTACTCGCCGGATTGTCGAGTACATCAAAGAAAATGGACTTGAGGAAACAGAATATCCTGAAGAATATGATGAGAGCCTGCTTGAAGACAAGCATTATGTAAATCTATCAATACTCGGAAACAAAATTGAATTGATTATCCTTTCAGGCAAGACTGAAGAGGAGCTTGAGGCCTATTTTGAGGGTGATGAGGACTATTACACCACCAAAGATGTAGAGGCGGCCATTAAGTTTTTGGAGGGGAAGCTCAAATAGCTTGCCTCCTTTGAATTGCGATATGGGCTGTTCCGGATGCGGCAGGTGCGCAAGACCAAATAACTCTTGTGGCGCAGGTTATGATTCGAGAACCGCTGCAGCGGCTCCTAATTATACTAATTGCTTAACCGGGGATTTCAATCAAATAGTGTATAATCCTGCTCAAAATACAACTATCGGCGCAAATTTACCTTATGGTGTAATAGGCTTTGAAAAACCTGCCAATTATGGGATAGGGTGGTTTTTTGAGAGAAATTCCTTAGGAGGCTACGGCTCAACAGACTCGCAAGCATACGCATAATCGCTGAACCCTTCTTTTTCAGGTCAAATTTTTATCTGACTCAAATTATGCCTAAATTCATTTCAGTCAGGGGGGCGCGCGAGCACAACCTGAAAAACATAAGTGTGGACCTTCCCCGCGACAAATTGATTGTAATTACGGGCTTATCAGGGTCGGGAAAATCAACCCTTGCCTTTGACACGATTTACGCCGAGGGGCAGAGAAGGTATGTTGAGTCGCTCTCCGCCTATGCTCGGCAGTTTTTGGGGCTGATGAACAAGCCGGACGTTGACTCAATTGACGGGCTTTCTCCCGCCATTTCAATCGAGCAGAAAACCACCTCCAAAAATCCAAGGAGTACTGTCGGGACGGTAACCGAGATTTACGATTACTTGCGGCTGCTGTTTGCCCGAATCGGCACCCCTTACTGCCCGATTCACAATATCAAGATTGAATCCCAGACGCCGCAGAAAATCTCTGAGAGGATTTCGGAGAAATACAAGACCACAATCACGATTTTGTCGCCGGTGGTGGTGCAAAAGAAGGGCACATACGAGCAGCTGATTTTGGAGCTTAATCGTGAAGGATATGCAAGGGTTCGGGTAAACAAGAAGATTTATAGGACGGATGAGAAGATAAAATTGGAGAGGTACAGGAAGCACGATATTGAGATTGTGATTGACAGAGTCGACCCTGCGGACACCTCACGGCTTTCGGAGTCAGTCGAGAACGCGCTAAAGCACTCGGAAGGGCTTTTGATTGTTCTGGCTGAGAGCGGCGAGGAGGAGATTTACTCCTCAAAAAACGCCTGCCCGGTTTGCGGACTAGTGTTCGAGGAGCTTCAGCCGAGGATGTTTTCGTTCAACTCGCCATTTGGGGCCTGCGAGGAGTGCCACGGGCTTGGAATAAAGATGGAGTTTGACCCCGATTTGATAATACCCGACAAGTCCAAATCAATTGCTGACGGGGCGATTTTGCTTTACAGAAACATCGTTGACGGGTGGCGCGCCCAGCACCTTGGAGCTGTTGCAAAGCATCTGGGCTTTGACATTTTCACACCCATAGAGAAGCTAACTGATAAGCAGTTCAATGCCCTGATGTACGGGATAAATGAGAAGATAAGGTTTAGCATGAAGATGAACAGCGGGGATTCCTACTGGTCGCACACAGGGAGCTGGGAAGGGCTAATCCCGCAATCCGAGAGGCTTTACCGCCAGACAGAGTCAGACTACAGAAAGCGCGAGCTTGAGAAGTTTATGAGGGTGTCTGACTGCCCTGTCTGCAAAGGGCGGCGACTAAAGGAGAAGGTGCTTTCGGTGAAGATTTGCAGGAAATCCATAATTGACGTGACCGATTTGCCGATTGCGAATTGTATCTCCTTTTTTGAGGGGCTCAAACTCACCAAAAAGCAGGAGTTTATAGGAAAAGTGGTGCTAAAAGAGATTCGCGAAAGGCTGCAGTTTTTGAATGATGTCGGGCTTGGGTATCTGACGCTTTCGAGGAGCGCCGGGACGCTTTCCGGAGGGGAGGCGCAAAGGATTCGCCTTGCGACCCAAATCGGGTCGAATTTAATGGGCGTGATTTATATTTTGGACGAGCCTTCAATCGGGCTTCACCAGAGGGACAACCGAAAACTGATTGAGACTCTCTGCCGCCTTCGTGACATCGGCAACACTGTAATCGTTGTCGAGCACGACGAGGAGACTATGAAGACCGCCGACTATCTCGTTGATATGGGACCCGGGGCAGGACGACACGGCGGCGAGATTGTGGCTGAGGGCACGCCACAGGAGGTTGAGAAAAACCCCAAGTCGCTAACAGGGCAGTACCTTTCAGGGGCGCGAAAGATTGAAGTGCCAAAAAAGAGAAGAGAGCCAAAGGGGTTTATCCGCCTTTCGGGGTGCAGGGAGCACAATCTGAAGAATATCAATGCCGAGATTCCGCTTGGGGTTCTGGCGCTTGTCACAGGGGTTTCGGGTTCGGGAAAGTCCACGCTGATAAACGAGACGCTTTACAAGGCGATGATGAGAAAACTCCACAACTCAAGGGAGCGGCCGGGGGAGTACGAGAATATCGGGCTGGACACAGAAATTGACAAGGTGATTGTTATCGACCAGTCGCCGATTGGGAGGACTCCAAGGTCAAACCCGGCGACCTATACAAAAGTGTTTGACGAGATAAGGGCGATTTTCGCCGAAACCGTCGAGGCAAAGCTTATGGGCTACAAGCCGGGCAGATTCTCGTTCAATGTGAAAGGGGGCAGGTGCGAGGCGTGCCAGGGCGACGGCCAGATAAAAATCGAGATGAACTTTTTGCCTGATGTCTATGTGGACTGCGAGGAGTGCAAGGGCACAAGATACAACCGGGAGACGCTTGGGGTAAAATACAAGGGCAAGAATATCGCCGAGGTGCTTGATATGACTGTCGAGGAGGCGTATGAGATTTTCCAAAATGTGCCGACCATCAAAAACAAGCTTGAGCTCCTCAAAAAAGTCGGCCTTGAGTACATCAAACTCGGGCAAAGCTCGACCACACTCTCGGGGGGAGAGTCCCAGAGGATAAAACTGACGCGCGAGCTCTCCAAGAAGGCGACCGGGCGGACTTTGTATATTTTGGACGAGCCGACAACAGGCCTGCACTTCCACGACACAAAAAAGCTCATCGAGGTCCTGCAGGAGCTTGTGGGTAAGGGAAATTCGGTTGTGGTCATCGAGCACAATCTTGACGTGATAAAGTCGGCGGATTGGATAATTGATTTGGGCCCTGAAGGCGGGGACAAGGGAGGGGAAATCATCGCTTCCGGGACTCCTGAGGAGGTGGCAAAAGTCAAAGGGAGCTATACAGGGCGGTATTTGGGGGAGGTTTTGTAGAAGACCTTATTTATCTAATTGGCTCTTAAATTATGCAAGGATACTCAGAATTCATCAAAAAACTCCAAGAGATTAAGGCAATGGGTTATATCAAGACCCACCGAGCAGGAAATACGGGAATTGGTAAAACCCTCGAAGACCTGCTTGGGATTGAGGAAAACAACATTCCAGGGCCAAATGGACACTTGGTAGAGCTTAAATCCGGCAGAAAAGAAAGCGTGAGTATGGTGAGTCTATTTACAAAATCGCCTTTGCCAAAAAGTGCAAATTCCGAACTATTGCAAAAATTTGGCTACCCTACTCAAAAAAGCGAAAAAGAACTGCACTGCACACTTAAATCCAACAAGGTAAACTGCCTTAAAGGTTCGCCCACATTCAAAATCGGTTTTAAAGAGGATTCCCTAGAATTGCAGGACAAAAAAGGAAAGATGCTCTGCTATTGGGATAAAGAAACCCTACGCGAACGATTCGAATCCAAGTATCCAGGCTCACTCTTGTATGTCAAAGCAAATTCCAAAGGCAAGGGTGCAAAAGAGGAATTCTGGTTTAATGAAGCGTGGCTTCTTTGGGAGTTCAGTTTTGAGAACTTCATAGATTTGCTTAAAGATGGCACAATTTGCATAGATTTAAGGATTGGAAGCTATTCAAATGGAAAGTCACACGACCATGGGACAGGATTTAGAATACTACCTTCTCGATTAGATATGTGCTTTAGCAACAGAGTAAGCGTTATCTAATTGGCTTTTCAAGTATAACAATATACTCATTGTTCATAGTCATAACCGTCTGACCTTTAATATTTGAGGGGCTGTTTTTCCTGGGCATGCGTTTAGAAGGTATCTCTCGGACAATTGTTTTAAGGTGCTTGTAACCATATCGATTTACAAAAAGCTCCGCAAGAATATAATCCGTTTCTATCCAAACGCCCTTTACGGTTCTGTTTCCCAGAACGAGGCATACCACTCCACCAGGCGCAACGACCCTATCCAGTTCATCTATGCAATTATTGAAGTCTACGAAGAAAGACAATACATCTCTCGCCCGACAAACATCCTCTTGAGCTATTAAGGACACGGTTTTTTTGAGGTAATCTGACGGCAAATCTACTGACAAATTCTTTGTGGGAATCCCACCCAACCCATTCTTGTCCACACATAGGACAATTTCTTCGTCATAACCCAACCACTGAGAACTCAACCTACTAAACTGACCATAAGCAACAGTAGTCCTACTGTCTCCATATGGGGGTGAGGTGACCACTAAATCCACTTCAGAATCCGGAATTAATGTTCTGAAACGAGTATCTTCGGGCAAAATATTTACCTCGCAGGACTTATTCAAAGAGCCAAAAGATTCAGCAAACTCCTGCATTTTTTTCAGGTTGTTGCACACCTTGTCAAAGAATATCCTTCTTATGTTGGGATTGTGCTTTTTCATGTCTTGGGGCGACATTCGATAGAGCTTAAATTCACTATTTCGAGTATAAGAAACAGTTCTGATTATCTCTGAGAAACACACAAGGAAGAACTCTCTAATATCCGGGTTTTCTACACATTCTATAGCCCGCTTCAATATAGAAAGTTGAATAATTGCATCCTCGCCGAACCAATAATTGATATTCTTAAACTCCTGTCGGTCTATCGAAAGTTGGTTCGTCTCATAAGCAGTAAAGTCATCACTTATTTTTTGCTTAAGCAAGCAAACTTCAGACAAAACCTCATTGGGGTTTAGAGGGCGAGTCTTAACTCGGCTAATCAATACTCCAAGAGGATTTATTTCAATTCCGTAGACTTTCTCGATTGATGGGTGCAACATCCCCTCTACAAGAACGCTTCCTGAGCCAAGAAACGGGTCTAACAACACTTTCGAGTTTTTTCCATATTCTATTATCAATCGCCTTGCCACTTGAGGTATCATCATAGCCGGATAGGTATGAATCCCATGGCTAAATTCCTTAGTATCCACTCTCTCAAAATTCCATGAGTTGTCAATCTCTCTTTCTGCAAGACCTGATTTTTTAGATTCCATCTTTAAAACACAGGAGCTATTTTCCATTATCTATCCACTGCTTTAATGCTTCTTCAATTGCCAACTTGATATTCCCACGCTTCATTCCATATCGATTTACAACAGCCGTTCTAAATGCATCGTCAAGTTTGTCATCTATTGCTAGATTTAAATTTGCCATATTATTATTAGCAATTTTTACTTAAATAGTTAGCTACATATGTAGCTAACTCAAATACTCTTTGTTATAAGCAGCCCTCACTTTCTCAATAAGCTCGTCGTCTTTCAGGTGAGAGACGACCACAGACAGGCTCTCCATATCGAAAATCTCCTATGATTCGACCATTAGAAACAACATTTAGCGGTACAGGTCTGCAATTTTTACGCCTTCCTGAGGTTCGGCTTTCAGCCTCTCGGAGAAATGCTCAAAACACTCTTGTGACTTCAAGAGTCCACAATAAAGACTCGTGGGTTTTACGAAAGTATCCCCCTTGAAAGCCCCCACTACTCCCACAAAACTACTCCCCCCGTTAAGAGTTCCCTGAAGATGAACAATCATAACATCATCTGGCAAATCCGTGCCATACATAGGCCCATAACCTAAGGTATACTGGTGATTCTTTAAATCGACAGTATACTCCTCACCCGTAAGACCTAATTTCAAAGCAAACTCGGGAGTAAGCACCCGGACCGTCTTTTTAGGCTGGAGTATTTTTGGCCCGTCAACAAATAATTGGCCATATAATCCCAGTTTGGACTCTAACTCATTCGTAAGAGTAGTTACACCTTCCATTTCTGTAGCCATATCGTTCACCTATAATTATTTCTAAGCAAAAAGTATTTAAAGACCTCTAACCACTAAACCATAACTACAGATAGTTATAGTACCGGACATAAATAACTCTACAAAGTTCGATAGATAATCAGTCAAAAAGTATTGCAGAACCCCCTGATGCAGGTTTACAAGGATTTAAAGATTAGGTTTGTCTATTTATTTATGTCCTATACTATAGAGATGTTTGGAACAGTCGTTCCGGAGGAACGGTGCGCCTTTTGCGAATCAAAAGGCTGAAGAAAAGGAGGGGCATATTTAATCACCTTAATAATTATGAAACTATTGCTGACCTCAGGCGGACTTACAAACAATTCAATCGCCAAGGCTTTGTTTGAACTGACCGGCAAAAAACCGGAAGAAACAACCCTTGTTTTTATCCCAACTGCCAGCAATATTGAGGGGGGAGACAAGGACTGGCTCATCACCGACTTAATAAACCTGAAAAAACAAAATTTCAAATCAATAGAGATTACGGACATTTCCGCAGTTGATGAAAAAATATGGAGGCCGAGTTTGGAAAGAGCCGATGTTTTGTATTTTGAGGGAGGAAACACCCACCACCTGATGAGGTGGCTGAATAAGTCCGGCTTAGCCAAATTACTGCCCGAGCTATTGAAAGATAAGGTTTATGTTGGAATGAGTGCCGGGAGCATGGTGACCAATCCCGATTTATCCCTGAAGGTGTCACAAGAGCTATACGACGAAGACCTGTTGGAGACTGAAGAGCTGAAAGGCCTAAATTTTGTGTATTTTTATTTCCTGCCTCACTTGAATTCGCCGTGGTTCAAGAAAATGACGAAAGAGAATGTAGAAAAAGTCGGACAGGAGATGGACAGGATCACCTACGCTTTGGATGATGATTCCGCATTGAAAATTGTAGACAATGAAATTGAAGTGATTAGTGAAGGGGAATGGTTTGTCATTAACGAAAAACAATAGAGTATCTTATGAGGGAAAACAAAATCACGGTCATCATAGACAAGCCCGTTGAAGAGGTCTTTGAGTTCACCACAAATCCCAAAAACACTCACAAGTGGATTCCTTCAATCCGCGAGGAAATCGCAGAGATTTACCCGCCCCAAATTGGCACAATCTACAAAAATCGGGGCGAGGGACCAGATTGGGATTTCTACAGGGTCGTGGAATTTGAACCGGGCAAAAAATTCACCCTCTCCGACCTTGAGGGAAATTACTTTGTCGGGTACACTTACAGAAAAATTGGCGAAAAAAGGACCGAACTGGAGTATTTTGAATGGGTCAAAAAAGGCGAGCTAAAAGCCCCGTTTACAGAGGATATTTTGCAGAAACTTAAGGAGTTTTTGGAAGGATAATTATGATTCCAAGAAAACTCCAAATCGGCGACACAATCGGCATAATTTCACCTTCAGCCCCGGTCACAGAGGAAACCCTGGGCCAGTTCAACAAAGGAATCGAGTTTCTTAAAAATGCCGGCTTTAAGACAAAAATCGCCAAAAACGCCCTGAAAAATACCCTAAAATATTCCGCCACACCTGAGGAGAAGGCATATGGCCTCAATTCAATGTTTGCTGACCCCAAGGTTAAGGCAATAATCTGCAGCCAGGGAGGAGACAATTCAAACGCAATTCTTCCCCTGATTGATTTCAACCTTATCCGAAAAAACCCGAAAATTTTCCTTGGCATCAGCGACATTACTGTGCTTCTCAACGCCATAAACAAAGAAACGGGGCTTGTCACTTTTCACGGAAACGACCTAATGTGGGGCTTTGGAAGAGAACCCACAAAATACGATGAAGAGGAATTTAGGGGCAGACTTATTGAGGGCAAAATCGGGGAAATCCGCCACAACTCTGAATGGAAGTGCATTCGGGGCGGAACAGCTGAGGGAATACTTGTCGGGGGAAATTTGAACTGCCTAAACAAGCTGGCGGGAACAAGATACTTTCCTGATTTTGAGGGCAAAATCCTTTTCTTGGAGAGCTTTGACGAGTCAAACCCGCCGGCAAAGGTGGACGCCGAACTGCAGAGATTAGGACAAATGGGCGTTTTTGAGAAAATCTTGGGGCTTTGGATTGGCCACTACAAACACGAAAGCAAAATTCCTTATGAGGAAATCGTCCTGAACGCCGTAAAAGAATATGATTTCCCGATTTTGAAGTGCGACGACTTCGGGCACAACACCCCAAACACCACCGTCCCAATTGGAGTAAGGGTCAAATTAGATGCCAAGAACAGGAAAGTGGCGATTTTGGAGAAGTGCGTAGAATAAGGAGATTATTATCGAGGAGGCCCGACAGTAATAATTTTCGCGGAGATTTAAACTATACCGTTAAGGGAAACTCCGTCCAACTCAATATGACGCTGTGATCCTCGTAACAAGCACCCTGCCCTTGCCTCAAACGGCATCATTCACAATAAGGTTTTGGGCTATTTTAAGCCATAATCACCCTAAAAAACTGCCCTTTTTAAATTATTTAGCGAATTGGCTTTATGGCAAAAAAAGTTACGGGGGCGGTTTTTGAGAGGCTCTTTGAAAATGTATTTGTGTGCCTCAAATGCAAGAGCAAACAGAGAGCAAACCCTATTAAGGTCAGGCTGAGAAAAATACTCTGCAGGAACTGCAAAAGCCGGGCATTTCGCCCCAAGTCAAAGATGGGCAAGAGGTAGAAACAGCTTTTTTTGCGTTAAATATCCATATTTTTGGCTCATCCATAAATTCTGCCTATTTTCGGAACAATCGACCAATAGTATCGCCAAAGCCTTATTTGAAAAGATTATATACTTTTAATTTACTTAGTAATTATGGCAATATTAAAATCCAAAGAAATAGCAAAACTGGCAGACGAGGATAAACAAAAGAGGCTTAAAGAGCTGACAATGGAGCTTGCAAAAGAGAAGAGCAATGTGGCAATCGGCGGGGCAGTAAAAAATCCCGGAAGGATTAAGGAAATGAGAAGGACAATCGCCAGGCTCAAAACATCTATGGCTGTATGATGGCAGATATATGCCCGATTTGCGGCTTACCAAGCGATATATGCACTTGCGGCGTTGTGGGGAAAGAGGAGCAAAGGATAATTATATACACCCAAATCGGCAGATTTAAGAAGAAAACCACCATAATTTCCGGCCTGGACGCAAAACAGGTTGATTTAAAGGAACTTCAAAAAAAGATGAAACGCGCGCTTGCCTGTGGAGGGACAGTCAAAAAAGAGGAAATATGGCTTCAGGGCGAGCACAAAGAAAAAGTAAAGGGACTGCTTATTGAGGAAGGGTTTAGGAAAGACCAGATTGATGTGAAATAGGCGCTTAAGAGCTGCTAACTTTAAAACAAGAGAGTTTTTATGTTCTCTCCTATAAAAATCAATTTAGGGCCCATTTTGAAGCGCCACAATATCCCTAAAATACCTTAATATTAGCCCTCTTATTTTATGGGCGAAATCTGCTTTAAAGCTGAAAGCATATCCACAGGATACAGCCCAAACTTAATATCAAATATCTCTTTCGAATTGCATAACGGAGATATTATGGGACTTATAGGCCGATCAGGTTCCGGAAAGACTACGATACTCGACACACTTACAGGCCTCAAAAAGCCAAATACAGGGACAATCTCAATCAGGTCAAAAGACAGTATATTGGCCCCCGGTAAAGCAATCGGCTATTCTCCGCAAGAAAATGCCCTTTTTCCCTACCTCACCCTTGAAGAAAACCTCCTGACATTCGGCAAACTAAACGGTATAGATGAAAAAGAGGTAAAAGAGAGGGCTTTGGGCCTCTTAAAGCAGCTCGATCTTACGGAGCATAAAAAGAAAGTTATCGCAAATTTTTCAGGCGGGATGAAAAAAAGGGCAGACCTTGCAGTTACGCTTATTCACGATCCCGAAATCATAATCCTGGATGAGCCTTTTGTAGGGCTGGACATCTCCATAAGGAAATTCATATGGAACCTGCTGGCAGGCCTGTCAAGGCGGGGAAAAATTATTATAATTTCAAGCCACATACTCAGCGACATACAAATTTACTGCAATAAGTTCGGCTTGGTATATCGGGGGTGCTACTATGGCACAGAAGCCCTTCTTGAAACTCTCAAAAAAAGCAATGAAAAAAGCCTGGAATATTATCTCGAATTTCTCTTTGAAAAAGAGATAATGGACTGATAAAATGATAAATCCCATTCCTCTGACCTCGGCCTGCCTAAAGGGATTCTTAAGAAACAAGAAGCAAATACTTCTGCTTATTGTCTTTCCCCTTCTGCTTATTTCTTCCCTTTTCTTCTCATTTAGCCCTGAAGGCCTGCAAAAGACACCGGTGGGCCTTGTACAAAATTCAGATAGCTTCAACTTTACTGACTATGAGGCCGATTATTTTCCATATCTTGAGGTGACAGAGTATGCCGGCTTGGATGAGTGCCTGGAGGATCTTAAAGAGTATAAGCTATACCTTTGCATTGAAACCAATTATGCCCATACGCATATAATTAACCTGTATTTTGACAATACGCGTGAGCCTATCATCTGGCAAATAATCCAAAAGATTAAGGGGAGTGTAAACCTTATTCAAAATGAAAAATCTGCAGAATTGGCGGGGCAAATCATAGGTGATATAGGCTCAAAGTCAGATCACTTAGAAGCTTACCAGTCAAGCATAAGAGAAGCTCAGAGGGATATAGACAGCTATATATTCGCTTTAGATAGGTATATTTCCAGCCTCAGGTCTGCAAGAAAAGAGCTTTCAGACACTAAAGCCTCAATGGACATAATGGTTTCTGAGATAAAATCTGCTAAAAAAACCTTCCAAAATGAAGAGTCTGCCCTTTACAGTTCAGTTATCTCCCGCCTTGACAACACTCAAAAAAGCATCTCTGCTATTGAGAACGCCTCTCCTGAAAATTTGGCTGTACTCAGCATGGTATCTTCTGAAATTTCAGCAACAAAGCAGGCCATGGTTGAGCATCAAAGCCTTTCTAATAATTACCTAAACACTTTTGACTCAAAAATTGGCGAATATGAAAAAGCGAGCAGGGAATGGGATATTATTCTCAGTGAACTTGACCGCGAAATATCTAATCTGGAAAATACCCGAAGATCCCTTATTTTGCATAAAGAGACACTCAGAAGAGCAGAATCCGACCTTGAGCTTGTCAGAAAAGACCTAAACCTTATAAAGTCAATAGACCCCGAGAATCTGGTGAACCCTATCAACCTGTTAAATTATCCTACATATATCCCCGAAAGTTCTGGAATTCTGGATGAAAAAAAAGAGATGGACAAAGAGGATAAGATAAAGGCGGCAATACAGGGCCTAAACTTCATAAGCTTACAGACACTCTTCCCGACAATACTCATCCTTATCACCTTGTTTCTGTCCCTTCTCGTTTCAAGCTTTATCTGCCTTAATGAAATAAATTCTCCTGCAAATAAGAGGATTAAGCTCATAAAAAACATTTTTATCTCGGAGGTTTTATCAATCTACATCTCTTCACTTCTGATAATATCTGTGCCGGTAACATGCGTAATACTTGCAGGCCAATACCTTTTTCAGCTATCAATTTTCCCAAATTTAGGGGCTATTATTCCCCTGCTCTTACTGCTCTCAAGCATATTTATACTGATGGGGTTGGCTTTGGCGCTGACTATAAAAAAAGAATCCTGGACATTGATGCTAAATACTTTTCTGCTTATATTCTTCATAATATTTTCCGGGTTTATCCTGCCTGTAGAGAGGATGAATGAGGCTTCCGCTTTATTGGCATCCAACTCTCCGGGAAAAATTGCCCTCAATGCATTTAATAAAGCTGTGTTTTACTCTCAGCCCGCAGGAACGCTTGTTAACGATTTTCTTACTTTGTCCTTTTGGCTGTTTTTGATGCTTATTTTGGTTATTGCAGCAAAGAGATATAGAGCTTGAAGCCGGAAGGCTTTAAAGATATACTATACCTAATTTAAATGGTTTTTATGGAAAGAACCCTCACAAGGCAGGAAATAATAAAATATTACTCAGACCCGAAACTGCAGAGAATCCTTTGGGAGTTTGGCAAAAACCGGGAGGTGGCAACAAGGCGCCTTGACGGAAGCTACATGGCCCGCCCCTCCTCTCTAATGTACCCTATGGATGTCACAGGCCAGGTGATGAGGGGAGCGGCAAGCTTTCACGGCTCGGTTGAGAGGTGGTCTGACCCGCTCCAAATCAGCGACAAAAACCAAAACGAGCTTAGGATCGGTTTTGATTGGGTAATTGATATTGATTCCGCATTGGGGCTTGAGGAGGCAAAAATCGCCGCCTGCCTGATAAGGGATTTTCTTGAAAGATATGGTTTAGGGTATTTTGTGAAATTTTCAGGAAGGCGGGGCTTTCATTTCTGTATATTCTGGGAAAATTTCCCGGAGGTAATTGATTATAAGGAAACCCGAATATTGTATCCTGAGCTCCCAAAGCTCCTTGCAACTTTCCTTCGGGAAAAAATTAAGGAAGGGCTCTGGAACCGGCTTGTTGAATATAAAGGGTCTATAAAAGCTCTTGCGGGGGAAGAAGCCCTCACTGAGCTTGATCCTTTTAAGTTTGTTGAGGTGGAAAAGGATTGGAGCAACAGGCATCTTTTCCGAATGCCCTATTCCCTTCATGAAAAGACCGGTCTTGCGGCAATCCCTGTTGCCCCCAAAAGCCTTGAGAAATTTTTCCCTGAAATGGCAAAAATCGGGAACTTTGGGTTTGAAGAAATTGAAATAAAAGAGGGCAATGCAGAGAGGCTTATAGGCGATGCTTATTTTTGGAGGTCAAAAAAGCTTGAGGCGGAAAAGCCAAAAGAGGCGCCAAAAACCCGGGAAGCTGTGATGTTCAAAGACAAAATAATGAGGGATAATTTTCCGCCTTGCATCGAAAAAATCCTTTCAGGGATAAAGGACGGGAGGAAAAGAAGCGCATTTACCCTGATTACTTTTTTGAGGGGGTGCAACTGGACATGGGCTGAGGTTGAGGAGGAAGCCTTGAAGTGGGCAAAAGAGAATGGGGTAAGGGAAGGGTTTATAAAAGCCCAGCTTATGTGGCACAAAAAGCAGCCGCAATCTATTCTGCCCCCTAATTGCGAGAATGGTATGTTCTATAAGGATATCGCTGTCTGTAACCCTCTGCCTCTGTGCCAAAAAATCAAAAATCCGATAAATTTTGCTGTAATTAAGGCAGGCCGAGGGGAGGAAAAAGGAAAGGGAAAAAGAAAGAGAAGGGCGCCCAAAACGTTGGGGAAGGCCTTGCCTAAAGTTGCCAGAAAGAGAAGAGCTGGCGCAGTCAAAAGCAAAAAGGCCGCAAAGGGGCAGGGTGTTGGCATTAAAGGCGTGGAAGAACAAGCTTAAGAATTTAGATAGGGTCTGTGAATTTTATTCCGGGATTTTCCTCTTCAAGCTTTTCTCTGATCTGGCGAAGGTAGATTTTTGACAGGTTCTCGCCGATTTGGTAGGCTATTATCTCAACACAAGCCCCTGCGTCCGGAGGGCCTTGTTCAAGACGGTTTTTTTGCGGGCAGGGCCGATTTATTTTTATGTAAAAGCAAAGTCTTTTATTATTTTTTTCAGAGGTATAATCGGTAAGGCAGGGGTCAGTATCTTTGTAGCAGCTCATCTCAATATCTCGATTTTTGTACTTTTCGTCGTCTCTAAACACCCTCTTAACATAGTTTATGCATTCATCATCACTAGGCTCCCCTTTAAGGTATAGCCTCATTGCAATCGGAGGATGCTCTTCCACGCGATGCCCCCTTTCTTCATCATTGTGCAAATAAACCTCCGCTTCCAGAACAGATATATTGCCCCCCACAATAAAGCTTCACAAAAGAGAATATAGCCAAGAGAATCTATCCAAAATTATTAAAAATATCTAGATATCAGAGCGGATGTTGGCAATCGGGCCTTTTAAAAATCCCTTACCGATTTTCTGATAAGAAACCAGAAATTCCTAAATCCGTGCATTACAGTCACGCCTTTTCGGTAAACCGGAGACTCAATCGGAATCGAAGTATAGCGAAGCTTGTTTTTTGAGACTTCATAGGCAATTTCTGCCTCAATCTCGTATTTTTGCGCGGTAATATTGAGCGATTCGGCGGCTTTTCGCGTGAAGGCTTTGTAGCCGCACTCTGTATCCATAAGCTTAAACCTTGTCCTGCAAATCAGGTTTGTCAATGTATTCAGGCCGAAATTTCCGAATTTCTTTATAAACGGGTATTTTGAGAGATTTCGGGAGCCAAGCACAAAATCGTACCCTTCATTGATTTTTTCGGCAAATCGGGGGATATCCTCAGGCTTGTGCTGGAGGTCGGCATCAAGCGTTACAATAATATCTGCCTTTCTTTTGGCAGCCTCCCTTATACCTCTTGCCTTTGTATAGCCAAGCCCCTTATTTTCCTTGTTTTGCGCAAGAATTGCCCCCGCTTTTTTGGCGATTTGGGCGGTTTTGTCTTTTGAGCCGTCATCAACAACAATAACCTCCTTTGCATGCTTTTTTGCCCTCAATACAACCTCTTTTATCGTCTTTTCCTCATTATATGCGGGGATTACTGCAATGACCTTCATTATTTAAATCTCGGTAATATTTTATGATAAACGCATCCATTATGAAACTGAAATCCTTTGCAAAGCAGTGCAAAAGGATTCTTACAATTGCCACAAAGCCGGGCAAAAAGGATTATATTGCCCTTGCAAAAGTTATCGCGGCGGGAGTTGCGATTCTCGGCATTTTCGGGTTTTTGATGCACATGCTCTTTAGCCTGCTTATATTTCCGTTGGCTTAGGCGCAGTATTTTTTTCTACAAATCTTCCGACAATAAACAAGTGGTCCCGCTCATAAGGCTCAAGCTCAACCGTTTCCAAAACTTCAAAATCCTCCCCCAGCTCCAAAACTGCCTCTTTATAGATTTCTTTCACATCCCTGATAGAGTCAATTGCCTTTGCCTTAAGGGCGATTGCAACAATGCCACCTTTTTTGAGAAAAGCAAGCGAATTTCTCTTAAGGATTGAAATCTGGTCGCTTTGGGCAATATCCTCGTAAATCAGGTCAACTTTTCCTATCCAGCCGTAATTTTCGGGAAATCGGGCATCAGCAACCAAAGGAACAATATTTTTCTTTTTTTTGGCTTTTTCAAGGAGCTTTGGGATTACGGACCCGGATACTTCTACCCCAAATATCTGCCCCTTATCGCCCACTATATTTGAGAAGTGAGCGATTGTTGTGCCGTGAGCCGCCCCAAGGTAGAGTATTTTCTGGCCCGGCTTTATTGGAAAATTTTTAAGCCCCTTTAGGATTGCCGCCGCAGGTTTTGAAGAATAGATGTTCCAAAGCTCTTTTTTATTGCTTTTTGGGCACTTTGTAAACAGCTTCTCGCCCTGCCGCCACACACCTTCAACTTCGGCCACCATAATTTCAATTAAAAATAGTGCCTTAGCCTATCACCTTACAAGAAGGAAGAGTATATAAGCAAAATACAGGATTATAAGCAGATAGCCTTCCTTTCGGTTCATTTCAAGCTTTCTCCCCTCAACTATAAACAAAAACAAGAGAATTGTTGCCGCAAAAAGAATTATCAGGTCTAAAGCCGCAAAAGCCGGTATTGCAATAGGCGTAATTACCGCGCTCACCCCCAAAACCCAGAAAATATTGAAGATGTTGCTTCCTATAACCCCGCCGATAGCAAGGTCAACATCATTTTTTAGCGCAGCCCGGACCGAAGCCACAACTTCCGGCAGAGAGGTGCCTAATGCGATTACCGTAAGTGAGATGAAATAATCGCTCATTCCAAAAGCCCTCGCAATTGCGGTTGCCCCTTCAATTACCCAAGCCCCTCCTATATATAGCCCCAAAATCCCCGCAAAAATCAGCCCAAGTGTCTTATTCCAGCTATATTCGTTTATCTTCCTCTTTTTTTCATAGCCGCCGTTTTTTTGCGAAAGGGCAAGCTCAAAAAGATAGTATAGGAATATGGCAAAAAAAAGGATGAGGATGAGCCCCTGAAACCTGTAAATGTGCGTAAGTGAAAATCCATCCAAAAAAGAAGTTCCTGTAAACAGCAGAAGAACAGCAACCGCCAAAAGGGAGAAAGGTATCTCTTTTCTGACTGTGGATTTTTGGACCTTAAATCCTGTAATTACTGCAACAATCCCAAGCACAAGAAGCGTATTTGAGATATTGCTTCCGACAACGCTCCCAAAAGCAATATCCCCATTTCCGTTTAGGGCCGCGATTATGTTTACAACAAGTTCGGGCATGGAAGTCCCAAAAGCAATAACGGTTAGGCCAATAACAAGCGAGGATACCCCAAGCTTTTTTGCAAGTGCTGATGAGCCGTCCACAAAATAGTCCGACCCTTTTAGAAGCAAAACTACACCCACCGCAAAAAGAGCATATCCTAACATAAGCCTGCCTTCATAATTTGAACATAAAGTAAATTAGAGGGAGCCTAGATAAGTATAATTTAGCCCCAGCCGGGAGTTGATTCCGGAACAGCCATAATAATACTTTTTGGCCTTAAGAGCCTTCTTTTCCTAAAAGAAAGCCTTCACCCGGGACCTCGTGCTTACCAAGCACGCACTCTTTGCCGGAAAATACGCCTTCGAATATTGGCCGCATAGCGACCAATCTGCGCATGTTCTTCGCTTGCGCTTGAACGGCTCATATTTTGTGAATTCTCGGTTACTTTTAGCGTATAAAACTTTTCTTCGCAAGAAAAGCCTTCTACCGACTGAGCTACTGAGGCATAAGATAATCCGCATTAATTTTTATAACCCCTTCTGCCGATGACCCATAAGAGTTTCCTGCGTTAAGTGCTTTTTTTTGCTGGTCTTTATTGTCCCTGAAACACCAAGAGACCTAAAACAGGCGGGCTTTTCATTAATTTCGGTCACAAGGGCTAAGCTCAGCCTGATATTCTCCACATCTTTAGGCATGCACCGCAAGACAAACCGATTTTTTTTCTCGTCGTAGAGCTCTGTAAAAATATGGAAATTTGTCTTTGCCATGCCAAGAATTCCTATCGTGTTTAGTACTGCCTTCCGGACCGATTTTATAAGGTCTTCCAAACTGACTTTTTCATCGGAAAGCACTTCAAAAGTCACATAGCGTTTCTTTTCCCGGTATGATGACGGCAGAGTCTTAGCTTTATCTTTCATAATTCATCCCCCTCAAGATATACTCCGCTTAGCGGCTGGTTTATTTTCCCTCTGTTAATCCCTATAAGCCTTTCGGGAAGCTCGGAATTGGACACAAGCGCAGGGTAGAGCTGGGCCCCAAGAGAGCATGACAGGGCGGAAAGCTCTCGGCTTCCCCTCATCCCCCATACATCCATGGCCCCTGAATTGGCTATAAAGGGAGCTTTTGCCTTTAGGCATAGCCTTAGCACCTCTTTCATAAGATTTAGCTTTTTTATGCGAAGCCCTGCCGGAGACTCCAAAATCTCCCTGAAATTAAGCTCAATTAAAGTATTATGAGCCCTTGCCTCCCTTACGCAGACATGGTCTATCCCGCAGTCCCTCCTTCCTTTTTCAGGGTGGCAGAGCAAATCAACATAATCAGATTCGCATGCAAGCCGATTTGTCTCATAATTTCCGCCATAGACGAGGATTAGCTCAACTTTCCTTCTAAGCTCTTTTGCTTTTTTTTCTATATTATCGCCCGTGAGCATTACTCCTGAAACTATATCGATAGGGGAATTTTCCCTTAAGTCCAGAATCTCCCCGATGTAATCTAAAAAAGCCCCGCTTTCAGAATATTTGTGGACAAGGCATATACCTGAAAGCCCCAGATTTTTCGCCCTCTTGATTATCTCTTTATTGTTCTCTCCAAAAGATATATTTAAGTCGTAAAATTTGCGCTCATTCATAATTAATTAACTATTTATATTAGGTATCTATCTTTAGGTATCTATCTTTGCATTTATCTTAGCGCCTATTTTTAGGTAATTGAGCCAAGCCCCGGTCTATATATTTGACCTTGGGGAAACTCTGATAGTCTGCGTCTTTCCTATGCGGTAGGTGTAGCTTGCTTTTGAGCTTATCTTTGCTGTATATATAGGGCGGGCATCCGTAAAGCTTATTCCGCCTGTCGGCTTGAAACTAAGGTAATATTTGTGAGGCACTTTTCCCAAAAGCCTAATCTCCTTAGAGCTGGCGATAGACTGCCCTGAACAAGCTTCAAATATATCTGAGCAGTCCTCAAATTCCATTGGGGCATCAGAACCGCTATCCTTTTCAAATTCCAAAGTCAGATTTCCGGCGCTAATCCTGTTTATGACGCCGCCCCCCTTGTTGATTACTGAGAGAAAAACCTGATATGTCCTCTCATTCTCAGTATCGTGGAGCAGGGGCTGCTCAAGGTTGGAAATGTCAAGGCTAAGCTCTACAGGCCCGCTTGAGGGTTTGTTTACAATATGGGTCGGAACTTTTCCGCCCGCATTAAGGTAACCAATATAGGTTTCCCTTTCTACAAAAGATATTGTTGTCAGGCGGCTTGCTCCGTAGCTGTATATTGTCGCCACCTCAATATTGCTGTCAATTGCCATGGAGCCGATGTTATCCGGGGCGATGATGCTAAAGGCAAAAGTGCGGATTTGGCTTGGGGCAAGCTGTTGGCCTTCATAGCTGCATTCCGACCCTTCAGCGCATTTGAATATTCCCATGTCGGCAATCCCTATATAACTTAAGTCCACTTTTTCATCGGGCAGCATATTTCTTAGGGTAACTATTACATCAATCTTTGTGCCCGGCCTAAAACTTGAGGTCGCGGGGAGAACTTTTATTTCCTGAAAAGATACAATATCTATCACTTCTGCAGGCCCCTCATCTACCTGACAGTTTCCTATCACGGAGCAGTAAGGCCCGCCCGGACCGAAGTTAGGCTCAGTGCATCCGGAAAACATTATAATAATCTGCAAAAGCAGCAGGGGAATTATTGCCCTTATCCACATAAATTTACATAGTATATTTAGTAATGTTACCGGGCTTCCTGCAGGAATACTTTATTAACCCTGTCCTTTACGGAGGCGGGTACAATTGGGTAAATACCTTTGTATATGCCGTCCTGCTTATAGCTCTTTCAATCCTTGTGGTTTTTCCGGCCTTAAGAAAACTGGGCGTAAAAATGGACGGGAATCTGGGGCTTGCAGTTTGCCCCTACATTCTTTTAGGCTCAATATTCAGCTCACTAAGGGATATTGAGTACTTTACCTCATGGATGTTTAAGACGCCTGCTCTTTATCTGCTTGTGTTTTCCATATTCTTTTTGGCGGTTCTTGCCTCAAAGCTCCTTGAGAAAAAGACAAAAGTTCCCTACGAGGCGCACCTTTTCTCTATCGGGTTTGTCCTCTCCGGCCTTTTTTTCACGCAGTTAAGATTCCAAAACTATCTTGGGTTTGCCCAGGTGCTTATTCCCGCCCTGATTGTTTTTGCAGTTATTTTCTCGCCTATTTGGAAGGCAAGCCTTTGGAATAAATCGGCGGTTTTTGCCCAGTCTTTTGATGCAATAGCCACTGTTACCGCACTGGAATTCTACAGCCTTTTTTATGAACAGCATGTGGCCACAAACCTGCTATTAGGCCTCACAGGCTCTTATTGGGCATTTCTCCTTATAAAGCCCCTTCTGGCCTTTCTTTTGGTTTGGGCAGTGGACCGCGAGATTGACAATAAAAGCCTGGCAAACTTTATAAAGCTGATAGCAATAGTTCTTGGCTTTGGGCAGGGATTTAGGAATATGCTGATGATTGTGGGCTTTGGATAGATTCAGCAAATCTTATTGAAAATCCGCTTATTATCATTTCTTTTTCCCCTATCTTTATGCAAGAAATTGCCCAAAAACTGTTCCTTAACGGGAAAATGGCAACCCCTGACGCCCTGAAAATGGCTCAGGAGAATAATCTGGGGCTTGAGGCCCTCTTAAGCCTTAGCGAGGATATTATTGACGAGACCGCAATCCGGGGGATCCTTAACAAAGAATCCCCTTTGGAAAAAAGCCCGGCCGGATTGGAAAATGCCACTAAAATAGAGCAAATCGCCCCAAAAGAGGCAATAAAAACAGAAATTTGCAGGGACAAAAAAAGGGCTTTGGCAGAGGAATATGATATTGACTTCAGGCTTGAAAACAACATAATTTCCCACAAAGAGCGAAAGTCAAAGGATTTTATAAATTATTTCAGCTCACGCTACCACTTTCTCCAAAGCCTTCTTATGAAGAGGCTAAACCCTATATCTATCTCAAACCTCCCAAAAATCAGCTCGGACTCGGTGAGCATTATAGGAATGGTAAGCGATATTCGGACAACCGGCAACGGAAATAAGATGCTTGTAGTAGAGGACCCTACAGGCTCGATTAACTGCATTGTAAACAGCTCTATTAATGAGGACCTTTTTGATGAGGCAAACAATACCCTTCTTGATGAGGTTATAGGGCTTACCGGAATGTTTAAAAACGGGCTTTTTTTGATAAAGGAGATTTCCCGGCCGGACCTCCCGGTTGTGGGCCAGCAAAATAGGCTGGACGTTCCCCTCAAAGCCGCATTTCTCTCAGACATTCACTTCGGAAGCGCAGAATTTCTTGAAGGGCCCTTTAATAATTTCATAAAATGGATTAATTCCCCTGCGGCAGAAGCCGTAAAATATGTATTTATCGCGGGCGACCTTTGTGACGGGATAGGCATTTACATCGGGCAGGACAAGGATTTAGCAATAACAGACGGGGAGAGGCAGTATGAAGCCCTTGCCGAAAAGCTCTCAAAAATTCCTGAAAGAATCAAGATTATTATTTCTCCGGGAAACCACGACATTATCGGAAACCATGAGCCCCAGCAGCTTCTTGATTACACTGCCCTCTCAAAACTGCCGAATGTTATTTTTGGGACAAATCCCTGTTCGGTTGTGCTCCAAAATAAGCTAAGAGTGCTTATGTATCACGGCTACTCTTATGACAGCATTATTGCGGAACTGCCAAGAATCCGGCATGACGGATATGATAAGCCCTGCCTTCCCATGATTGAAGCCCTAAAGAGGCGCCACCTCTCTCCAATCTATGGCGGCTCGCTTATCATCCCCGAACAAAGAGACTGCCTTGTAATCGACCAAGTGCCGGATATTCTCCATTCCGGGCATCTCCACACAGTCGGAGTGCAGGACTATCGCGGGGTAACTCTGGTAAATTCAGGCACATTTCAGGGAAGGACATCGTTTCAGGAGAGAATGGGGCACCACCCCCACCCCGGAATTTTTGCCTGCATGGATTTGCAGACAAGGAAAACTGAATTAGTTGATGTGAATAATCCTATATAATCTCAATTAAGAAGAATAAGATAATAATATTTTAGCTAAAGGCATTACAGTTGTATTTCAGATAGCATACATTATATAAGTTATATTGTATAATTTTATGAGGCTCTTAGGTCTTAGTATTTTTCTAATAATCCTGCTGAATTTCAGCCCTGCTTTTGCTGAAAATATAATCATCAATGAAATCTTCCCTTGGGGCTCGCCTGAATGGGTTGAGCTGTACAATCCTACAAACGAAACCGTAAATATATCGGGCTGGTTTTTGGACACAAACCTCAAAAAAGACGCCACCCTGCCGGAAAATTCACTTATTCTGCCCCATGGCTATTTTGTAGTGGGTGACCCGGGATGCGGAGGAGATTATGAAGAGGCAATAACAATCACTGACGGGAATGTGAATATATGGATTAGAAACAGTTTAGAGGAGGTTGTCGACGGGGCAGTTTTGGAGGGAAAATTCAGCAAGACAGACGGACTATCAATACAGAGGGCCAATTCAACCGAATGGAGGCTCTTTGCTCCAACAAAAGGGGCAGAGAACTTTCCAAGGGGGTCTGGGATTGAGATAGGAGGAATATTTGTAGAGGGCGGCATTTTTGTGAATAATTCGGCAATCATTTCAGTTAAAATCCTAAATTTGGGGCCGAACAATTATTGGAACCAAACGGCGATTCTTGACATATTCGGACCTGAATATGATGAGGAGAGAAATTATATCGGACCCAATGCCTCGCTTTCTGCCACCCTAAACCTTTCTGCTGACAGCGAATCCGAAGCCTTATTTGAATGGGCGCCTGAGGTGGAAGGAAATTATAATTTATGCGCAGGAATTTTTGGGGAGTCGCTTTGCCAAATTTTTAACGCAAGCCTGCTGCCTGAGGATAATGAAGATATCGATAATGGAGAACCTATTGATGAACAACTTGAGGAAGAAGGGGGGCCTACTGAGGAGGATGATAATGAAAACTTAGATGAGCTGCAAATTCAGGCCGTCATTAGCCCGACAATTGAAGGGCAGTTAATAACAGGCATTTCGTACAGTAAGCTATTTAAAATAGAGCTCCTCAACAAAAAGAAGCTGGAAGGAAACTGCAACAGGCAGGATACAATAACTGTAAGCTTCAATATTGCTGATATAGAGGGGAATATCGAGCGCTCAGAAGAATTCAGCGCGGATGTTGGATGCTCAAAAACAGCAGGCACAGGCAGCTTTATGCCAAAAAATGCGGGGGATTATGTGATTTGCGGCAGTATTATAAGCTCAACTGCAGGATTTGAAAGCGAGGCAAAATGCAAGGAGTTTTCAGTCATCAACTCAAAAGACATCCCCTGCAATCTTTCACTGAAAATTGAATCGCCGCTGATTTGGAAAAGCGGCGAGAGCTCAAAATATTCCATTTCAGTTTTGGACTCAATAGGCAACTGTTCGGGCTGCTTTGCGGGAATAGAATATTCAATTGAAAATGCCTTTGAGGAATCTCTTTCAGGCTACCCAAAGGGTTCCCAAAAATCCATTGGGCAGGAAAATATATTTTCTTTTACCCCAAAGCTTGACTGCGGAAGCGGGGTTTACAAAATAAAGGCTAAGATAGCAAATGCAACCTGCAATGACATATCAGAAGAGGGCAATTCTGCGCAATCAATTATAGGGGTTATAGGCCCAAAAAAATGCGAACCCTGCCCGGTATGCCCTAAGGAAACGGAAACCGCAATTGCCCAAGCCACAACATCCTCATCATCGGAGCTTGGAATTGAGTTTTTGTCAGCCAAAGATTTTGTTGCAAGAAATGAGGAATTCCAAACAGAGTTTAGGATTGAGAATCGAAAGAATGAGCTGATTGATTTTGAGGTATATTCGTATGTCTATACCGGAAGCAAGTGCATTACCGGAAGCTGGACCAAAAACCTTATTGAGGTTTCCCTTGATGTTGGCGAGGAAAAGGTTATTGGGCTGATAAGCCAAATCAAAAAGGATGCGGAGCCCGGAGAATATATTTTTAGGGTCAGGGCAAAATTGGACGGAAAAAATATTGACCTTAGCAGGCCGATTATAGTAACTGAAGAAATCCTTGAATATGAGACTTCTGAGGATGAAATTCCGAAAACAGAATCTGATACTCAGTCAAACCCTCCCGGAAGGATGGAGCTCAACATCTGGAACGACACGAAGCTGAAAATAAACCTCACCAACTGCGAAGGCTGCCGGCTTTTGATTTCAACGCCAAGCGAGGCTTTTATCAGCAGCCAGAAATATAGGGTGTTTGATGAGCCCGGAACTTACGGAGCATTTGCCATAAAAAACGGCGATGTTTTGTTTACGAAACACTATATTTGGGGGGGCTCTCTACCTGTTGAGGGACAAGCGCAAGAGTTCCGACAAACTTCCGCCCAAAACTCCGCAATTACCGGGGAAGTGTCTAAGGCCGGGTGGAAAGGGATGCCAAAAAATATAACTTCTGCCGCAAAATCCGCAATTGAGAAGTTAATCCGGGCAATGGAAAACTCGATTTCGAGGTAATTGCAAAATTTGTCTTGGGCTGCTTTTTGAAAGATTTATTGGGTTTGGCTTAATTTATTAAGATATTTTTCATCGATTATATCCTTTTTTTGGGTCAAGCCCAAATACTCTCTTTGCTTCTTCGTCACTCATAGGCTCTTTAGAGTCAGAAGATTCTTTTTTAACAGGTGGTTTCTCTTTAGGCTCACCGAGATATATAAAAGTATTGGGTTCATTATCTACCGGCTTATAGATTCTAAGGTCATTTAAGCGGCTCTCGTGTACATGACTTCCCAGGACTTCTTTTTTATTAGGGTCATAATATATTTTTACCCGTTTATAGGATTCTATCTGGCTTAGTGGAACCTTCTCAGCAGATTTATCCCCACTGATATAGCATATATCTGTTCTGAGAAGGCGATAAGGCTCTTCTGGTTTGCTGCCCATAATCCCTTTTTCTATCCTTCTCTCCAGAGGATCTTTGTGTCTATGTCTTTTATAAACCATAATCCATACACCCAAAATATAAGTTATTAAATTATCCTCAAAGAAAGTTACTTCACCCTCTTGCCCGCCAATCGCGGCCTTTTAGTTTAAACAATATGGGGGTCTGTGGTATTTTTGAAATATTTTTTGGGTATCTGAGGAGATTTATGCCAAGGCGCAACTAATTCAGGCTGAGGTTCATCCGGGCTTAGAATTTTATACGCCCACGAATATTCTGCATTAATTTTATCAAGCTCTTCATCGGAATTAGGCTCCCTAAGCCAGGCTATTCCTGCTACGACCAAATCCTCCTTTTGTCTTGAGCTTATAACTGCCCAAGCATCCTCAGCCAGAGGTTTTTCAAGAAGCAATTTTAGGTAGTCCTCACAAGATATTAAACTCGCTTCTGTTTTTTTGGGCATAAATGGAGCTACAAAAGGGCCCTCTCCACCCTCATAAATCAGGTGGCGTATAAGTGACCCCTTATAAGTTTTAGGCTCTTTTTGGCGACCTGTTTTACTGCCTAAGCCCCCCTTATAATTCCAGTCCCCTCCTACCGCCTTGAGTGAATAATCCTCCGGAATTTCAAGGGTTCCGCCATAAAGAGGCAATTCTTTCAGCTTGTTTGAATGGGTTTTTAGCCCTATTATTCTATAGTCCATTGGAATTTTTCTTGGGGCAAAATATTCCCCCTCCTCCTCTAAAGCTACACCTCCCATAATCAGATAAACCATTAATAAATACTCTATAGAGGAATAAAATCCAAGCGGCAATGTATTGCCTCAACAACATGCCTGTAAATAGATTAGCGGCAATCTGAATAATGGTGGTTAAAAATGCTAAAAATCCTTGCAATAACGGATACGCACGGGAATGTTGAGTCAGCAAAAGCCCTTGTAAATGCCGTAGCAGGCAAAAAATACGATGCTATAATCTTTGCAGGCGACTTTACGAGCTTTAAAAATGTTCAGGAAACTTACGAGGAAATAATGGATATTCTGGGGAAAATCGGCACCCCTATTTACTATGTTTTTGGAAACCGAGACCGTTCTTTTGACAGCCTGGGGCTTGGAATATGGGCTGAGCCGGAAGCGACAAGACCAACCTTTTTGGATATGCAAAGAGAAGAGATAGGCGAAGGGGTATTTATTACGGCAAACCCTCTTTTGGCTGATGATAACACCATATTCATCTCTCACAGGGCAAATCAGCTGGCAGAAAACGCACTTTTGCACCTTGAGGGGCACATCCACTACGGAATTTATTATAAGAATTATATCAATCTCGGCTTTCTCTTCCGGGACGATTTTCACGCTGATAAAGAAGGATTAGGGTGCTATTGGGAGATTACTATTTCGGGCAAAATTGTCAAGTCGGTTAAATGGAAGAACCTTGGAATTATGAAAGAGCTAAAATGCAAAGTCCATAAAGATTTCCTTTTTGTCGTGCCTGAGGAGTTTGAAATTTGTCCGCTTTGCAAGGGCGACTACGAGTGGGAGTGGGAGATATTTTTTGGCGGTGAAGTGGATTTATAAGTCAGACCTATTTTTCATTTTCTCAATCCTATCCCTAAGCTCAATCGCCTTCTCAAAATCAAGCATTTCTGCGGCGCCCTTCATTTTCGCCTCAAGCTCCACAAGCAGGTTCGGGATTTCGCTCTTCGGGATGTGCTTTGTCGATTTTATTTTTACCTGGCTTTCGGGGACGGCTTTCATAATTGTTTTGGGGACAATCCCGTGCGCCTTGTTATAGGCCATCTGGATATGCCGCCGCCTTTCGGTCTCATCAATCGCCTTTTTCATGGAGTCTGTCATGTTGTCGGCGTAGAGGATGACTCTCGCGTTCACGTTTCTTGACGCCCGCCCGATAATCTGGATTAAGCTTCGGTAATCTCTCAAAAAGCCCTCCTTGTCGGCGTCAAGAATCCCGATAAATCCAAGTTCCGGAATATCCAAACCTTCTCTTAACAGGTTTATCCCAACCAGCACATCGAACTTTCCAAGGCGCAATTCCCTGATGATTTCCGTCCTCTCTATAGTCTCGATTTCGGAATGCAAATACCTTGTCCTGATTTTCCTTGAGGCAAGGAAGTCGGTTAGCTCTTCAGCCAGCTTCTTTGTAAGGGTCGTCAGAAGGGCGCGTTCGCCCCTTTCAATCACTTTTTTAATTTCGCCGATAACATTCTCAATCTGGCCTTCAATTGGCCTGACTTCAACCTGCGGGTCAATAAGCCCTGTTGGTCGGATAATCTGCTCAACTAACTGGGAAGAATTCGCAAGTTCGTAGTCCCCGGGCGTCGCCGAGACAAAGACCGCGTTTTGCAGGAACTTCTCGAACTCGTGGAACTTTAGCGGTCGATTGTCAAAGGCGGAAGGGAGGCGAAACCCGTAATCTACCAAGGTCTTTTTTCTTGAGTAGTCGCCGGAGTACATTCCCCTCACCTGAGGAAGGCTCTGGTGGCTCTCGTCAATTATCATCAGAAAATCTTTTGGGAAATAGTCGAGCAGGCAGTAGGGCGGCTCTCCCGGTTTTCTCCCGTCAAAGTGGCGCGAGTAATTTTCGATTCCCTTGCAGTAGCCGGTCTCCTCAAGCATTTCAATGTCAAAGAGTGTCCTTTGCTTAAGGCGGTGGGCTTCAAGGGAGTCAAGTTCGGGGAGGCGCCCCTCAAGCTCCGCCTTGATTGACTCGACCGCCTTTTTGATTTCCTCCTCAGGTGTCACGAAGTGGCGGGCGGGGAAAATGTAGAAAGCCGAGTGCTCATGGATAATTTCACCTGTGTCTTTGTCAAGCTCCCTGATTCTCTCAATTGAGTCGCCAAACATCTCGACCCTGACTATGTTTTTCCCGTAAGCCGGGATGAAGTCCACCGTGTCGCCCTTTACCCGAAACCTTGCAGGCATTAGTTCAGTATCGTTTCTTTCAAACTGGATTTTTATGAGCTTTTTTAGAAGTTCGCGCCTCTCAATTTTTCCGCCCGCTCTTATCTCAAACCCTAGCTCCCGGTAAAACTTCGGGTCGCCAAGGCCGTAGATGCAGGAGACTGAAGAAACAATTATTGTATCTGGGCGTGAGATTAAGGATGCTGTTGCCGAGAGACGCATCTGCTCGATTTTGTCGTTGATTTTTGAGTCCTTCTCGATATACATGTCCTTTTGCGGGAGGTAGGACTCGGGCTGATAGTAGTCGAAGTATGAGACAAAATATTCCACCCGGTTTTTTGGGAAGAACTCCTTGAACTCGGTGAAAAGCTGGGCTGCGAGGGTCTTGTTGTGGGCAAGAACGAGGGTCGGTTTTTGGAAATGCTCTATGACATTTGCCATCGTGAAGGTGTTGTGTACAAAAACATTGCCCTGTCCTGCCATAAAGGTTTCGTTATCCTTGATGGATAGGTCATATACATAGCCCTTAGTGGGTTTAGTCTTTTTTATTCTGATTATCTTTCGCAGATTAAACTTTTGGAGGTTTTTTAGAGGAGAGTAAGCGGGGTCTTTTTTTGATAGCCAATTTGCGATTTTGCTAAAAATCGCTTTGGAAGGACTTCTTTTTCCGCCTTCAATCATGGAAATGTAGCTTCTCTCACAGCCGCAAATCCCTGCAATATCTCTTTGAGAGAGACTGTACTTTTCCCTAATCTCCATGAAAAATTTTGATGAATTGGGGATTAAATCTACGTTTGGATTGGTTTTTTCGGGAATGATAACTTTGAGCTTGTCTCGTTTGTAATCTATTGAAAAAGAAATATTGTACTTATATCTCCTTAGATTGTCTCTTCCGCAAATTCGCAGAACATAGAACTCCCGATCTTCAAAGGGCTTTATCGAGACTCTTGCCACAATTCCATACCTCAAGAGGAGGTTTCTCAGGTCGTTTATGAGTTCCTTTGAGGCAGAGGTCAGATTCACCGAGTTTTTCTCAACATATCCGTCACCGTCAAAAACTGCTCTAAGGAACACTGAAAGCTGCCTATTGGATAGATTGTAGATCAGTGAAGGCACATTTTTTGTGGAGGCAATCCTTCCAAAAGTGCTGAATATATTTGCCATTAGTATCGAATAATATTGCAGATCATTTTGACTTCTTTGGTGGTAGTTTAGTCCCAGACCGTCATATAATCTTTTGCAGGTTTCTTGCAAATTCTTGTCAGAATTGGAGATAAGAAGATACTTGCCTGTAGAGTGCCCTTCTGAGACATACAATCCCGCAAATGTCAAGAAGTCTTCGGTAATAGGCAGGATTGGAGCTAGCTGGTCGCCTTGTGTGATGATTTTTATGTAGGGGCTTGCTTCTTCAAAATCCAGATTCAATTTTTTCAGATACCCAAAAAGCTGCTCCTTTGTGATTCCTCTCTCTTTAGTTTTGCCCAGTATTTGGTTTAACTTCCACTGAGGCGCCCTTGTAGTTCTGAGAGCTTCTAGAATCTTTTTGTGGCCAGGGTCATATTTTTCAATCAACCCATCTATCGAAAGCTTTCTGTTAGGACAGTAATCCAGAAGGTTTATGGATTTGAGGTCTTGTTCTGGCGTAGGAAATCTGTTTGAAGTTGGCAAAAAATCGCCTTCTTCCAGTTCATCTGTTCTGCAAAGATCCATTCTGCAATTCCTGAACCGATAGCAGTTATGGTCTTTCGTGACATTTATTGTTGAATTGTCGTCAAGGGTAATTTCGTAAAGGACGGTCTCTTTGTGGCGCGAGACCTCCAGAATATCTTTGTTTTCGATTTCGAGAGTTTTGGGATTGAAAGAGGTGATTTTAAAACCCTCCAGTTTTTGATATTCCGTATCCTTTAGTTTGTTTGGACTGGAAAGGTGCTTTTCGACAAATTCGCCGATTTTTGCCTTTTGGATAAGCCCACTTTTGTCTGTGACAAAAATCGGGTCGTTGTAGTCAAGGCTCTTTCCGCTGCCCGTCACCCCCAGAAGAGTCTGGAGTCTCATCTTTTTTTGGAGCCCCGCGACTAATTGTTCCATTGCCTCCGGCTGGGAGCCCGCGGGTTTGTACGCCGACTTCAGGGAGAATTTGTGCATAATTTTGGTGGGGAAATAAGGGTTTAACTTAGCGTAAATACTCCAAAGCGCCTACAAATAGCAAAATATTCTTAGGGAAGATTAGTTTTATTAGGCCCACTCTGCAGGAATTCATAATATTCTTTAAGTATATCCTCTGGCAACTCTTTGTTCTCCAGAGTTATTTTTACTAAACCTTTGAAACCTTCATATGGAAATGCATCAGCAACATGGAAGTTATGAGTTAATGAGTAAGTTGATCCATCAATATCATCTACAACCTTATATCTTAGCCCACCCGGTAATTCCGGGCGATTATCCGAGATATCGACAATTTTTTGGGGTGGATATCTTCTATCTGAAACATATCTTGAAAAATGACTTGCAACTGCTTTAATATGCTCTTTTGGAAGTTCATGGTTCGTGGAAATTTCAAGTTCTGGCTTGTTGAGAATATTTAATCCATATCTCAGCATGTTCTCAACGTGATATAAAGGGAATTCTCCACTCATCTGACGAGAATGAAATCCTTCGGCAAGTAAATGTTCACATAAAGTTCCCTTAGTAAGTACCTCAAATAATACCCTTTCAGTTTCATCCTTATTTTTGTCGTCTTCCATTTTCTTTCACCTATAACTATCTTTAGCTAGAATACTATTTAAAGGTTTTATCACTTATCTATGGCTGCAAATTATCCTGCCTACCCCCTTGCCCGCCCCCTCTAAAAACTCTCCAGACTGCTCAGGCACCCCTTCAAATACTCCTTTGTGCAAATGAGATAAGAGTGAATATGAGGATCAGGAGTGATGGCTTGAGGACCAAAGTCAGATATAATCCAGAGTAATCTTCAGAGTTTCAATCTGAAACCTTATCAGGTCCGAGATGGGAATTACTATATACTCTGAATTTTTCTCAACATAAGAGGCATGTTCATCTATGCATGAATCAATCCTCTTTATCACCGCTTTTTGGTTCTCCATTTTTGGGGAGCCTTTAGCAAGCCGCCTTAATTGGCCGAGCTGCAAAGCCCAATAAAACCGGGAAATTACCTGATGGGAAAACTTCTCGGCCTCGGTTGCAAGCCTTGAATATTCCTCTTTTTTTAGCTCTTCTTTTGCGGACTCAATCATATCTTTATGCATCTTAAGGTTCTCCTCGATAAGGGCATAAAACTTGTTTTTCTTGTCAATACCCTTCATCCGCACTACTTCATCAAATACATTATAGACTCCTTCCTTTAGGCGAAGCTTTTCTTCCATTAGCGACCTTCGGGTGAATTTTGTCTTTCTGGCGCAAAAAATTTTCTTGTCATAGATGTAGGGAATTTCTGTCACTATCCCAAAAAGCCCCGGATTTTTTATGCGCGCATATTCAATAGAGTCCGTGCCGCTTTTAAGGGCCTTTTTCGGGTCTTTCCCGTTAGACGAAAAGTACTCATACATTTCGCTAAGCCCAAACATTTTGTAAAAGGGCTTTTTGAACTCCTCTATATACTCAGCTTCAGCCTCCCCCATGTCAATAGGCACTCCAAGCCTTTTGCAGAGCTGCAAAACTTTTTTATAGTACCCTTCGGGCATTTCTTTTGTCAAAAAGAAGTAAGCCCCTCCAAAACCCGCATTGTGAAGCGGGTAAATAAAAGAGGGTCTGTATTTATCAATAAGCCTCTGCAAAGCCTTCGTCTGCTTAGGTGGCTTGTTAAAGGAGTAATCTTTATAGGTTATCGGGAATGTCCAGTCTAATTGTTTGCTTGGCTGCTGCCTGAAAAAACTCCTTGCATAATTCTTTATCGAGAAACTCCCTTTAAACCAGCCCTCATTCATTTTCGCCCCGTCCGGGTCTGCGCAGGGCACTATATGCCAGGTAAATCTCTTTTTTAGGCCCGAATCCTTTTGGATGATTTTTATGAGCTCAAGGCAGCTTAGAGAGCCAATCGGCTCGTTTGGGTGGGGAAAGCCGAAAATCAGGGCATTATCTTCCCCCTCTCCAAGTCTTGCCCCAAGAATTTCATGCCCTTCGTCGCTTTTGCCAAGAATTTGGAGCTGCTCTTTTGGAATTGTTTTTTTAAGCCTCTCGTTTAATTCTTCTACTGTGAGAAAGTTTGAATAGTCTCGGATTTTTAATTCTTTTGATGGCATAATAGCTATTTTCGGTTATCTTTAAGGTCCCTCCCCCGAAGCGACCTTTGATACTTTATTGCAAACCTATGAGCCTCATCACGAATTTCCTGAATAAACTTAAGCGCGGTTTCTTTTCCTGAAAGCTTTAGCGCAGCCGAACGCCCCGGAAGGTAAATCTCCTCAAACTTCTTTGCAATTGAGATTGCAGGAATATCGAGCCCAAGCTTTCTCAACTCTTCCAAAGCGAAACTCAACTGCCCCGCCCCCCCGTCAACTATTATTAGGTTTGGCATACCGCCCCCCTCCTTTAGAAGCCTTGAATATCGCCTCCTAACTACCTCCCCAATTGCCCTAAAGTCATCTATTCCCTCAACAGAGCGGATCTTAAACCTGCGATAGTTGCCTTTATCAGGCAGTCCGTCCCTAAACTGAACCATAGAGCCGACAGCTGATGTTCCGGACAAGTGCGAGATATCAAAGCATTCAATAACCCTTGGGGTTTGGGGCAGGCAAAGCTTCTCCTCCAAGGCCTCAGCCTTTTGCATATTGCCAAAAAAGGATATCTCGGCATTTTTTTTGACAAGCTCAAGAAGAGCCTTTTTCTCGCCTTTTTTTGGGACAATAATTTTTGGGTTTCTTTTGGAAAGCTTTGAGAGATATGCCTCAAGGGCGGGGTCAACAGAATCCGGGACAATTATCTCTTTAGGGATTTCGTTTTCCGAGTAGTAGCGCGACAAAAACTCTTCAAGAAACCCCTCAGAGTGCTCAAATGAAAATTCTTCCTTATTTGTGAGTGTCCCTTTGTAGATTTTGAATGCCAAAAGGTGAACCCTCCCCCCCTTTACAAGGTAATTAAGGATATCCTCATCATATTTTCTCTCCCTCTCGACAATCTGCCGTTCATTAAGGCGCTCGATTGCGGATATTTGGTTTCTTAGGGCAATTGCCTTTTCATAGTCCTGCCTGTCGGACATTTCTTTCATTTCCGCCTTAAGCTCTTTTAGGGCCTCTTTTGTTTGGCCCTTTAGGATTTTTTTTACTTTGGAAATATTTTTTTGGTATTCGATTTTTTTGTCTTCTCCTATACAGGGGGAAAGGCAGCGCCCGATGTGGCTTCTAAGGCATGGGCGCTTTGAAAACCTCTTGCAGGTTCTCAGCTTAAAAGTCCTCTTTAGGAAATTAAGTATATAATCTCTCTCCTGACCGGACACAAAAGGCCCAAAGTACTGCCCCTCTTTCTTTTTTTCGCGGGCAACAAGAAGCCTTGGAAAGCTTTCGTTTGTGAGGAGAATATAAGCATACCTTCTTGAGTCTTTCAGGTCGATATTGTATTTCGGGCGGTGCTTCTTAATCAGCGTGTTTTCCAGAAGGTAAGCCTCTACATCGGTTTCTGTCACCACAAAATCCACAGAATTTATATTGCCCACAAGAGCCTTAGTTTTTGGGCCAAGCCCTTTTTTTTGGAAGTATGAGCTTACTCTTTTTTTAATGTTTTTGGCCTTTCCGATGTATATTATCCGGCCTTTGCTGTTTTTGAAAATGTAGCAGCCGGGCTCGCCGGGGAGGATATTCAGGTCAACCATAATAAGGGCATAATCGGATTATCTTACCTCTAGCCACCTGTAATTTCCCCGATACCGTGCACTACTTGGTAATATATGTTACCTTTTTAAAGTAATATAATATAGTTATGTCAAGGGCATATCATTATATAAGGGGAGATGACCTTCGCCATATTTGGGCCGAAAAATATCCGCTAAGAGCATGGTCTCCACTAGTCCCTCCAAAAATAGCAAGAAGATTGGAAATTGATGTGCCTAGAGTAGGATACTTATTCTGCTTTCTTAACGATCCGGAGCCAGAATCTTGGGTAAGAACCGGCTGGTTAAAACACCTCAAAAATTGCATGAAAAATAATTATGGGCTATTAAGTTTTGATATCGAGAACGAATATCCTGTTTATGTATTGGATTCCACCCATTTACAAGAACTCTGGGAAAAATCGAAGGGGGATTTTCTGGAGGCTAGGGAACTCGGGTTAAGAGAGGTATACATTGAATACATGGCATCTAGAGTCCCTCTGGAAGAATACGATGGTTCCTATGAAATTTCTGAATTTATAATTGCCCAAGATATTCCCTTCTCAGAGCTGGTATTAGAGAAAATACCAACTATAGTCTAAGACATAAATATATGAACAACTATAGTTATGGTAAACATAAAACTCGAAATAA
>CAZJKT010000005.1:0-53394 GCA_964547015.1 uncultured archaeon
AATCTACAAGGAAGGCATTCTTTCAAGGAAAAAGCAGGTTATTCCGCCTCTTGAAGCCGCATTTTCAAAGTAAGGGTTTGATTTGTCCGCAGGATAACCCAAGTTTCAATTTTAATATATGTAGTGTAAACACACATCATGCCGCTTTTCGTAAACCCACATCGTGCCTAATTGGCCTTGGCTGTTAAGTACCTTGATGAAGGAGGCTTGTATCCGATACCACCTTGTGGCCGCTTATTGTTGTAGTAGCCCCTAAACTTATCAAGCTCTTCTTGCGCATGGTTTAGGTCCCTAAACCATACCTGACTTATAAGCTCCTTATGGAGGATTTTGTGAAATCCTTCCACTTTGCCTCTCGCCTTTGGATTAAACGGCCTACCAACTATCAGCTTTATGCCCTGTTCCCGACAGAATTCCCTGAAGTCATTGCCTGTAAACTGCCTGCCGTTATCAACATAAACTGAAGCAGGGAGTCTTCCCCCGGCTAATGCGCCATTTAGCGATCTGATTGCATTAGCTAGAGTCTTTCTGGCAAATATCCTTAGGCAGCAGACATACCGGCTGTGGTCATCAACTATGCTAAAAATGTAGCATTTGCCAACTCCCGCAACCCTGAACTCATAGATATCCATCTGCCATAGAGAATCGGAGTGCTTTCTTTCAAACCTTTTGCAGGGTTGTGTTTTAGGCTTGACCTTGTAGAGCAGATTGTATCGCTTAAGTATCTTGGTTATCGTTGTATGGCTTATATCTGCATTATCCTTTATTGTGTGCTTAATCATCCTGCTCCCATATGAGGGGTGCTCAAGCTTAGTCCGAATGATTAGGTCTTCTATATAGCCAGGGGTCTTAAACGGCTGGCGCTTAGGTGTTTTAGGCTTTACTCTAAGCGCCTCAAGCCCTCCCTCACGATATAGTTTAGCAAGCTTCCTTATGGTCCTTGGCTTTATCCCATATAGAACGCTGATCTGGTTAGCTGTTTTACGGTTATCAAGATAATCAATAACCGCCTTTAGCCTTGTATGTAAATCATTTAGCTCCATAAAGTGGCACGATGTCCCTTTACAGTACAAATATATAATTAAATATATTTTTTATAATATAGATATAAATACTTTAGGCTTAGTATATGGTAATGAGAGTATTATTGGTTGAGCCAAAAAGGACATATGACCGCTGTACAACCTTAAACGGGTATAATCAGCTGAATCTTGGGCTGTTAAGCATAGCGTCAAATCTTGAGTCAGAAGGGCATAAGGTTGATTATTTTAGCATTGACAGGACAAAAAGCCCATTAAGGGCTCTTGAGAGACTGCTTAGGAAAAATTACGGGTTTGTTGGAATGGGAACTAACTCTGCAACTATATTCCATCAGCGAGAAATCTCAGAATTTATAAAAAAACGCTCCCCCGACTCAAAAATTATTTTTGGGGGTGTTTATCCCTGGCTATACCCCAAAGAGCTTTTAGAGGATAAAAGTATCGATTATGTGGTAAGGGGATTTGGAGAATTGCCTGTGCTGAAATTGATTTGGGGAGAGCCCCCCCATAGAATTCCGGGAATCTGCTATAGGTCAAAGAGGGGGATTGTAATAAATGAACCGTATATCCCAAAAAAAGAAGAACTCTCAGAGCTTAAGAGCATTATAGACTATTCATCTTACGAAAGCCTTCATACAAAGGCAGAAACATTCTCAGGTCGCCGGAGCCTTTTTACTTCTTTTGGATGCCCCTTTAATTGCAACTTTTGCACTGTTCCAAAACTCTATAAAAATAAGCTGCTATTTAGGGATATACGATTAGTTATTCGGGAAATTGCTGAATTATCCAAGAGGGCCGAGGAGATATTCTTTGTGGATCCGACTATAAATGCGAGCAAAAGCCATTTTATGGAATTATTCACCTCAATACTTGAAGAGCAGGAGAGAGGCAATATCCCTAAAGAGATGCGATTTGTTATTCAGGCAAGACTTGATTGTTTTGATGGTGAAATGCTGGAGCTTGCAAAAAAGCTAAACATAAAGGCATTATTTGGAATAGAATCACTTTCAAGGAGAGTAAGGGATTTAGACCTAAATAAGGGAGGGCGGCTTTCAAAGATGAGTTCCAGAGAGGTTATTTGTGAATTGGATAAAATAGGAAAATTTGTAAAGCCCTATTTATATTTTATACTGGCAACCCCAAAGACCACGAAAAAGGACCTTATCGATAACCTGAAATATATACGTTCCCTGGATGAGTATGCCTATGAGGTAGATGTGGGGGTATTGCCTTTTAGGGGAACCGCTTACTATGAGATGTACAAAGGCACAGAATATATGGTGTGGAGAACTGTTAAATTTGGCTCTAAAGAAGTGAGGCTGCCATTTTTATTAAGGTGCAAGGACCCCTATGTGGAGTCCTGTATAAGTAAGGCTTTTAGAGAGGCCGAGAAAAAATACAGAAAAAGCGGAGGGGGCTATTTTAGCGGGGGAGAATACTTTTCTAAGCTGTTTTTAGAGGGGCTGATTAAAGAAGCTGAAATATAAAAATACCTTTTAAATTGATAGGGTTTCTTTTATAGAGCTGTTACTACTTCTTCTCTTTTGCCTCGGCTTTTTTCTTGGACTTTTCTTTTTCTGCCCATTTCAAAGGCCCCATCCCGTCCTGCTTCATGGACAAGTTTACCCTCATCCTTTCGCTTGAAATAGTGGAATTTACAACAATGGCCTTTATGAGGTCGCCTGTCTGAATCACTTTCTTGCCGTCAGCGCTTGCTATAACATCCTGCTGGGGGTTATAAGTCATTTTCTCCTGAGTAATCTGGGAAATATGCACAAGGGCGTCAATTGGGCCTATTCTTACAAAAGGGCCGAATTCTGCTACATCAGATACAATTCCCTTTATCACTTCATTTGGGGCAGGCTGGAAAAACAGCGCGGTGTATTCCACATCAAAAAATATTTCAGGCCTTTCGGGCAGTATATCTCCGCTCTCGCCGATTTTGGTGATTTCAGTAACCCCCAAAAAGACGCCGTTTTCCTCTTTTACATGGAGCGTGTCAATGCTCTCCTCGATGCTCTCTTTGATATCTTCTTTGAGTTTTTGGGCCTCTACACCGACCTTTTCCTTAACGCTGATTTGATAGAACATAAATAGTTAACGGAAATAATATATTTTAGCATTTCACCTACCTTATATAATATTCATCCCCCGCTTTGCAGTCCCCAACAATCTTTAGCCGGTCGCCTGAAGATGGGGAAACACCTAAAATAAGGGTGGCTCTCTCGTTTGCGGCTATAATATCAGGAGAAGAAGCCCCGCGGCTTATGGGCTCATTATTGATATATGCATAAAATCGGCGGGTGTCGAGTTCCCTCGCCCCATTATTCCTTATAGTGACCTCATTCCCGTCAATGCTTTCTATTACAAAGCTTGAGTACCTGCTGCAATCAACAGCTTCTTCTTCAGATTCGGCTGATTTGAATGCGGACTCCGCAGAGGACTTATAGAAAAGGTAGAAAGATGACATTAAGACAAGCACAATCATCACCAGAAGAATTTCCGCAATCAGAGAGCTAATCCCCTTTTTTGCCATAATATAATTGGATTATATAGGATTACCTGCCTTCAAGCTTTTTTGCTTTGCATCCGGCAACCCTTAATAGGTCCTTAATTGTGCCTTTTGCAGGAACTCCCAGCTCAAGCCCCAGCCTTTTGACCTTTGAAAACCCGCTTGAGAGCAGAAGCGCTGCATTTTGCTTAGTCGGGTAACCCAGGCGATAGGTGAGCTTGAATACGCTTTCGCCTGCAATAGATATCCTTTCTTCAAGGTAGGCCTTGTTTACTTCAAATATATCCTTTGTGTATAGCAATCCTTGCGAGTATCCGCCTTGGGGGGATATAAACATCTCTATTGGCTCTATTCCAAGCATATTCAAAAGGGATATGAGGCCTGTTTCTATGTTTTGCCCCTCTTTGCAGACAATTTTTTCGTCTTTAATGTGTATTTTGCCGTCTTTCATCAGAGTCTGGATAGTAAACTGCTTAAAAATGCTGATTGCCGGCCCTGCAGGTATGCCTGTGTTTCCCGGAGGCACAGCTAAATCCGCGGGGGCAGTTTCGCCTGACTTTGCCTTTCTCTTTGTCTTAAGGCTCTTTATGGATCCGACCGCCTCAAAAATCCCCTTATCGGTATAGGCTAATGCGGGCTGGCTTAAGTCAGATATATTAAGCTTAATTCCCGAGTCTTCAATGGCTTTTTCAAAAATCTTCCTTTTGGCTACTGAGGTATTGATTCCCTCCTCTTTTAGCTTGTTACGTATTTCATGGAGCTGTTTTGCGGGAAGCCCCTTTAGGTCGAAAACAAGGAAAGAATTTGAGCTTTTGAATACCCCTTTGAGGTTTTTTAGGGTCTCCTTTTTTCTTGCAGATACCATACTACATCACCTTCATGGGCTTTCCCATGGTGGTCTTCAAATAAACAGATTTTATCTGGGCTTTTTTTTCAGCTAATTTAGCCTGTATCTTTTCAAAAGCGTAATTGTAATTTTCAAGGATTTGCTTGTCATTAAGGCTATCCTTTCCAATGGGGATTTGGATAGTCTGGCTTTTTATAACATTTATCTGCACAGCTTTTCCATATCCTTCAATCAGAGGCCCTACATCCTTGAGGGCAGGCGGGACAGGCGCCATTTGCTTGTTTCTGGGCCCTAAATACCGGCCAAGCTCCTTTGCCGCCGCCGGCATTAGGGGAGCCTCTACAGCAAAGATGTCATAGTCGCGGGCAAGTGTTTTGGCTTTCCTTGGCTTTAAGCCAAGGTCGTTTTTGGATAGGACTTTCTGCCCGCTTTTCTCCGCAACAGGAGATAGAATGTCAGTTATAAAGCATACTTTAGGGTCGCGAACCTTGTGGGGAAGCTTTATCTGCTCCCTAATCCTGTTTTCGGGCTTTTTTAAGTCAAGGCCGATAAAGTTGACTGTAAGGTCAAAAGTCTGGGAAAATCCCCTCTTCTCTTCCCTGAGTTTTCCGATATCCGTAACTGTAAGTTCTGCCATTATTTTAGTTGTGTTAAAATTTAAGAAGCCTCTTTATGGCAGTTCTATCTCCTCTATTTTCACCCCCTTCCCTAAAGCATCGCTTCTTGCCAAAAAGCGCTTAATTTTGGCTCTAAACCGGATTTAAGAGGCATTAAGCGTATATTTCTGCATTCGGGGAATATTGGGGGCTTAATAATCTCAATAATTAAATTATGGGTGTGAAAGATAGGGAAGGCGTAGGAAAAAAAGGCAAAAAAAAGCCGGCAGGAAGGGAAGGCAAATCTGCCCCCAGGAAAAATCCCGGCGCAAAAGCAATAAAGCCGGTAAACAAGGGTGTTGTAACTAAAGAGGTTTTGGATAAAAGGCGCGCTTTGGATGAAAAAGAGGATGTTTTGCAAAAAGAGGGCCCGGACTTGGATAAATCTTCGGAGAATCCCCAAAAAGACACTTCAAAGCCGCAAGCCGCGGGCCAAAAAGGGGGAATATTTGCCGCCGCAGAGGATTTTGGGCTTTCCAAAAACGCTTTTATTGCAGTTATAATTGCAACTCTCGCATTTTTCGGGCTTTTTTATGCAATATACACTGAAGCCTATTCAAACGGCGGGCAGAAAAACAAAAGCGATTTTCCTTACCTGTCAGATGAAGCTATGGTTTGCGGAGACTACTATGTATGTTTCCTTAACCCGGAAGGGCAGTGGCAAAGGCCCCCTTATAGCGCCGGGACAAATCTGACGGTTGCTTATATGCTGAGCGTCTCAAATGAGGCCCAAATAAGGGATTTTTTCAAGAGTGAGAGGATTAATATTGTTGTTTCCTGCGCTGAAGGGCCTGATGCCGAGAATTCGCAGATGATTCTTGCCGCAACCCCGTTTTCATATTATCTGAGCCACTACTTTATCAGTTATAAGGGAGAAAATAAATCAATTGAGCCATACACAACTCAGGAATATTCTTCAAGCGAGCCGGCAATCTATATTTACGGACCTAATACCCTGGCAAATGAAACCGCCCTTCGTTATGACGGGAAGAATATAATAGTCCAAGGGGAAACCTACCCGGAACTCAGCCTTATTTTGGGAAAGCTGATTATTATGGCGATTGAAGGATAAAAGGAACCCTATAGTGAATTTTATTAAGCAGGATTATTATGGAATACGACCAGCACTTTATGAAGGATGAGGATGTCCTATCAAGGATTGTGGATGTTTGCGGTCCCCGAAAAGATGAAGTGGTTTTTGAGATAGGGGCTGGGCTTGGAAGCCTGACACGCCTTCTTGCAAAAGGAGCAAAAAAGGTTTATGCTGTTGAGATTGACCCCTCTCTTGGCCCAAGCCTCTTTGAAATGGCAAAAAAGCTCGGAAATATTGAGGTGGCGATTGGAAATGCGCTTGAGACGGAATGGCCGAAGTTTGAAGTGATTGCCTCCAATCTCCCCTATTCCATTTCTGAGCCTGTTGTACAAAAGCTTGTGTTCTGCAGGTTTAGAAAAGGGGCGCTTTTGGTTTCCGGGGGATTTGCCTCAATACTTCTTGGAAAAAAGAGGACAAAGCTCACTTTTATTGCAGAGGCTTTTTTCAATATATCTGAGGATATAACTGTTTACCCCCCAAGTTTTGAGCCTGAGCCCAAAGTAAACTCGGTTTTGCTTATAATTGAGCCAAAAGAGCCAAAAGAGCCAAAAGAGGCAATACTTCAGGAGTTTTTGCGCCAGAAGGACAAGATTTCTAAAAATGCCTTAAGGGAAGCAATAATAAGAGGTTTTGGGCGATTTGGGGCGGAATTAACAAAAAAGCAGGCAAGGGAGCTGACGGGGGATTATCCTCATTTAGGCTCCAAAAAAAAGGTATATGCGCTTTCACATGGGGAACTTGAAGAAACAGCCGAGTTTATAGGAAAATTGGTTTTTGGCGGGGATATTTAATTTTTTCTATCCCCTATTATGGAAAAAATTGCGGTTGTAAGGATTAGGGGAAGATATAACCTAAAAAAAGAGTTTGAGGACACTCTTACCCTTCTGGGGCTTAAAACTAAAAATTCATGCGCTGTAATTGAAGTCACGCCAAATAATATGGGTATGGTCAAGAAGGTCAAGGATTTTGTGACTTACGGAGAGGTATCTGACGATATTGTAAAGAAGCTTTCTGAAAAAAAGGCCCCGTTCAAACAAACCGAGAAAAAGATTGTTTTTACTCTCCCAAACCCGAAAAAAGGATTTAAGAGCGTGAGGCTTGGGTTCAAACAAGGGGGCGACCTTGGATACAGGGGAGATGAAATTAACGCTTACTTGGAGAGGGTTATTGAGAATATTTGAGGGTTGCCCTATTTGCCAAAATTTAATTATTTTTCAACCCACCCCTGAACTATTTTGCCACCTAACTATATCTAACAGGCCCCCAAATCCGCATAGCTCACAGAAGCCCTAACCGTAAATACAAGAGCCTGCGGGCCTTCTCCGCCCGAAACAAAATATTTGCTGTCAGAGCAGGAGAACTCATAAACTGCGGCAAGCTTGTTATCAGAAATTCCGTCCCTCGAGTACCCTTGCGAAATCCTCAAAAAAGGGGACTTGTCAATTTCCCCCGGCCCGCCCTGAGAGCAGGAAAGCCCGCATCCGGAAATGCACTCGCTTTGGTCCCAGAACTCCGCCCCATTCAAAAGCCCGGTAATCCTTGAAGGGCCGCGAGAGCAGCATACTCTCTCAAAACTGCAATGCACCTGCTCGTCAAACTTTTCTTTAAGCCCTTCAAGCGCGATTTCTGCGGCCATATTTATGCACTCGCAGCCGAGGCAAAGGCTTGCGCACTCAAGGGACTTCTCCGAAAAAAGGTTTTCATTGGACCATGCATAGAAATTTCGGTAAAGGTACCAGAACCGGTTTTTTCCCGCAAGCTCTGTTAATTCCATCCCTTCAGAGGCCTTTCCCTGTTTTGCCGAAACCTCAATTGAGCCGCCTTTCATGGTTAGCATATAGTCTCCTTCATCGTATTGCCCCCCTAAGGCGCCGGCTTCATCAATTTCGTAACTGACGCTTGTAAAAGGCTCCAGATTATATTCAATCATTTGGCTTACAGAATAGCCTTCCAAAGGCAGGTTTGCATACCTTAAAGTGTTTTCCTCAAGGCAGGACTTTACTTCGCTAAAGATTGGGGGCGAGGGAGAATTGCAAATCCAGGAATTAATATTGCCTCCCGAATGGATGCCGCCGCCAAGAGCATGCTCATGGGTTGCCTGCCCGAAAGCAAAACTAAGGCTCTGCTTTGAATATCTTTTTGCGGACTCTATTTCGCTTTTGAGAAGGCCTAAGGCTTTTGCATCAGACATCTGCCTTGACTGCGCATCCCCAAAACCGCCGCCAAGAGAACGCCAGGAAATAGCGACAATAAAAAGCAGAAGGATTACAAAAACATAGGGCATAATCGAGGACCCCTTAAATTTTATCCCCATCATACTATTTGTCTATATACATAATAAGCCGATTCATAGAAGGCCCCCCTTCAGGGGAAGGCGCGGGTATAGGGTAGTCGTACACATAATTTTTCCCTGAAATGTCATTATATGTCGCGTTCCCCTTGGGGGTTGAGACCACAAGCGCCCATTTCCCCTTTCCGAAATTTGCGTCAAAAACAGGCCCGATAAGTTCCCCTACATCAATTGTCCCAAGCCCCTGCCCGTAGTAAACCTGAGTCATATTTTTTCCCTGAAGGTTTGCGTCAACAAGTATTTCAGCATAGGTTTTGTCAAAGACAGAAAGCTTTATGTCATATATTGAGTGCAGGAGATTGTTTGTTTCCTCATCCAAAAGAGCCCCCTGCCTTTGTTTTGCGAGCGCCACATCTTTTGTTGCAGTTCCGGTAATATAGATTACAATGACGAGTATTATTGCAAGGGCTATTATCAGAAATCCAAACATTTCCTCAACAACCCCTTTTCTCATGTCCTCACCTCAATATTTCCGTTGATATAGTCCATGGTAATCAGCCGCCTTCCCGTATTTTTTATATCCTCAAAAACCACAGGGTGGGGGCAGGATATTGCTTTGCATATAGGCTCGCTTGAGGATATGCAAATCTTTCCGTTGCTGTAGGTTATGGGGTAGGTTACCTGCATCTCAAGGCTTAGCTTGGTTTTTTTCTCGTCATGGCATATTTTTTCAATCTTTCCGGCTATTGTTTCAAGCTCTCCTGAAACTGCCTCCATAATTAAGGTTGCCCTTCGGTAGGTTTTCTCGTCATATCTTATTGTTGCCGGAAGCGTAATTGTTATTCTGTTGTATTGGGCCTTTTGAGGGGAGTATGCCCTTACCCCAAAATCCCATAGAATTTCTTGGGTTGAAATTCGGTATTGGGGGGTCCTTCCCGCAAGCTCCTCGCAAGTAAGCGCCCGGTAGTAGTCGCCTTCAGTAATATTTGAAATTTCCTCCAAAAGATGAGTGCATCGGTCAACATCCTCCCCGAAGGCTATTGAGTGGACTGGAGGGCTTATTCCAATGTTTGAGCGGACAACATTAACCGAAGCGCCTATCGGGCATTCCCTTGAATTTTCGCATCCGTCAGTCAAAAGAACAATTCGGTCAATCTTCTCCTGCCCCGCATAATTATAGGCTTCCTGCATTGCTATGCACATTGGAGTGCCCTTTTCAGTTACAAATTCGGATTTTGCTTTGAGGCTTTCCCGGTTTCCCCCGACTTGCGTCATCGGAAATACCCAGTAGTTCCCCGGATACACAAAAAGCGCAATTTTGCTTTCATCAGCGAGATTGTCAATAAAGCTTTTCATAAAGATTTCAACGCACTCTATTTTGCTGGTCTCCCTTCCCTCAAATGTTCCGCAAGGCTCAAGCATGCTTGCCGAAACATCCATCAAAAAGACCGTGTTTTTGCGGTTTATTTCAGAAAGCAGGTACTCAATATCCCCCGAAAATTTGCTGTATATTTCAAGCTCCATAGGCTCTTCTCTCACAGATATTTTATAGTCAAAATTCTCCTCCATGGCGCAGAGAGGCTCGTTATCATAAAAATCCCTTGAAAATCGCTCAAGCTTTTCTATATCAAGAACGCCTTTTTGGGCAACCCCTCCAAATGAGTAGGCGAGGCAGTCTTCCCTTGATACGAGTTTGGTTAGGGCGTATCTTGCCTGCATCTCAAAGTTCATTGCTTCCTTTTTTTCTTCTGCGCCGCCCGAAAAATAGGACACGATGTAGATTAAAAGGAAAAAGGCGATAATCCCGGAAATCAGTGAGAAGGACTTTATTGTAAAGCTCATCTGTCCGGAATTGCAGAGCCGCACCATAATATACAAAAAAGCCTAATTTAGCAATAAAGCTACTATTATGGGGCCAAAAGGAAGAACTATTCTGTTATCTTTTTTAGGGGTTTTTCTGCTCTATTGCTTTTCTGGCGTAGTATTGGCTGAAAGCAAAATATTCTTTGTTGTTTTGGGCTATGACGAGACTTTGGGAGAATTCTTTGAGGATATCTCAGATGTGCTTTACGGCACGGAATTTGTCCCCGATATCGACGGGGAGAGGCGGCAGTACGCTAAAGTTTGGGGAGAGGAAGGATTAATTAAGAGTTATGAGTTCTCCATAAATCCGAGATGCAATTCCTGCCCCAATCCGGATATAAGGATGACTTCGCTTTTTTTGCCCCATGACCCGAAGGCCACTTCTGTTGAGATTGTAAGCCTATCAGGGGAAAGCCTGCTTTCAGTTGATATGACAAAATTCTGCAATAACAACAACATTTGCGAGCCGCCTCTTGAAAATCACCTCTCCTGCCCCAATGACTGCCCGAGCGGCTCTTTGGATGGAATGTGCGACCGGGTTTCTGACGGGATTTGCGACCCCGACTGTGCCCCGGGAGTTGACCCCGACTGCAGGCAAGACACAGTCCCGGAGGGGCAAAAGCCCGAACCAAAAGACACATCTTTAGATGGTGAAGATTCTTTGGAGCCTGAGGCCAAGGATATTCCTGAAAGCCGTTTTGGCTCTTACAAGCACATTCTAACCTTATTGGCTTTGGTTTTTGGAGGGATTGCAGCATTATATCTTGTAAAATATGGAAGAAAAAAAGAGGTTTAGGGGACGGGACTTAGGGAATAATGCCTTAGGTAAGGCGCCAAAAACCTTTGCCAAAAAAGTCGCCTTAGTCTTATTTGCCCTGGTTTTTTGGCAAGCCTTTATCCCTTTAGCGCTTGCCTCGGAAAATCAGGCTAAGTTTAGGGTAATAGCTGTGCCTATAGGCTGGGATAACAACAATATTCGGGAATTTAGAGATTATACCGAAGGCGCATATAACCTTTTCGTGGATATATTTCCCTTTAAAGAATGCCCGGACAAAATAGAGCTCATCCGTGCCGATCATAATTCCTGCAATGATTTGTGGGGCCCTGTGGGGTCTCAGCGAGGAGACCCCCATCGCGCTTATATTTGCGCTTCAAGGCAAGGACTTATTCCTGAAAATGACCCTACCGGGTATGGGTGGAGGGTTGTGGGTATAGAAAATTTTTTTGACGGGCAAACGGGGGGCTACATGTGTTCAGGCTCTCCTGATTCGCCCGAAACAAAAATGGTCTGGGTAACTTCAGTTATTTGGTCTTCCCAGAGATATATTCCATTTCTCCATGAACTGGGTCATACATTTGGGCTTTGCGGGCTTTACTGCGGCCTGGACTGTGCTTATAAGTCCTGCGAATATTCTTCCCCGAATTGTAAGTGCGGGGAAGTATATACTTCAGATATTAATCCCTTCTGTTATGCGCAGGCTAATATATTTGAGGTATATTCAAATCAAGAGTCCTGCCTTATTGCCAATAACCAGGCAAAAATAAGTCTCCTGTGTGAAGATCCAAATGCAATAGGCACTCCCTGCGGAGGTTCTCTTGCAACAACACAAGGCCAGCCTTATTGCTGTATGAATGCAAACAGCGGAGGGGGTAAGATTTATGCTACTCCAGAGGAATGCCTGAGTGAATGCCACGGCTTGGCTAAGGATATGTTCTGCAATTATGAAAATCCTCTGGGGTTGCTTTGCGGATTTTCAATACACACTTCTCAGGGGAGAGAATACTGCTTTGCAAACTTAGCCCAAGGCTATGGGGAAGTGTACTCTGACCGACCTTCCTGCCTTTCTGATAGTGGTGCTCTTGATTGCGACGGACCTACTTTATTTTGCAGCGACAAGTCCCGATGCCCGGATAAATGTATAGATATAAACCGGGCAGGAAAAGGGGTAGGGGACCCAAGATGCGTCATGAATAATCAGGTAAGGACAGATTATTACCTCGCTCCACAGGCTTATGACTGGGTAAAAGATAGGGGTTTGCCGGTATCTGTTTCTGAGATTTGCAGGGGCAATATTCCCTCAGGACCGGACTCCGGAGGCTCTCAAAAATGCGGGCCTATTGATGATGATGTGTTTCTTGAGCACGATTTGGTTTCTGAAGGCACCTGCTTTCAGATTCAGGCCGAGGGCCTTACCATAGACTGCCAAGGAAAAAAGATTACTTATGCAACAAAGGAAAACGGGCATGCAATATATAATCCGGGGCATAATAATCTTGTTGTCCGAAACTGTGTTTTTGAGCAGGGGGGCTCTTTTGAAGGCATCGGGGAAAATATAAATACAAGGGCCATATATGAAACAGTATCTGAAGGCCTTCTAATAGAAGGCAATACTTTCTACACTAAAGGAAAGTTCTCGCAAGCCATAGGGCTGAAAGATAGCAAAGGAAAAATTTCGGGGAATATTCTTTGGCTTGGCAGTACGGAATCCGGCTATGGACTAAATATAGGTGATAGCCAAGATGTGGAAATACTTGGCAATACTGTAAATGTTTTGGAAGGTAATGGAAATATAGGGATTCTTTTGGATGGCTCCGCGTTCAATAAAATTTCTGATAATAACCTAAACTTGCATTCCTGGGAGAGCTTTTCGTCAAGCCTACCTGAAAATTTTAAAGGAGGATTTCCTGATAAGAAGCCCGATAACTATATTGCGCAGTTCTTTTCAGGAATCTATCTCCAAAATTCTCCCCAAAATATACTGGAAGAGAACAGCATTTATTTAGGTGGAAATCGGGCTGTGGGTATAATTATTATATTTTCGGGCTCGGACTCAAATAAAATATCCCAAAATACTATTGAGTTTGGCTCTGCGGAATATGCCAAAGGAATAATAATGATTGCGCCTGGAAATGAGGTTTTCGAAAATACCTTTTCAGGTGAGGCAAAAGACTCGGTTGGAATAACTATAGAGATGCCTTCGGATATAAGAGACTTCGGACAATTGCAGAGCATACTGGCAAATCCCGCGTCTATATCCAAAATAGCCCAAAACAATATCAACCTGAAAGGACAAAGCAATATAGGGATAGACACAGGAAAGGAATGGTTTGGGCCGATTTCAAATATAACCCAAAACAAGCTTAAGCTTGAAGGCCAGAATGTTAAGGGCATTCAGCTTTCAAAAAAATACAACTCTAATGAGAATGAAATCGATATTTTGGGAGACTATTCTTTTGGTATAATCCTTAGAGGGTCATACTCTCGGGTTGCAGGGAATAATATAAGCATCTCCGGAGACGAAACGATGGGAATTTATTCTCCTGGGCAAGTTGCAGGCATATTTCCTGTACCCGGAACAGACCCGCAAATATATTCTAATATTTTTGTGCCTTCCCAGAGAAATCTGATAAAAGAAAATAAAATCACTTCCCATGGTTCTGGGGCGACATGTATTGGAATAATTAGGGGAAATGATTCGATAGTTTCAGAAAATACTTTAAATATATTAGGCGAGGCTTCTAGCGGAGCGGTATTTCAATATTCTTATAAAACTCTTTTTCAGAATAATACAATATCTATTGAGGGTTTAGGCTCTAAGGGAGCGGTTAGCTATATGTCCAACTACACAACCCTGACTGAAAACAAAATAACATCCTCAGCATATTCAAGTCGCCTCATAGATATTATCCATAGCGAACCTGTTAGGCTTACCGGTTGCATACTGGAATCTAGCGGTATAGATAGTATTGGAGTAGCAGTAAACAGTAGTAACTATGTTTTTGTATACCCTCCGGGAGTTACAGTGTTTCCTGCGCTGGATACAAAAAACAACATTATCCGGCTTCAAGGGGATGGGGGGGCCGCAATCCTTTTGCAGGAGCTTAGGAATTCCGAAATAAGAGGCTTTTTAGTGGAAACAGAAGGGGAATCCACTGTTGGAATTGGGCTTGAGTATTGCGAAAATCTGACTTTAGCAGAAAACCAATTCTCAACACCAAAAGGCCCTGCTCTATATATCACCCCATCACAAAATATCTCCCACTACAACCACTCAATTGACGACACAAATATCGAGCAGGATAAGCCGATATACTACTACTTCAATCAGCCCGACCTTGAGATAAAAAACAAAGACGATATAGGCCAGCTCTACCTGGCCTTCTGCAACAACGCCTATATAGAGGGGCTGGATTTAAGTACAGACGGCTTAACCCTTGCAAACTCAAATAAGTCAAAAATCAACAACTGCAGCATATCAACTAAATACTGCGATTATGCCTCCCTTGCATTAATCCATCTGGACAATGCTTCAATAAGCAACTCAAGCATAAAGTCGGATTGCGAAAACTCATATGAGCTATGGCTCTACAACGCCACAAATATCACGATTACAAACACAACCTACAGCAATTCCTATATTGACATTGAAGAGTCATATCTTGAGCGTTACTGGCACCTCAGCCTGAATGTAACCGACAGCGAAGGAAATCCGGTTGAGGGGGCTGAGGTTACCTGCGCAGATAAAGACGGGAAGGAGGCTTTCAGCGAAAAAGCCGATGGGGAAGGAAAGATTAAGGTAAAAACCCTGCTTGAGTATATCCAGACCGGAGCCGTCGGGCTTAATGCAGGAATAGAAAAAGCCAGCCCTTACCTATGCGAAACCTCAAAAAGCGGCTACGCGGACAAGGAAGAGGATATTGAGCTTAGCGAAAGCAAAGAAATCACAATTGCTCTTGAGGAAGATTAGCTCGAATAAAACTAAAATTATGAATAATAAACAGGGATAATTATGAAGGGTTCGGTTCCCACATGGTTTTGGATTGCGGGCGGCGTAATAGCGGGGCTTTTGATATTTATCTCCGCCTACCAAATGCTTTTCCAGACAACCGGAGTTATGAGCGACCAAAAGGCTCTTGAGCCCTATAATGAAATTAAGTCGCTTGTTGAAAATGACCTGTGCTTTAGCGCTCCGGGAAACAAGAGATATTTGAAAGTACAGCTCTCTGAATCAATATCCGCAATCTACTTTACAGATGATAAATATACAACATTCAGCGATGAAGAATATTCCATAAAGGCTGTTGAGGGGGAGGTAATGAAGGGAAGCCTGATATGCCTAAAGATTGCAGACCGCCGCCTTCAATGCGAAGAGCTTTCCTGCCCTGCAAGCATGCCTCTTATCGGGGCGGTTCCTGCCGAAAGGTCGCTTAGCGCATTAGTTGACAGAATACTTGGGAGGCACAAAACATTTGAGTACCGCCTCGAGCTTGAGAAAAAAAGCGACTATGTGGAAATATCAAGGCAATAAAATATGGAAGTAAATGAGCTTGTAATTATCGGGGGCTCGCTTATTGCGGGCGTTATATTTTTTATTGTTGCCGGAAATTATATGGATTCCCAGTCAAAAAGTTCAGCATATTCAGGGATTGAGGGCGATGCAGAATGGCTTTCATCCCTTATAGAGCGGATGGCAAACGAGCCTTTTGACGGACAGTTTGAGACAGTTATCAGCCGCTCAGACATTATTGCCTCAGATGGAGTACTCACGCTTTCCCGGGGAGGAATAAGCCGCTCAAAATTCGTCCCGCAAAATGTCCAAAATGCAGAGCTTTTAGGGGCGGTTTCAATATGCCTTCTAAAGAAGGGCAACTCATTAGAGCTTTTTGAGAAATGCCCCGAATAGTTGCAATATAAGGGCCCTCAACTGTTTAATTTTTTAGGACTATCCTCTTTTTAATCGGGTCATATTCAATTACCGCCGCGCTTCTCTCTCTATTAAATCCTGAGGCATCAAGCTTATATTCGGAGAGTTCAGCCTCAAGCCCGGATTTGTCAATCTGATTCATCTCCCCTTCAAGAATGTAGCACACATTCTTATCATTAGGGCTGTCCTTTGAGCGCATAAAGCAGGACCGCACATAAAGGCTCATCTGGGCTTGGGTAAAGGGGGTATCCGAGGCTATAATCTCGGCTTCATACTTTTCCTTGCCAATATCTTTTGTATAATCGTTGGTCCTATCTGAAAAATTAAAGATTAGCTGCAGTCCGATTGCAAGGATTACCAGAAGCAAAATCCATTTGCCGACCGTCTCCACAGAGGCTTCAGCCTTCATCCTAGAACCCTTATTGCCTCAATCGAGGGATCATATTCAATAAATAAAATTGTCTGGGACAAAAGCGCGCCGCCTTCAACTTCCCAGCGTATCTGGTCCAATACCCCGCACCCGTAGTCAGCGTTTTCAATTGACAGGCACCGGTCCTCATTTATCAGGATTTGGGTAATATCATTCTCCCCTATGCCGGGAAGGTTTCCGGGAAGCCGTAAGTCATAGCACACATATCTATCCTTAATTTTCATTGCATCTGTTTTTTCCCAGCAGGCGATAATATAGGATAGAATCTCCCTTGAGGCTGTTTCCTTGTTGCCGGACTCTATTCTAAATGAGCCCAAAGTATCCATCTTGTCACGGCACATTTCCGGCGCTGATTCCGGCCCTCCGGATATTTTTGCAAAAGTCTTGCAGTATAACGAAGCAGCGGCAGACTCAAGGTCGCCTGCAACAAACATTATAAAAAGCCCAACCCCTACAATTGCAAGGATTAAGGCAACAATCATGTTAAACTCCATTCCTTTTTGCATAATTATCTGTCCTGAATATATATCCTATTGTTTTCGTATTTTATTGCGGCTTCGGACCTAGGCCCGAGGTCTTCTGCAACAAGGCTTTCGGGCGGAATCCTTGAGGGCTTTATTTTTGAGCGAATTTCGCTTTCTAAAATCTTCTCATCCAGCTCTAAAGAAATCCTCCTGCATATCTCCGCAGACTTTCTGCCCTTATTTTTCTCCCAGCACTCGTAAGCCGCATTCTCAATCCCGTAAAGGGCAAGCCCCCTGTCGGTATAATTGCCAATAGCTTCATCTTCCCCAAAGCTTTTTGGCATATAGTTATAGGCAAGGATTATGAGGAAAGCCATTGCCGCCAAAGCGCCTATAATAAACACAATCTGGGAAACCGATTCTTCAACCCCCTTCATAATTGTAGTTCCGTTTTATTATCTTATCCGATACTGCTTATCAGCGGCTGGAAGAGCAAAGTCATTAGGAAGAAAACAATAGAGTAGATTACTATCGCCTTTGCAAGGGTTGAGGCTATAAGGTAGTCGCGGTAAACCTCATCAAACCCCCTCTCAATTCCTGTGAGAAATATGCACATTATGATTACTGATTCTATAATGTAAATCCCTATTATCAGTTCCATTACCGTTGGGGGAAGGACTTCTTTTAGGTTTATCATATCAAGGGAGCTTGAAAGGGAATCTGCCGCTCCCTCACCCATGCTCTCTCCCACTTCGTCAAGCATTTTTGCTATTCTTTGCAGGACAGATACAATTAGGACCGAAACTGAAGCGATTATTGCGCCTATAAGCGGGGCGATGAAGCCTGCCTGCGTCTTAATATTTGATATTACGCTCTCAAGGAGATTTTTAATCATGTGCTCTATCTCGCTTGTCTTTCTGAGGCAGTTTATGATGTCCTTTGCGGCGTTTGAGATGATAAGCGGTCCTTTTGAAAAGGCGCTTGCTATGATGTTCATAATGTTTGCAATCAAAGGCGAAGGGAAGTCTTTTAGCACGCCTGTCTGCTCATCATATAGCGACTGCTTGAATGTGAGGGAAAGCTGAGTTATCCGGTTGTAGATTTTGTTAAAAAAGATGTACATAGGGCTTGACTTTTTGTTCATTCTCTCGTATTTCTCAAGAACATTGGGTATAGCAAGCTCAATAGGGATGTTTTGGGCAAGGGCTATCTGAAGCTCAAAGAGCCCCACCTGAAAGTCCTCCTCAGTCTTTCTGATAAACTCCTCAAGGCGGTATTGCTTTGCGCTCCGAAGATAAGTATAAAGAATTACTGAGAAAGCAATGGCCCATATCACAAACATCGCCTCAAAAATCGCAAACATTAATTTTTCCGAATCATATGCTGATATGCAGTACTGCTTCCACTGTTCCTCGGCATCGACTGTATCATAACGGTCGTAAATATATTTGTGGGCGGTCCACAGCTCGACAAAGTGGAGAATTCCGGGCAGGGCCAGCAGGACAAAGAGAAGAATTGCAAGAATCTTTATCGGGATTTTTATATTTAGTTTTGGGTGCTCAATATATTTTCTGGGCTTTACTCCCCCGGTCTTTTCTGAGTGGGAAAATGCCGCAGGCCTCTTAGAGATTAGCCTTTGAAGATACCATAAAAGCATTGCGGGAAGGACTACCACATAGCCGATGGCAATTATTTCCACCTTCACTTCCTGGGACATGAAAATGCTCACCATTGGAAACATTATGAGGCCCATCAGCGGCATGAGTATTCCAAAAGTAAGTATCATCATTGATGGCACCTTCATGTCTTTTGAGTACTGTTCCATCTTCTCAAATGTGTTTCTTAGGGTCCGGTTAAGGGCTTCATCAAGGATTGTCCTCCTTCGCTCCTGAGTGGGCTGGGTTGAGACCATCTGAAGGGTGATTAGTGACTCGACAAATTCATTATTCCATATGCACCATTTTTTGCTGTAAACTCCGACCGCCTCCTTTACGGTAGTGAAGCGCCCCATCTCCACATCCCACATGATTTTTTTGAGGTCGCCCCCTAACGGCCCGTGGCAGTTCATTGCCGCAAACTCAATTGCTTTCTCAAAAACAGGGTTAAGGGAGAGGTAAATTACCATATAGAGAATAATGTCAACGGTCTCGTTTCCCGCCCTTATCCTTACAACATCCGCATAGAAGGGAGGGTAGAGGAGAATATTATATGAGAAGAATAGCGGTATGAATAGGGCAAATATCCCGAGAGGCATACCAAGGTAGCCCATAAGAGGAAGAGTTAGAATGCTGCCTATAATGAAGCTGACTATTGTTGCGGTAAACACTTCATCTTCATTTACCTGCATGTCCGCCATGTAGATCGGGTCGGATATCTTTGACTTTACAAAGCCCGGGGCTTTGAGCCTGAAGGGCTTTGAGAGGAGTTTGCAGAGTTTTTCAAACTTTGTCGGGTCAAAGTGGGCCTCATCGGCTTTATAGTGCTTATAGGCTTCGGACTCGGGAATCTTTGGCAGATCATCAGGCGCCTTTTGAGTTTCCTTATTTTTTTTGCCAAACATCTTAAAGCCGATTTTTGGAACGGGAATTTATATATACATATTCCATAACTATATTATGCCTAAGCCTAAAGATAAATTGAAAAAATCACCCGGTAATGCAATATTGATAGCGCTGGTCTTGGTTGCGGTGATTGCTCTTGCGGTCGGCTCCTATTCGGGAAAGTCTGATAAGGGCGGAGACATCATTGAAGCGTCTTTTTGCGGCGACGAATTTTGCGACCCTTGGGAAAGCCCTGAAACCTGTCCTCAGGACTGCCCTCTTGGCGCTTTAATTCCGGCAGACAGCCTGCAGTTTCATAACTGCGAATATGACGGGTTTGACACCCTGACCTGCGAGACTAACTGCATTGATACAGGGGTGGTTATTCTGGGGATAGTTGACTCCGATAACAAAATGGCCGGCTCAACCGGAGGGGATGCAAGCGACGGCACAATGGTGTTCCATAGCGGCCTTGTTATATTCACGCCAAAGCCCTATTTTGGAGATGAGGAGAGTTCTAACAGATATGCCTTGAGCCAGTTGGGGCCTTCAAACGGATGGAAGCTGTTTTTCCAGTGTTCTGAGCCTGAAGGCCAGATGCTGGTATTTGGCGTCAACTGAATTTTATTGATTTTGGGTTTTATAATTCTGATAAGTATTAATATATATTTGCTTTGTATATAATTATGTCTGTTTCCAAATCGAAAGGACAAGCAAGTTTAGAAATGGTGGTTGGGCTGATTATATTATTGGTTGTTGCGGGGGTTGTTATAGCCCTTGTTATGAAGACAATGAACCCGGACAACCTGGATATGACCGGGGAAAAGGCTCAGGAATATATGAGGCAGTGCAAGGCACATTGCGAATCTAAAGATTACACAAATTTTTGCACACAGACTTATAATTCTTTTTCTAAGGGAAGCAATGACTGGAATAATGATAAGGAGGAAGGAAGGTTTATAACCGGAGAAGCAAGGCCTTATTTGTGGGACTTCTGCGAGGACAGCATTTATTGCTTTTTAGTTACAGAATGTCCAAGTATGGATATTAAGGGGTGCAGGGAATATATGTGCCAGCAGTATATTTCAAAATACGGCAATAGGGCTGAAGCCTCAAAAAAGCTGCAGGAGATGTATACAGTGGGCGACCTGCAATCAGGGAACTGTTATTATGAAGAGAGGGGAAAGCAGAAAGTTTATTTTTCCAACCTTGAACCCAAAGATAACTGGCTTTTGAGCGGTTTTGCAAGCGCAGGATATTGTGAAGGAACGGGCAGTTCCAGTCAAAATTGCGGAGATGGTGTTTGCCAGCACTTATTGGGAGAGACTAGCCATAGCCAAAACTGCCCTGAGGACTGCTGGTGCGGAGATGGTGTTTGCGACAGTTATGAGTCAAGCAGTGGAACTTGCCCTCAAGACTGCGGCGGACCTCCTCAAGGAACGCTGACATTCCAAAACTGTGTTTATGATGGGGACAAATCAATCACTTGCGACACTAACTGCCAGAAAAAAGAAACGGTCACCTTTATGATAAATTATCAGCATATTGATGGCTTTAATTATACCGCCGCATCAATTTTTATAGAGGGGGTAATGGATGAGGATGATCCCAGCGCGCTGGATATATCAGGCGGCAAAGTTAAGTTTACGCCAAATAGTTATGTGATGAATGGAATACAATACAGTAGCCTTGATCAGATTCCCGGCAACTCTACTGACTGGATGGGGGCATTCATTTGCGCACAGCCCAGTGGAAATCCGGTTATAGGGCCTATGGCTACAAGGATAAATACACTAACCTAAAAATATCCTTTTTTAGAGGCTTATTTCATTTTTTAATCTAGTGTTTGAGCGCTTCTTTTATTTGTTGTGAGGGGAGTAGGCAAAAGCAAACTTCTAAAATAGATATATATATTAAGGCACTATATACTTATGTTCCTTTTGAATAGCTCAAGGCTGATTCTTTTTGCTTTAGCTCTAATAAGCTTAACCTTTTCAATATCCTTTGCTCAGGAGGATGCCCCAAACGAGAATTGCAATATAAATGAATTATGCGGCTCATCTTCAATATCTAATTGGGTGCATTCATGCAACAGTGCGGGAATATATAAGGTTTTTCGCCACCATACCGAATATCGGTATGACTCATCCTGTAATTGTAAATTTGATAAGCTGTGGCAAGAGTATAACCCGCAATACGGTGGAAAAGACGGTGTTCAATGCCCTTGCGGATGTGATGGGAATAAGTGCCGGGTGGTGAACCCTTGCCAAAAGTGCGTTGGGGGAAATACTGTAGAGGATATCTGCAAACACACAGATGATTCCTGCGGATGCATTTTATGCGCCAAATGTGACACCACCCCACAATGGCGCATTGTTGAAGGTCCTGTCGCAAAATGCCTTGATAATACACAGCTTTGCGAACAATATGTTGTTGAAAAGTTACAGAAGCAAAAGTGTTCGGGCAGCGGAACTACTGAGAAATGCGTTTGGGTAGATTCGGATGATGCGCCGCTTGAGGGTTCAGGCTCGACCCCAGAAGGCAGAATAATAAAACAGACGGGAGGTACTCGAGAAAGGTGCATTTCGGAGAAGGCCTGTAAGCCTGTCTTGAGTACGAAATACAGCCAAGATACAGAATTTTGCGGATGCATGCAAGGCGCATGTATGCTTTGTCCAAACTGCCAGCAATGCACTGATCCTGGTTCCGGTAACTGCAAGCCCTGGTGCAGCGGAAGCGATACTGAGTGCGGCTGTTCTCCGCCTTGCAACAATTGCAATTTAAAGGATAGCACTGATGATAAGTCTACCTGGGCAAGTCCTTTTGGATCAAAGCCCGAATGCAGTTCTGGAAAATATTGCCCCTATTACACCAGGAGGCAAAAGCTGGATTACCGCTGCATGGGGATAAATTGCGAGCCTCATGTGGTTGCTGATGAATATCAATGCCTGCCTTCTTGGGAGGATTGTGCGGGAAAAGGGGAAACTTGCGATTTAAATATGGGTGGTTGCATTTCAAGTAGCGATTGCAAGAAATACAAAGAATGTTGTTATGGTGAGCCGTACAGTACGGGAACTTGCCCCTGTGGGAGCGGTATGGGTTATTATCTTATAGATTGCCCCGGAAAAGAGAAGGCTTATAGTTGTTTGGAGGACAGCACATGCTCTCAATCAGGAACAGATAAATCTTGTGCAAGTTTAAATGGGGTTTGTTGCGATATTGGCATGGGGATATCTCCAAAAGGGGGAACTTACGGGTGTGGTGGTGGAAAGTCTTGTTATTCTGAATGTTATTGCTATTTGAACTCAAATCGCGTATGCCCTTCAGGCTGCAAATGCAAATGCGGCGACCAAATTATAAGCGGAGGGCAGGTTTGCCAGGGATGTTATGTTGACAGCTCAGGAACCTGCCATGACAGCAGTGTTCCCGGAAATTATCCTAAGCACTGCACAAGTGGCATAGCTACAATTTATTCTTGTGTGTCTGGTAAATGTAAAGGAGGTGCGGTTTACTGCGGCGTTGCGGGCTGTGATCCTGTAAGTAAGGAATGCGCTTCTGGTGGCACAGGCCAATTTTCATGCTCTTCTTACTGCTCTTCAATGGGTTATAGCCAATACACCTGCTCAACATTGGGTTTAGACTTTGTAAAAGAATTATATCCAAGTTATAATGTCCAATCTACGGGTAGATATTGCTCAGATACTGGGGTGGAGTTATGTTATTGTTTGAAGTCTTCGGGAACCACGCCCGGAAGCGGAACTACTTGCGCACAAAGCGGAGGCACTTGCCGGGCGATATATGCAGGTTCTACAGTTGCAGGCACCTGCTCAAGATATAATGAGGTATATGACTCTTCAAAAACCTGTAATCAAGGGTATTATTGCTGTATCCCTGGCGGAAGCCCCGGGGTAACTCCTAGACCTCAGCAATGCGTTCCAGGGACTTGTGATTGTACGAATAGAAGGTATTGTTACACCGAAGCAGATTTCCCGGGGCAGGGCGGAACCTGGTCGGCGCCTAATGCCGGAAAGTTTGGGCAAAAGTGCAATTTATGTTGCCAGTCGGGAACCTGCGTTAATCCCGGAACTACTCCCGGGACAACACCGGGCACCACACCAAGCACACCGGGAACACCCGGAAAGATTCCCGGTTCAGACTCTCCACAGCCTACAACCTGCGATATATTGGGTGGGGAATGTAAAACTGTTGATTGCCCCGGACAAACGCTGAATGGGCTTTGCGGAGTAGGGCAATTTTGCTGCAGAAGAAGCGGCTCTTCGGTGCCGGGAGTATGCAGTGTTAACGGGGGAGATACCTGCATCTCTACATATAATGGAGCCATTTGTTCAAGCTGCTGGTGTTTGCCTGCAGGTAAGCCTATGAAGCTTGGCGATGTATGTTCGTCAGGTCTTCCCGGGAGGTCTGTAGGTACACTTTATATAAGCCTCGACTGTACAGGTGTGGCCTATGATGCGGATACTTCCATTAACTTAAACCAAGGAGGCACTTTTTATTGTAAAAAGGCTTCCGGATACACTCAAATCGGTTATTTTAGGTGCAATTCAAATGAGAATATAAAATTTATAGATATCAACAGCATGAGACCGGGGGGTACCTATACTATAGAATGTGTCCCTAAATCTGCCAGCACAGCTTATATGGAGCAGGGCTTTGATTATACTCATGAGGGCTGCAACAATGGGCTTTTTATTGCACTAAACAAGGAAGGCGGGCCTCTTAAGAGCCCGTTTGTGCTTGAATCTTTTGGCCCTGGCTCAAGCCTTGAGTTGGATTTCAAGGAGGACGGGGTTATTTCTATAACAAGAATATGTTTTGACCCCTTGGATGTTCATAAGGAGGAAACTTATGTTCTTAGCAAAGGCACAATATACTGCGATAAAAATTGCCGCGCCGGCGAAGAATGCAAATGCGAAATAAAGGAATGTTCAGGCGGACTATTGCTGCTCCTAAATAAAGAGGGCTCCCCAATTGATTTGACTTCTACCGCCTTTATTGAGCCAATAGGATCTTCTGAGCACATAAAAACCTTTACTCCTGCTTCTGAAGGTGTCGGCTATGCAATGGCAATATGCTTTAACAGGCAGGACGTGGTGCATAGGTGGTATTTTAGTGTGTCTGAATAGGGCTGAAATTAATATATATTACCTGCGTATATAATTATGGCTATAAATGCGATACAGCATAATGTTGCTAAATTTAGAAGATGTATTGCGCCCTTGTTCTGCATTTTGCTTATGCTAATTATTGCCCCTTCTGTTGCCGTTTCAGACACCCATTGCAGTTCTGACTGCGGTAATAGGGGGTTTGTTTACTTCCATTGCTCAAATACTAATCCCAGCTCTTCCTATCCGGGATATTCCTGGAGCATGAGTGCGGTATCCTGCGCAAATGGTCAGTGGTGCTGGTGTGCCAATCAAAATTCCGGAGGATCCGGCTCATCAGGAAAGTCAGATTATCAATACTGCACCTATTCTTCAGAGTGCTCAAGCAATTGGTGTAGCCATAATATTTGTTGCCCAAGCGGCAGGTGCGGGGCGGTTGCGGATGGATATAATACTTGTCGCGCCGCAGGGACTACAGCTTTGTCTAACGGGGTGAGGTATAAATGCACTAACGGTGTGTGGGTTGTGGATTCAGGCACATCGACTTATAGGGATGGCTTTTGGTGCCTTGCGGGAAATACCGGTTATTGCACCCGTAGAAACATAGATTCTCAGGGAAATCTTCTTGATTGCTGGGCGAGCCATACCACTTATTGCTCTTCAGGCACAACTTGCTCAACAAATGCCCAGGCTTGTGTATCCTCTGGGGGTTCCGGTGGCAATATACAGGATGGCTTTTTTTGCTTTGATAATGACCCTTCGAGATATTGCGCAAGGGCATATGTTGATTCATGGGGAAATCCCACAGGATGTGTATCGGGGTATACCTATTCTTGTGTTTCCGGAACAGTATGTGATCAAGCGGCTAGGATGTGTGTAAGCTCGGGAGGGGGAGCCTGCTCAATAGAGATCTCCACACAAAGAATTCAATATTGCAGAAATGACCCCTTTGATATGACGCTTACTTTTTACCGAAATGGCGCGCTTGCGGACTATGCTTCAGGCACACTTGAGGTGACTAACGCCGACCGTTCCAGCCTAAATCCGAATGCCTTTACAAGGACGGGTATAGGCCGTTATAGGTATGACTTGGCTATAAACTATGGCGAGCCCGGGACAAGAACATTTACCGCTACGGCAACAATAGGCGGATGTACCGCTAGGGCCCAGCATAATGTTCAGGTATTTGAGACAGGGGATTCCAGATGCCAAGGCGGAACAACTCCCGGTGCGCAATGCGCATTTACTGCATGCAATCAGGCAAATTCTGACGGATGCAGTTGTGGGACAAACAGATTTACCGGCAGCGGAAGCAATTGGTGCTGCTCCACATTTGATGGGGGGGCTGGGGGCGTATATCGGACACAGGCTGATTGCAATGCCGCCTGTGGAGGGGTAAGCCCGCCGGTTGATTGTCAGATAGATTGCACAAATGCACAGAGGCGTATTGCTGATATGCAGCCGAATAGTTGCACCGTTACTTGCGATGGCAGAACTCTTACCTGCAATGCGGCATGTACTAGAAATGGGGACATATATACCTGCACTGAAGCCCGTTGTCAAGGTGGAACTCCAACAACCTGCGGAACCTGCACAACAAATACAAATTGCCAATGCGGAACAAATTCAAGAACAAACACTGCAAATCCTTTCTGCTGCCCTACTGCCAATAATGGTGTTGGGGGTATATATACTACCCAAGCCGCCTGCAATACCGCATGCCAAGGCGGAACTCCAACAACCTGCGGAACATGCACAGCAAATACAAATTGCCAATGCGGAACAAATTCAAGAACAAACACTGCAAATCCTTTCTGCTGCCCTACTGCCAATAATGGTGTTGGGGGTATATATACTACCCAAGCCGCCTGCAATACAGCCTGCCAAGGCGGAGGCGGAACAACAATAACCGTAAACTGCCCTGCAACTTGCCAGAAAGGGACACGCTGCTCATGCACGATTTCAGGATGTTCCAGCGGGCTTGTTGTTGCAACTCCAATGGGTGGCGGAAACCCTATGGATATGGCAGAGCTGGTTCTTGGAGGCAGATTAACTGAGATTATCAATTCCATAACCTCTAACCCCTTCACGCACACTTTCTCTACAAACCCCAACGGCCAGGGGACTATTCGTGTGGTGGGGGTCTGCTTTGATGCAAATAATATGGGCGCCGGGAATGCAATTGTGACGGTGCCTTAGGATATGCTCTATATAATTAATTTTAAGGCTTATTCAAAAGGCACAGGGCTCTCTGCCCTTCGCCTCGCAAATATAATTGCAGAAGTTGCTGATATTAACCGAGTCCAGATTATTCCCGCAGTCCAGCCTGCAGACCTCTCAAAAATCTCAAAAGTTGTCCCCTCCATTGCCCAGCACATAGACCCGATAACCTACGGGGCAAATACCGGAAAAATCCTCCCTCAGTCGGTAAGGGATGCGGGGGCGGTAGGCTCAATAATCAACCATTCAGAAAGAAAGCTTTCCCTCCCTGAAATTAAGGAATGCATACTTATTGCAAGGCTATGCAAACTAAAATCAATCTGCTGCGCCGCAGACATAAAAGAGGCGATGGATATAGCAAAGTTTGGGCCTGACTATCTGGCTTTTGAGGACCCCGAGCTCATAGGCACAGGCCGCTCGGTATCAAAAACTAAGCCCGACCTTGTGCGCCGCTTTGTGGAAGTCCTCGAGGAAATAAACCCGTCAGTTGTCCCGCTTTGCGGGGCGGGAATAGTCAACAGGGATGATGTTTTTGCGGCAAAGGAGTTAGGGGCAAGGGGAGTCTTAGCTTCCTCAGCAATAGTAAACGCCCCTGACCAGAGAAAAGCCCTTGAAAATCTGATACTATAACCAATATATATTTGGATTAGATATATTATGTCTGACGAGTATGAATTAATTTCAGTTACTCCTCTAAGAAAGCTTGAAAAGCGGCTGGATGTTATAGAGAAAGGCTCTCCGGGATACAACGCGGTCTTAAGGGACCTTGTGGAGATGATGAAAGAAAACCAGCATGTGGTTGACAGCCTTATAAAGACAAACTCTGAATTGATTTCAAATATAGGGGAACTGTCCCAAAGGCTCTCAGGCCTTACCGGTAAGTTTGGGGAATTTATGGACAGCATTGAGGTTGCAGGCACAAGCGAGGAGCCTCAGGAATGGTCAAATATAAAAAAGGAAGCCCACCAGATGGCTGACCTAAACAAAGAGCTTGAGGACAGGATTAAAAAGCTTGAGCGCCAGATGAAGCTTAGCTCACTGAGCAGATACTACTACCAATCGGGTCAGGGTCAGCAAAGGCCGCCTCAGCAGGCTCAGGCCGCTCCGGCAGGGCAGTATTAGTATAAAGGGAGTAATTATTATGGAATCCGAAAAGAAAAAAGCAAATGTGAATATTGATTCAGGAAAAGAATCCTTTTATGCAAATAATCTTGCAGTTTTCAATAATGCCAATGAGTTTGTGCTTGATTTCACGCAGGTAAGCCCCAGAATGGATGTAATAGATAATAAGCGCATAATCACCTATATTGTCAAGCATAACCCTATTGTTGTTGAGCCAAGGCAGGCTAAGGCTTTTTTGAATCTCCTTAAAGAGAATATTGAGAAGTTTGAGAGCAAGTTTGGGAAAATAGATGCGGGAAAGATAGACCCTAAAGACAAAAAAGCCGCGCCGTCAAAGAAATTTGCGGAGTATATAGGTTAAAATCCTCAGCAGAACACTTTATAATAAGTCCAGCATTTTTTGGAAGGGTTTGATTATAATTTCTTGATTTCTTTCTTTGTTTTAGGGCCGGCTTTGGCAGTATGGTTGAGCACTTTAATCTTTTTCTTCTCGCAGGCTTTAAGTATTTCTTCCCTTTTTTTCTTTCCAACACCTGCTCCGATTATAACCGAATCTGCTTTAAGGCTCTCGGCCTGCAAAGGCGTATAGACCCTGATTTCCTCGGTTTTAGATGGCTTTTTATATCCTATTTCAGGTTTAGGCCCTCGGTTTTTCTTCCCAAGCCTCAGCTTGTTGTGGTGGCCTCTTGGCCTTCTCCAGACATTCTTTAGTTTTTTTAGCTTCCCAAGCTGTGTCCTTACAAAAACGGCTCCCATAATAGTTATTGGAAATTAATTAATTTGCCAAATTTGCTTCAATAATAGGAATATGGCTCAAAGAAATTATCTTGAAGACCTTTGCTTTCTTCCGGTCCTAAGCATATCAAGGCTTACACCGTTTACCTTAAAGACCCTGTATTTTACTCCACCAAGGCTTCCGTAAGCTTTTTTCTGGGAGCCTCCAAGGTACTCAATTGTGACCTCATCGTGTTCCTGCACATGCTTTAGGGCACCGTCTCGCGGCAGGTGGGCGGTAAGCTCTTTTCCGTTCTTAATAAGCTTTACCCTTGCGCATTTAAGCATCCCCGAGTGCGGCTGCCTCTGCTCAACTTGCCTTTTGCTTAGGACAAGGCCTTTTGCCTGAGGCGCTCCCTGAAGGGGGTCTATTTTCTTAGCCATATTAAAAACCCTTATTCGGTACTCTCTTTTCTTGAGCCGGGCCTTTTTTCTGACCTGCTTTAGCCTTCTTGCATTGAACATTCCCATCTTATTTACCTCCGAAAGACTGCGTCTTGGACATTATATAATCTCTCCAAAAAGCTTTTAATGGCCTCTCCGTCAGACTTTACTTTTCTTGAGTCCTGTGCGCTTACAAATATTTTATAGGCGCCGTCAGCCTCCCTAATCCGTATTTTGTCGGATATTGCCTCTTTTAGGAAATCCTCAGCAGATTCCTGGTAAGAGAATATAACTACATTTTTTCTTATGTGGTTCTCAAGTGTCTTTATTTTGCGCCCCTTGTTCATTAAAACCGAGCCCATCTTTTTCTTGTCCACAACATAATAGGTCTTTTCAGGCAGGTCTATGCAGTCTAAAGGAGGCACACTTGTAACCAATTCAAAAATAGATATCAGATGCAATACGCCCTTGTCAAATACTCTCATTTTTTAACACCGCACACAGATATTGGGAAATTCTTTCCTAAAAACTTGCCTAGTTCTGTGGCAGTCAGCTTCAGGCTTTTTGGCTCTGCGCCCTTTATCTGCTCTCTAACCTCTTTTGGGGCGGTTGAAGTGATATATACTCCTTTTATCTTGCCCGCCCTTATCATTTTTATCGTTCGGTTGGTGCCAATTACCAGCCGGCCTTCCTTGAATTCTTTCCTTAGAGTTTCCATTTTAGTTTCACCGTTCCTGTGCCTACAGGGCAGACTTGACCTATCATCAGGTTTGCCATAAGGGTGTTTAGGTTGTCCTTTTTGTTTGCCATAGCCGCATTAAAAAGCACCTTGATTGTTTCCTCAAAGTTCATCCTTGCAAGGACGCTCTTTTTGGTTTTCATAAGGCCATACCTTCCGACAGCGCGCACATCCCCGCTTAGGCACATAGCATCCGCCACCAGGCTTATATATCTCGTGTCAACACTCACCCCCTGCTGCTCAAGGGTGAATATTAGTTCCTTTATAATCATAGCCCTCGCTGACTCTATCCCGTAAACCTCAGCCATATCCTTGATATTTGTGGTGTGGGTTTTTGCGGTATCAATTCCTTCTATAGCCAGTATTTTTTTGAAGTTGCCGCCTCTTGCCTGCACAATCCACTCGCCGTCTTTGCTGATTATTAGGGACTCAATTACGCCCTTTATCCCGCATATGTGGACCTTAAGCAATTTTTCTTTTAGCTGGCGGTATTCTGAGTAGTTTTCCACTTTTTCCAGATAGATTTTGCTCCCCTTGAGCTCTATTTTGTATTTTTTTACTGACTTTTTGAGATTTTCTGATACCATTTCGGGGGTAAGCTTTAATTCCCGAAGCGATTTTTGGTCAAGGGTAATTTCTATTGTTGACTCAACAAGGTCAAATGAGATTGTGCTGAGTATGTCTGCAAGGGTGGATTCTACGATTTCTGATGCAATTGCTCTTGCCTTCTCCTCTGAATTTTCCTCAAGGTGGCAGGTAATTACATCGTCAATGTTTTTTCTTATGTCAAAAATTTCGATAAGCCTTGGAAGGCCTAAAGACATCTGAATACCGGCTGAAGCCGCGAAGTGGTATGCCCTCATTGTCATCTGCGTAGCAGGCTCTGAGAGCGACTGCGCGGTAATTATCCCAAGGCCTTCTCCGGGCTCAAACTTTGCCCGCTTTAGTATATAGTCCAGCCTTTCTCTCATCAGCTTTTCCTTCTCCTTTGTCAGCTTGTTTTTGGCGCGATATTCTTCAAACTCGTTATTCAAAACCTCCTCAATATTGATTTGTTCCATTAATTAAATGGGCAAAAAAATATATTACTTGCGTATTTTATAAAAATATAAGCTTTTATTTGCCGTAATCAGGTTAAATCTTCCATTTTTATCTCTCCGTTATTGGTTGTGTAGGGGTTTATGTTGTCCTCGAAAGGCACAAACTGCACAATTTGCCCGGATTCGTTGATTACGGTGCCTTGCGGGGTGACTATAAGGTCATGGAGAGAGTTTACAAGCCTCCTTTCAAGGTATCCTGAATGCTTTGTCTTAAGGGCGGTGTCAGAAAGACCTTCACGGCCGTGCATGGCATCAAAAAAGAACTCAATAGGGGTAAGGCCTTTTCGGTATCCGTGCCTTACAAAACCGTAAGCTGTAGGGTTTAGGTCTTTTACCTTGAAGAAAGGCAAAGTCCGTCCGTAATATCCCCTTGTAATCCTTGAGCCTTTGAGCTTTTCCTGGCCAAGGCAGCCTGTAATCTGGGCTACGGATACCATATTTCCCCTTGCTCCGGACTCGGCAGAAATTCTGGAATAGGTTGTTTTTGGCAGGTTCTGCTTTACTACCACCTCAACTTCAGTAAGTATCCTCTCAAGGCTCAACTGCTCTTCTGCGCTACCCCCGCTTTTTTCGTATTTGCTGACCCTGCTTCTTATAATTTTGTCTATCTCCTTTATGCTCTCTTCAGGAAGGCTGTAGTCATTAATTGAGATTGTGTAGTTATAGTGGGTTAAAAACAGGAGGGACAGCCGGACTAAATTGTTTAGGAAGTTTGCCCCCGCATTGTCGCCGTAGAGGAGGTCAATTTTATTGAGAAGCTTTCCATCCTCAGCGCCTATGGCTTTTACATCAATATAGCCTTTTATTAATAGCCCGTCTTCTATTACAACCTCTTCACCTGTTTTTGTTTTTCCGATGAAATTCAGGTTACTTGGCAAAAGGAGCATTGAGAAGGCCTCTTTTCCGGTATAGGTCTCTTTTTGGAGATCTACATCCAAGCCCATTGAAAATGCAATATTTGAGAGCTGTTTTTTGGTGAGTGTTATGCTGTCGTGCGTAAGGAAGTAGATTCCCATCAGGTGGTCCTGCTTTGCCCCGATGATAGGAAGGCCGTATCTTGGTGTCCTTATATGCTTATTTACCCTCATAAGGTTTTTTATCTCGGCCCTCGCCTCCTCGGTCTGAGGCACATGAAGGTTCATTTCATCTCCGTCAAAGTCCGCATTGTAAGGGGTTGAAGTGCATAGGTGAAGCCTAAAGGTCTTGCTGTCCATTATCCTTGCCCGGTGCCCCATCATCGACATTCTGTGAAGGCTCGGCTGCCTGTTAAAAATTACCCAATCTCCGTCCCGAATATGCCTTTCTACAGTGTAGCCCGGGATTATCTCTTGGGAAATCATTTCTTTTGTCTCTTCAGTAACCTTCTTTTTTAGCCCGTCAACCCTGATTACATAGTTTGCTCCGGGGTATTTATTTCCGTTTAGGACGAGCTTTTGCATTTCAGCAAGGTTTTGCTCGGTAACTTTTTCAGGCAGGGTGAGGCTTTTTGCAACAACTTCAGGCACGCCTACCTCATCAATATCAATAAAGTTGTCCGGGGAAACTACGCTTCGGGCCGAGAAGTTTACCCTTTTTCCTGTAAGGTTGAACCTGAACCGGCCTTCCTTTCCGATAAGCCTCTGAGCAAGCGTTTTGAGAGGCCTGCCGCTTCGGTGCCTTGCCGGAGGCACATTTGTGAGATCATTTTTGATATAAGTTGCGACATGGTACTGCAAAAGCTCAATAATGTCTTCTATAAGGAAATCGGGCGCCCCGATATCAAGGCTTTTTTTAAGGCGCTCGTTAATTCTGACAATATCCACAAGCTTGTGTGTCAGGTCGTCTTCGCTTCTCTCGCCTGTATCGAGCACAATTGAAGGCCTGTCGGTAATTGGGGGGACAGGAAGTATAGTTATTATCATCCATTCGGGCCGTCCGCCCTTGAATTTAAGCCTGGCCAAATCTTCTTCGGTTATTTTTTCAAAAAGTTCGCGGAGTTCTTCGGTTGTAATCTGTTTTCCTCCGGAATAATAAGAGGTTGGCTTTTCATAGCGGATTTTATGCTGTTTTTCGCCGCAGAAGGGGCATTTTTCAGGCCTTTTTTTTGAGCATTCTGCTGCTCCGGTTATTCCTTCAGGAGCGGCCACCCTTCCGCATTTCAGGCAAATTGCCTGAAGGATTGTATATATTTTAGGGGCAAAAACAGGGTGAATTACAGGCTTAATGAGCTCAATATGGCCAAAGTGACCCATGCAGTCGCCTAAACGCGAGCCGCAGGTCCTGCAGACTACTCCGGGGTCAACTACACCCATTCTGGGGTCGACTATGCCGTGCTCTACAGGGTAGCCGTCAGCATCATAAAGCTCAGGCCTGGTTACCTCTACACCACTTAATTTTCTTATCTGGGAAGGCGATAAGAGGCTAAACTCAATTTGGCTTATTCTTGGCATAATAGTGTTTTACAAAACATAAATATTAGCAGGCGCAATTAAATATTAATTTCCATATTATGTAATGGCATCAAAATTCCTGAGGGTGAAATGCGAGTGCGGAGAGGAGAGAATAGTATTTAACCGGGCAAGCATGGCTGTGAAGTGCGAAAAGTGCGAAAAAGTTCTACTAAAGCCAAAATGCGGAAAAGCCTTTGTGACTTCAAAGGTTATTGAGACCCTTGAGTAGGAGGCAGTTTATAAGCCTTAAGACTTTCTGCAAAATTTTTCCCAAATCTTCTATAATTTAAAACCAATCCTATTAATGAGCCTGATTAAAGACCTCAAAAAGTTCAAATACTGGGATATTATCCTTACAATCGTTGGCGTGTGGCTGTTTTACCAGTTTTTGGGCTTTGCTCTCGGCACAACCCACCCTGTCGATGTAATAGTTTCAGAGTCCATGCTTCCCGCAATAAAGCCGGGAGATATTGTAATCTGCCAGGCAGGAATCCCTGAAGTGGGAGATATTGTGATTTATGAAGGCTTGCGGAAGTACCCGATAATACATAGAGTTATAGGGATTAATGATTCTTACTGTCGGGGGGAGAATCCCAGAAATATTGGTATTTCTGAAGGGACATGCTACCATATTAAGGGAGACAATAACCCGATAGCGGATGACCCTGTCTCAGAGAGCCAATTGATATGCGTTGTTCGAGCCCATATACCGTATATAGGGTACCCGAGATACCTTATTTATAAACTTATTGGTATTTAGAACATGGAATTCTGCAAAAAATGCGGCGGTGTATTGGTGCCAAAAAAGGATGGCGGAAAGGTAAATTATAACTGCAGAAATTGCGGCGCAAAATCATCCACCGGAGCCGACCTGGTCCTTAAGGAAAAAGTGGAGAAAAAAGAGAAAATTATCTCTGTTTCAGACAAAAAAGAGGATTTGCCGATAACTGATGCGATTTGCGACAAGTGCGGCAACGAAAAGGCTTACTGGTGGATGCAGCAGACAAGAAGCATTGACGAGCCACCAACCAGATTTTTCAGGTGCACCGAGTGCAGCCACAGCTGGAGAGAATATAGCTAGCTTATTTTGGTTTATTTTTGGGATTTGTTTAGGTTTTTAGCTTTTGCTCCATATAGTTGATTACCCATATTGATATCCGCAGTATTCTGAACTTGGCATAAACAGTCAGGAAATTCGGCAAAAGAAAAGATTAAATATATAAGCTCTGTTTAGGGATATATTTAAATTTTGATTGTATTTATGAGCGACGACAGACCAATTGACGTTTTGAACAACTCGAAAGGGCAGTGCATTTTGGTGAAACTCAAAAACGGCACCGAAATTTCAGGCACCCTTAGGGCGCACGACCTTCACCTGAATATGTGGCTGGAGGAAGTTGAGCTAAAAAGGGACGAAGAGACTCTGAAATTCAAAAACATGCTTGTAAGGGGAGACACCGTGCTTTATGCTGTACCTTAGGGCTGTTTTAAATAGATAGGGGGAGCAAGGGCCTTAAAAGGTTTTTGTGGAGATAAATTATGTCAAAGGGAACACCAAGTTTTGGGAAGCATAACAAGGTTTTGCACAGTGTGTGCCAGAGATGCGGCGCGCATGCGTACAACCCGAAAAAAAGCAGCTGTGTTAGTTGCGGATATGGAAAATCCAAAAAAATTAAGACCTTTACTTGGAGGTGGAAGAACCCTCTTGGAAAGGGCAACCGCAAGAAATAATGTCCCCTAATGAGTTTCCCGGAAATTCTGCCGAGCAGAAATATATTCAAATTGAGCTTTTGAACCAGGAGCTTGAGCAGCTTATGTCCCAAAGGGAATTTGTTTCCATGAAGGCAGGAGAGCTAAGTATTCTGAGGGATTCTGTCCTTAAAGTTGAGGCTGGCGAGGGTTTTGCCCAGCTTGGCGAAGGCGTATATGTGCCGGCAATTTTCAAGGATACAGACAGGGTGCTTATGGATATAGGGCGAAACTTATTTGTAAAGATGAAAAAAGAGGATGCAAAGGGGTTTCTTTTAGAGAAATCTGAGGCCTTCACTCAGGCCCTCGCAAAAATGGATGGGCGCATAGAGGACCTCTCAATGCAGATGCAAAAAATTGCAATGGAACTTCAGGGGAACAAGTAGGCTCTTTTGGCTTGTGGAATAGGACTTTTCTAATAGATGGGCTTTACTTTAGGCTGTCTATTAAGTAGCGGCATATAGAAGCTACTTGGATAACTTCTTGTAGCTCTCCAAAAATTCTGCCTTTATCTTCTCAGAGCGGTCTTCTTTTGAAAAGTAGTCCATCCTTGAGCTAACCATTATTTTTGATGCCAGAAGCCTTGCAATTTTGCCCCGATTTGCGGAAGCATTCAAAATATAGGGTGAGAGATAAATTATCCCGTATTTTGGGGTCTTTGTGTCGCGCCCCTCTTCCTTGTCTTTTAGGTAGCGAAAAAGAGATTTTTCTGCGCCTAAAATCTGGATTTTTGACACGGGCATTTTTGCAAGGCGCTCAAGCCCCCCTGCTTTTGAAATCAGGCGGGCGGACAAAACAGGGCCCAAAAGGGCGCTGGTATTGGGTGCAAGCCTTTCAGCCTGCTTTCTTATCTTCTTTTCAATTTTGTCTTTTAATTTTTCTGTATTTTTGAGGAGAATCGGATAGCTGTCATAGCTTTTTAGCAAATCCCCCCTGTTTTTGAGGGATTTTTGGAAGTGGGACAGCTCCTCATATGCCCTTGCAAGGCTGATAAATTCGCCTTCTGCAGGGTCCTTTGAGGCAATCTTTAGCTTTGCAAGCTCAACTGAAAATTCATTGAGCCATTTAGGATAATCCTTATAGGGAAACAGGCTCTTGGCAGAGATTTCTGAAACTTGCGTCTTGGCATCGGACTCCAGATATTCTTTTGCCGCGATTTTTGGGTCTTTTGAGAACTCTTCTGAGAGCTTCTTGCCTTCCGCTACTCCAAATGGGAATTTTATCCTTAACCCGGCATCTCCATTCTCCTCACTAACCATAATATATTTGGCTTGCAATATTATGCCTTGGCAAGTTGAAGCACTAGAGGGCAGGGCGCCTGACATAAGGCGCGCTCTTGATATGAAGGAAGTTATTTTTGACAAAAAGTGGCTTGAGGCTTCAAAAAATCCGGAGCTGTATTATATGTATCGGGGGGTCTCAAAGCCCGAACATACCGAGATTATAAAAAAGTCGGGCTTAAGGTATGATATTACGGTCATTCCGCCACTTATGATAGGCGAGGAGTTTGTAAAAACTGCCGGCCACTATCACCCCGAAGCGGCTTTAGGTTTCTCCTATATGGAGGTTTATCAGGTGCTTGAGGGGGAAGCCCTTTTTTTCATACAAAAAGTGGATAATTTTGAGCAAAATAATGTAATTGATGCGTCATTCTGCAGGGCAAGGGCGGGGGATATATTTGTTGTGCCTGCAAATTGCGCGCACATTACAATCAACCCTTCAGATAAAAATCGGATTGTTATGGCAAATTGGGTTTGTGAAGGGTTTAAGTCGCTTTATAAGCCGCTTGAAAAAATGGGCGGGGGGGCTTATTTTTTCACAAAATCGGGCTGGATTGCAAACAAAAATTACGGCAAAGTCCCGCCCTTAAGGGAAATTGCCCCCAAAAAAGCCGAGGATATGTACCTTCTGGTATCTGACCTAAAAAGGCTTGAGTTCCTTAAAAACCCTAAAGTTGAGCCGGGGCTATAATTAGGGTTTAGCTGTATTATTCTGGCAATTGAACCGGCTTTCTGTCCGAAGGCAATTCCTCTCTGTTTTGCCCCTCTATTTCCCTTTTAACCAAATTATAAAGAATCTCATGGGCTTCTTTTATAGGCAGGGGCTTTCCTTCTCTGCCCAGCTCAATCGCCACCCAGCCCTCTTTTTTTGCAACATATTGGTAGGCCTTGTCCGAGCAAATAAGGTAGCCCATATCTTTTTCAACCTCGTCTCTGCCTTTTCCGTTAAGGTAGCCCCTAAGGGATTTTTTAGCGATAAGGTTTTGGGCGATTTCCGGCGGCATCCTCATCAAAAAGACCTTATCAGGGCGAGGAATCCCAAAAATACCGTATTCCAGCTCGTCAAGCCATTCCAAAAATTCGTCTATTTTTGCAGGGTCTTTGATTTTTCCTGCCTGGTGGCCCTTGTTTGAAGTTAAGTAGCGGTTGCAGATTATAATTTTGCCTTCCCTGAGCCACTCCTGCATTTCCCTGCTTTTTGCGTAGCGGTCAACTGCATAAAGAATTGAGGCAATTTTTGGGGAGATTTCTGAAGGCGGGCCAAGCCTGCCGTTTAGATATTCCTCAATCATAGCGGCCGAAGGCTTTCCGTAATGGGGAAAGTCTGCATATTCCACAGGATAGCCCTCTTTTTTGAGCCTTTCAAAGAGCATTATTGACTGAGTTCCCTTTCCCGAGCCGTCAATCCCTTCAATTACAATCAGTTTTCCCTTCATTTTTCCACCTGTTTAGCAGATTCTTCCTCTTTTACTGCCTCTGAAGCTGAACCTCTATATTTACTGCTTTCCGCCTCTTTTTCTGCGTATTCGGCTTTTTTTACTTCCTCAAGTATTCTTTTTATCTCATCTTCCTCATTTTCGCCGCTTTTAGCAAGAAAATCGTCTTCTTTTGGCGGGCCGTTTACTAAATAATCCTTTAGGATTTTTTTGAGCTTTTGGATTAGGATTTGAGTTCTTTCAGCCTCAATTGAGAACATTTGGGCCTCCATGTTGCCTCTTTGGGAGTTGATATGGTTTGCTTTCAGGGCATATATTTCTTTTTGGGACACCATTCCATTGGACTTGTATTCTTCAAGAAAGCTTATCGCTTCGCTAAAATTCTTTATTTCCCGGGCTTTGAAGTCTGCAAGGGCTAAAATCAGGGTTTCGGCGGATTTCCACAGGTTTAGGGAGGCCTCCTTTAGGTTCCCGGACCTTTGGCTTGACAGAGATTTGCTGTAATAATATTCAGAGGTTCTCTGCCTTTCGGTGACTTTTGAGCCATCAACCATAATTAGCCTGCCTATTATTTACTTTTTATTTTGCCCTTCAGGGTATTTTTAGGATTCTTCTTCAGCAGGTTTTTTGAATTTTTCAAAGCTTTCTTCAAGGGCAACTATTCCGGGGAGAACTTTGCCGCTCATAAATTCCACAAATGCCCCCCCGCTCATGCTTACATAAGTGAAGACCTCCGGGGGAATATCCAGCTTTTTCATAGCATCTGTTGAATTTCCGCCACCAATAAGGGAGATGCATTCCGACCGGGCAATAGCCTCAAAAAGCTTTTTTGTGCCTGTTTCAAAGCCTTTTTTTTCATACATTCCCGCAGGGCCCTTCATGCAGACAATATTTGCATCTGCTATGGCTTTTGAATACAGTTCAATGGTTTTTTGCCCAATGTCTAAGATCTGCTCCTCGACAGGGAGGCTTTCTATATCCATCTCTACCCTTTTGCCGTCCTTCTCAACAGCAACATCTAATGGCGAGAGAATGCACTCCTCTTTTGCAAATTCTAAGACAATGTCCATATGGTTGAGGTAGCCTTTTTCTTTGAGAAAATTCTCTGTTTTTCCTAGATTATACCCTTTTGCTTTAAGGAAGAGAAGAGAGATTACCCCGGTTGTCAGGATTTTTTCGACTCTCTTTTTGAATAGCTCTTTTAGCATTCCAAGAGGCTCATCAGGCTTTGCCCCTCCCAAAATAAAAACATCATTTTTTGAAAATTGAATTCCTGCAAGAAACTCCCTTAAAAATTCGTATTCTTTGAGAAAAACCGGGCCTGCAACCGAAGGGACATTTTGGGAAAACCCGACAACGCTGGCATGGCCCCTGTGGGCTACAGAGAAGGAATCCAGAATAAAATAGTCAAGGTATGGCGAAAGGGCTTTTGAGATTTCGCTTTTTGAATGCTCTTCAGGCGTTTTTTGGGAGGTTTCGTCATCATAATATCGGACATTTTCAAGAAGCGCAACTTCCCCTTCTTTGAGCTTTGCTATAGGCTCGAGGCCCGAGTCCTGAGAAATAAACTTGACTTCCTGCCCAAGCCTTTTTTCAAGGAGCTTTAAGTGCAATTCAAGGCTTATGAAGTCATCCCCGCCCCTTCTTCCCTGATGGGCAAGGATTACTGTTTTTGCCCCCTGTCCTATAAGGGCCTTTATTGTTTGGATATGCTCTTTTAGCCTTGGGCTTTCGGAAAGCTTTTTTTCGGCGGGGTCGTAAGGAAGGTTCAGGTCGGCCCTTACTGCCACGGTTTTTCCCTTAAAATTGAAATCCCGGAATTTTAGGAGTTTGTCCATAATAAGGATATTCAATTATAATATTTTGGCGGGTTTATTTATGCTGGGGTGGCCGAGCGGTTAAATACTTTCTTTCCCGAAAGAAAGTCCTTAACGTCAAAGAAAGGGAGATTCGTCGCTTCGCGACCTATAGCCTGAGTATATGTCGTTTTGTCTTCCGCAATAAGGCGCATGCCTGCTAAGCATGTTCCCTCACGGGAGCCTGGGTTAGGGCCTTCTTTTAGAAAAAGGACGCTCTTAACGCCAAGGAAGAACAATTTCGCTTCGCGAATAGCACCGTGAAGTTGGCTAGTTTGGCGACCGGAATCAAATCCCAGCCCCAGCGTTTACTTTTATTTTTAAAGCCCAAAACCCACTTAAGTGTTTTGTAAAACGAGGGTTAAATATGGAAGATTTAGGATATTGGAAGCAGTACTTCAAGAAAAAAGTTGGGGCGACTTGGATTAACCCAAAAAATCTTTCAACTCCCCTCGAATCCAATATTTGGCGTTTTTTAAGGCGCCTATATTTTGGGAATTTGTCAGAAACATGGCAACTTTTAATTCCTCAAGAGTGCGGGCATATTTCTCCTCAATCTCATACTCGCCCTTAAGCGCTTTTTTCAAAAACGGCCTTGCAACTGAAACGCAGTTAGCCCCGAGAGCAACAGATTTTGCAATATCATAGCCGTTGATTATTCCTGAAGATCCTATTAGGGGGATGCCAAGGCTTCTGCATTCAATAAGGCAGGCGGGGGCAGGTATTCCCCAGTTCTTGAAGGTTTTTGCCACCTTCATTTTTCGGTAATTCATCACGCTTTTTGAGCGGTAAAATTCCACCTTAACCCAGTTTGTGCCCGAAACCCCTGCAACATCTATTGCCTTTACTCCGGCGTCTTTTAGGCTTTGGGCAACCTGAACCGAAATCCCGAATCCGACTTCCTTAACAATAACGGGAAATGACCCGGAAATCTCTTTGATTTTTTCCAGAACGCCCCTTGCGTTTGTGTCGCCTTCGGGCTGGACAACTTCCTGGGGGTAATTCAGGTGCACCGCCAAAAAATCCGCCCCGATACTTTCAAAGAGAAGCTCAATATCCTGATTGCTCAGGGACGGGAGCTGGGGCGCCCCAATATTGCCTATTTTTAAGGGTATATCATAATTTTTAATAACTTCATAGCTCTGCCGGACCTCTTCGTCGCCCATCAGCTTAAGCAGGGGGCGCTGAGAGCCAACACAAAGCCCGATTTTTTTCTCTGACGCAAAATTTGCAAGGATTTCATTAAGGGCCCCGGCTTTTCCGATGCCTCCGCTTATTGCTCCTATAAGTAGGGGGGCATCAAGAGGCTTGCCCAAAACATCCGACTTTAGCGAAACTTCAGACAGGTCAAAATCCGGGAGCGCGTGGTGCCTTAGCATTACATCATCCCAAAAATTGCGGGAATAATTTACATCCTCTTCAACGCAGATTCGGATGTGGTCGTCTTTTCTAGACTGTATGTCCATAATTATAACCTCTGCTCATATATAGCTGTTTTAAAAAAAACGCCAAGGTTGGCAAAACCTTCTCAAAATTAAGATTTACTGCCCGGCTCTTTGCAAGGCCCGTTCCAAGGCAAGATTATGGGCTATTATATAATTATTGGCAAGAATCTTCCAGTCCGCAAGATGGGCCTTTCTTTTGGATTCCATTTTGTGCCTTGCCCGGTCATTTTTTGAGCAGTTGCTGTATTCGTGCATGATATTTGTTAACTCTTCTATGCTTTCCTCTTCGGTTTTTCCCATTCGCTTTAGGACAAAAATACCCTTGTTGCTCAAGGGGCAGTTTTTTTCGATATGTCGCCCAAATCCGGCTAGGTCGGTTGTTATTGTCGGGACCCCAAGCATTGCCGCCTCAAGGGGGGTATATCCCCATGGCTCATAATAGGAAGGAAAAATCCCAAGGTGCGAGCCAAGAATACCCTCATAATAGCTTAAGTCTAAGAGCCCGTCTGCCCCGGTAAGATAGATAGGATAGAATATAACTTTGACCCTGTCTTCCTCTTTATTATCAAGCCCCGCCTGCCGAAATGCTTTTATAATAGGGTCGCTGTTTTCATCATAGAAGTCATGTGTGGAAATTCTTGGAAGCCCGCTTCTCATGAGGCGCAAAACCCGCTTTTTATTTCCGTAGAGAAACTCTTCGCTAAACAGATTTTTTTCTGTTATTTCCTCTCTGGACACCAAAAGGGAGAGTAGCTTATTTTTTATCTCCCGCTCGTTATCCTCAACGCTGTCTTTTATATCCTCAAAATAGGCTTTGTTTTCCACAAGTTCCTGGCTTATGCCCCGTACACTTGCAGGGACCCAGAAAAAAGCAACAATGGTCTTTTTTGAGCCTTCTTCTTTGAGCCGTTCATTTAGCCTTGAGAGCGCTTTTATATAGATATCCATTCCTTTTGCATGGAATTCATACCTGCTGCAGATATAATAGAAAAGCGTATCTTCGACATCAAATGACTGGTAAGGCAGGAAGTAGTAGAGCAGGAATTCCCTTATCCTCTCCCGATAAAGCTTGTGCTTGACGGCAATTTCCTCAAAAGTCGGGGAACTGCTAAGGTCAAGCCCGTTTGGGAGAAGGAGGTCGGGCTTTTTTTTGAGAAGGTGTTCCGCTTCAATTCCTGTAATTTCGCTTACGGTGGTAAACACCTCAGCATTATTTGCGCAGGCAACCTCCATTAAGTGCTTTGGGTGGGCATTGAATTTTTGGGCTTCCATTAGCGGGTCTATTTTGTCCCAGATTTCGTAAATGTTTATCTGGGCGCTGCACATTGCCCGGCCAAGTGTTGTTGCGTGCGTGGTAAATACTGCGCCTACAGGGGATTTTTTTTGCTTTAGGTGCAAAAGCCCCGCTCCCGAAAGCCATTCGTGAAACTGGGCTACAACCTGCTTATCTTTTTGCGATTTTTTGAATTCTTCAATAAGCCTTCCTGCCGCAGTCGACCATATTACAGGCTCATCGAAATCATGATAATCGCTTCCAAGAGAATCAACCTTGAAGTTTTCCCAAAGCGATTTTTTAATCCCGTTATTATTGCTTGTGTATCCGCTGTAGTCTATCAGGATGCAATTAGGCTCGCCCTTTGCAAGCCATGCCCCGTAATAGCACTTTATTCCTTCCTCCTCGAGCGTTGCAAATATCGATTTTAGTTCGCCCGGAAGAGCTTTTTCCTCAAATTCCCCGGCAAGCTTATTTGGAAAAAATGGGCCCACAAGGAAGTAGTTCTTCCCATATCGCTCAATCATGGGGCCGATTTTGGATCTCAGCACGGTATAGATTCCGCCGACTTTGTTGCAGGCCTCCCAGGAAACCTCAAAAAAATAATCCGCTTTTGCAGGAGAGAATTTCTCATCATCATCATCAACGCTTTCCTGCTTTATGGAAGAGAACTCCATAACACTATTACAATTGTATTATAAGTGTATAGGGATTATACTGCGCGGGGGCGGTCTTTTATAAGGAGAATAATAGATGGCGCTTAAGCAGATCTTTCACTTTTACTATTTTCCCCGCCGCTCTCTTTTTGGCATTCACAGCCCAAAATCTCCAAAAACCGGGAGGCTTTTTTCTCCCCCAACCCCTCAATTTTCATGAGCTCCTCTTTTGTGGCATTAAACACATTTTTTGGGGCCCCAAATTTCTCCAAAAGCCGCTTTGAAAGCTTGGAATTCACGGAAGGAAGCCCCGCAACAAGCTGTTCCTGCTCTTCGCGCAAGTCCCTGCACCTTTTTTTCACCCTGAGCGGAAAAGCCCTGTTTTTTTCAAACTGCTCCCTTTTTGCGGCAGTAAATATAAACATTGCGCTTTCCCTTTTGCTTTTTGTCCAGACTGTTGAAATTCCGAAGTCTATTGCAAGGGATGAGAGCGCCCCAAAAAGGACCTTCTCGTTGAACCCAACAAAGCATTCAAAGCCTTCAATTAGGACTATCGGCCGCTCAAAAACCCTCACCATCTCTTTTGCCTGGCGAAAAAGCCGGCCGTCCATAATGGAGGACACAATATCAGAATAGGTTTTGCGCTCGATTGCCACCCTGTCGGAAACAATGTAGTCCGCAATATCAAGCCTTTCCTCCTCAGTAATGCAACCTTGAGCTTCAAGGCACTCTTTTATACCGCTCTTTATCTCCCGGATATCTATTTTTATGCGAGGCGAAAAATTTTCCATAATAAGCCTTAAATCTTGTTCATCTTTCTTTTTCGGGCTTTCTCCTTTGCTTCTTCCTGCAGGTCCTCTACCCGGTCAAACTCATCAACAATCTCAACGCCGATAATTTCTTCAAGCACATCTTCAATAGTCACAATTCCGGCAAATTCCTCAAATTCATTAATTACAATAAAAAGGTGGTTTCTCGTTTTTTTGAAGGCGTTAAGAAGGTCATCAAGCGGCTTTTCATCATCAACAAACAAGACCTTTCCTTTTGCCATGTCCCCCGCAATTTTTTTGTCGGCATCAGTTCCTATAAGCTCTTTTACATACAGAATCCCAATGATATTATCCCGCTCATCTTTGTAGACCGGAAGCCGGGAGTGGCCGCATTCCCTTATTTTTTTGAGCGCCGCCGGATTTAGGGGCTGGTCGTAGCTAATCATCCTTACTGAAGTTCTTGGGGTCATAATATCCCTGACCGTTTTTTCCGAGTAGGAAAGCGCGCCCTTAATAATCCTTTCCTCATCAGCGTCAATCGGCCCGTCCTTCATATCCTCGTGCTCCTCAATAATTTTTGTAAGCTCGTTTTTTGAGTATGCTGAAGGCATTTCCTCGCCAAGCGCCCTGTCAAGTATCTTTGCGATTGGCCAGCAGACCGGGTAGAGCAAAATCATAAGAAGGCGCACAAGCCAGGTCAGTTTTGCCCCTAACCTAAGGGCATATCTTGAAAAAACAGCTTGGGGGGCAATTTCTCCAAAAACCACGATAAGGGCGGTGGCTGTTATCCCTGCTATAATTCCTGTGGTAATTGAGCCTAAGTATATTGAAAGCGCCGCGTTTACAGCAACATTTCCTATAAGAAGCGTGCATAAGAGGAGATTTCCCTTCTTTCTAACGCCATATACCTTTTTGGCCTTCTCGTCGCCAAGCTTTGCTTTCCGCCTAAGGTCGCTTGGGTTGAGCGTGAAAAACCCCAAAGTCATTCCGGAAAACAGGGCGGAAAGCGTTAGGAGGAAAATGATGACTATATAGTCCATGATAATATTATTAGGTTTCAAACCATAAATTCACTAAAAATCGGGCTAAATATTATGGAGGGCGAAAAAGAGAGTAATTTTGGCAAATCAGAGTCGGAAAAAACCGCAAAATTTTCTTCAGAAATATACCCTGCCCAGATAAGTCAAGACTTTTATTGCCTCTATAAGATTATTCCCTCAGGGCAGGTTCCAATTGACAGGGAGAACTCAATCAGGCTTTGCCGGGAAGGCTGCCCAAGCTACGCAAAGAATTATTCCTGCCCCCCAAATTCACCTACCCTTGAAGAATATATAGGGGAATGTCGCCATTTGCTCTTTTTTATATTTCAGGCAAAAGTTCCCGCCCAAGCCGCAGGGTTGCCTGAGGGAGAAAGGCAAAAATATTTCAATAAATTTGATTTTGGCGCGAATAAGGAGGTTGACCGAATTATGAGGGAACTTGAAAAGAGGATTGGGGCGCGCCATATTGCGGCGAGGAAGTGCGCCCTTTGCAAAATCTGCAAAAAGGAGAAGGAAAAGCCTTGCAAGCGCCCCGAAAAAATGAGGAATTGCGCAGTTTCTTTAGGTATAGACTGCAAAAGGATTGCAGAGGAGCATTTTTTGTATCCCCTGGATTGGCGGGACAAACATAAGCTTCCCGGAAAAATTTCATATATATGCGCAATCCCATTTCATCCAAGTGGTTGCAAAGAAAGATTTAAGGGGTTTAGGGAAATCAAGGAGATTATTAAAACTTGCCTTGGCGTAGAGGACCATAGTTTGCTAACTGCCGGAGACATGCAAAATAACCCAAAAAACAGGTCACTTAAGCAAAATATCAATATATTTAGTGTTCAGTTTTGACATATCATTGATAACCTCTGCCTGAATCTCCACAGGGTCGCTTGGTATAACAAATCCTATTACCCTCACAATCTGCCCTATGCTTAATTCAAGAGGCATTGGGGTTTCATCCGAGAAGGCAACATTTATCTTTCCGCTTCCGTCATCAACAATAGCCAGCCCTTCCTGCGAGCTGACCACATTGCCTATAATCCTTACTCTTGTGTCAAGGTTTGGGTTTATGTCCGAAATCTTTCGGCCCAAAGACGGCTCAGTTTTAAATCCTGCCATAATTAATTATTTGTATAATACTTTTCTATTTCCTCATGCACCGCGCCTATTTCTGTTATGCCTCTTTTGGCCAATCTTTCAAGAAAAGCCTTTCTTTTTTTGAGCTCAAGCCCTATTTCTTTTGCGTCTTTGCCGCTTCTCTCTGATATCTTTTTGAGTGCAGACCCTTGGGCGCTAAAGCTGAATTTGTCAGTTTTGCTGTCCCATGCTGAAATAATCTCTGTTACCGGCCTTCCTGTGTTGTCATCAATATATTCAAATGCCTCAATTTTTGCCACTTTTCTTGCTATGCTGTTTTTTTTCTCGATTTTTTGGACAGTAACCACGACATCAAGAAGCTCTATTAATGCGGGGGGAAGGCTTATTGGCGGGGTTTTGAGCCTGTTTATGACTGAGGGGACATCTTCGGAGTGGAATGTGGCGATTGTCGGGTGGCCGGAGGCCATGCCCTGAAACATGATATAAGTTTCTTTTCCCCTGACTTCCCCTACTATGACGTAATCAGGGTTTTCCCTAAAGCTTTCCCTAAGAAGCTTGTCAAGGGTAATCTCCCCGATTTCCATCCCTCCGACAGCCTCCCTTGCAACCGTTGCTGTCCAGTTCTCATGGAAAAGCTTAAGCTCTCGCGTGTCCTCAATTGAAACGATTTTTGAGCGCTCAGGGATAAAATTGGCAATTACATTTAAAAAAGTTGTCTTTCCCGCGCCGGTTCCCCCAATTATAAGGATATTTGCCCCCTGTTCTATAAGGAGCCATAGGTAAGCCATGGTTTCTGCAGGGATAGTTCCTGAATCCATGAATTCTATCGGAGAGAACGGGGCGCGCCGAAACTTTCGTATGGAAAAGTTAGGCCCTCTGGGGGATATTTCTTCTGAAATTGTGCCTTGGACGCGGCTTCCGTCCGGCAGGCTTCCCTCAAGGAAGGGGTCAGAGTAGGTGATATACTTGTCGCACCTTTGCGCCAGTTTTATTATCAGGTTTTTTAGGCTTTCAGGGTCTCCAAAACTGATATTGGTCTTGAGGTTTCCTAAAATCCGGTGCTTTATGTAGACAGGCGTTTCTGTGCCGTTGCAGTTTATGTCCTCAATATAGTCGTCATGCATCAGGGCCTCTATTTCATTGAGGCCCACAAAATTTCGGTAAATATAGTAGAGCAGGCTTTCGTATTTTTCTTTTGGCAGAGCAATTCCGTATTCCTTGAGGAGCCCATTTATTTTATTTGAGAGATATTCCATCAGCTCGTCGCGGCTTTTTATGTTTCCCGGGGAAATATCTATGACCTGCAAAAGCCCCTGGTGGAGCTTTTCCTGGATTTTCAGGTCCGTTTCGTCAAGCTCGGGCTCAATTACCCTATATTCAAGCTCCCCCCGATTGCAGAATATCCTTGCTTTGGCAAAGGGCTTTAAAAGGAAGTAAGTGAGGTCGGTATCTTTCGGGTCTTTAGGGAGGCTCATTTTCTGGTAGCATTCCTCAATCTTTATCATAATATTAAATCCTATTATTTAATCAGAGCCTATTTCAAATAACTAAATAGGGGGATATTGTTATGGAGAGCTTAAGAGGCATTGCCTATCCGGCGCTTATTTTGATGGGGCTTATTGCCGGAGTAATCCTCATGCTTCTTTTCTTCAAAATGGTCGGGCTTTTTAATGCCTACAGCTATGAAGAGCAGTCTCAGGTTACCGCCAAAAATATGCAGACCGCGATGAACATGGTCTGCGTGACAGGTGAAACCCAGTATATTTCCGTAAATATGCCGCAAAAAGTATCCAGTTCTGCTGTTGCAAGTTCCCCTTGGCAGATGACAAAGGCGTTAGCAAGCGGGGATGCGGAGGCAACCGCTGATGCCTTAAGGTACACTTTTGCCCTTGATTCATTTGGGGACCCGTGGTATGTAATTTATTTTGAAAGGTTTCCTGAAGGGGAAGACTCGGGGTGGAGCGGGTGGAGCGAGATTGCAAGCCAGAGGCTCGCTTCAAATATATTGTGGCATTATGATAATGCATTGTGCGCGGCAGCGGCCGCAACCCCGTATATGGGGGATTTGGCAAGGCTTAGCAAGAGGGCCGGAGGATTTGCGCAAGATGTTACGCATACAAGAAAAGCAGTCCGGTTTGCAATAGAGCATACAAAAACCGCAAAAAGCATGCTGCTTACTGCCCCCGGGATTTCGGAATCAGTCTGGATGGCAAATATGGCAAGGCATATGAGCCCGGGAAGCTATCCGAATCTAGGGAGGGTTTATAGGTCATTTGTCAGCGATAGCGTTGATGCAAACAGGGTTTCAATCCACCTGATTGCGGTTGAAAAATCCGATGCCCTTCTAAAAGAGAGCCGCTCAAGCCTGGCCCGCCTTAAGGGGCTTGGTGTTGGAGGCGCCGACAATATGCTTGAAAATATCGGGGCTTTGGGTTCGGGAAAAAAGCTTACCGAGAAGGCATATAAAGACGGCCTTGGAGCTGTATCCGGGTCCAATGCAGAACTTTTTAGCGCTTCTTCTTCTGCGCTTGAAGCCAAAAAGGCAGGCCTCGGTATTTCGGATGGCACTATGGATGGTGAGTATATAGCCAAGCTAATAGATAGGGCAAAATACGGAGATATAACTTCTGAGGATATAGGCAGCCTGAATAATATGAGGAAGTCTTTAGGAAAAGAAGGGAACAAGGATTGGGATGAATTTATATCAATTGCTGAGAACACGCGAGTTGTGGGTGAAAATACCGCCAAGCTCTCGGCGGACGCTCTTGCGCCAAATAGCGCATTTCTTGCCAGAGAATCTGTATCTATTGATGACTCTTACGCATTTCTTCAGTTTGGGAGGACAACAGAAAGGCCTATGGGAAATCAGGCCGTCGCGGCATATTACACTAAACATATGTCTGATTACTACAGGCTAATGTCCGGAACTGACTCGGCATATAAGGTTGCAGGAAAGGCGCTTGTATCCAGAGAAGGACAGTGGGTTTTAACTTCTAAAGGGCTGTCATTTATATTCAACACAGTTGCCATGGACACACTAAAGATGGCAGAGTCAAAATTTTACACCTGTTCGGAAAATGCCCTGTGCATGAAGTCGGCAGTTGACCCCGCAATACATGTTTATCCCCTTGATGACTGCGAGGCCGTAGGGATAAAGTATGTGGAGCTTGACAAAGAGCCCGAAGGCCTTTCGCTAACAGATACAACATTTGCCAAAACAAACAGCGTTGCCGATTATATTTTAGGGAGCAAGAGCAGTTCCCGCTTTTACGCCGCAAGCCCGTGCCTCGGCAAAATGAAGATAGAGAAGACAGAATGCGGCTGCGAGTTTGAGAGGATTCCTTATATTGATTTTTATGATTCTGAGGCCCGAGATATGCTAATTTTAGAGTGTGTTTTGAAGGAGAAGGAGACTTATGAAGAGGACAATATTGAAGTTATAATTAAGGCAGAAATGGATTGCAGTTTTTTTAAGAACCGGACCTATCTTGGGGAGTTTGCCCCTCTTGAGCCTGTTTTTGCGGGAAATGAAAGGTTTGATCAGGTTTTTAGGGTGGATTATAATAGTGAAAAATACCGGCATGATATTGTTGTTGACCTGATGCAAGATGGGGTTGGGGGAAGGAGCCCGCGGGTTATCTTTGGGGATTATTATAGGGTTTTAGGGGAGGATTTTAGGGATATTGGCGGGGAGGTTGAGTTTAAAGTGACCGCTTCCTTTACGCAACTAGGTGTGGGTGAGAAGATAAGGTTCTCCCCGATTTATCTCCCCGCTATTCAATACTATTATTCCACATGCGACGGGACAAGCAGTTTATGGCTTAAATGCAATAATTGGACAAAAATAGGGGAGGACTCTATTGAGCAAAAAGGCCTAAAAGAGACTAAAAGGACTCCGGCAAATGTGTGGGGATGTAATGAATGGAACCTTACAGACCTGACTAATGATGAATCTGTCCTGGCCCTAAAGGCGGAGTCTTATGATGAGTATAGGATTCTTTTGAGTGGAAATATGGGGGATAAGATTGATAAAGATGCGATAAAGAATATGGTTGCATTTTTTGGGAAAGATGAATATCTTGAAAAAGTTTTGGAGGAAATAGAAAAGCTGGTAAGGTCAAAGGCGGCCCATGAGGTCACCCTTCCGAAATTATCGGGCCTTAGCGACCCGGCAACAAAAGAGCCTATCCCAATAGACCCGAATATAGACCAAGGGGATGAGGGCTTTGGAAAGCTTTTCTGGCACAATATGCCCTCAGACAAAAAAACCGACTGCCTGAAAATAAGCTATGTTGCAGCTGAGGGCGACAATGAGGCTACAAAAGGATTTTGCTATTCATCGCCTACCGCCGCATATGGTATCCAGTACGGCGCAATTCTTGCCGGGGCGACAATTATTGATATTGGGATGGAGGTTGCAATAGACTCATTTACTGCCGGGATGGGTAAGATTTCGGGGCTAAGTTCCATTTCAAGCTGTATTGCGGGCAATATGGTTTTTAGGGCGGGGGAGAATATGATTTCAAAGAAAATGCAGGCGAATTACTGGCCGAATAATGCCTACTTTGGAAATTACTTCACCTAAAAAAATGCTAATATGAATTAATCTTAGCTTATTCATGGGAAGCATTATTACGCCTTGGGATGTGGAGGGGGAGGTTGATTACAAGAGACTTATGGCAAAATTCGGGCTTTCTCCGATGGGAAAACTGCCCGAAGTTTTTGAAGACAACCTGCTTTTTAGAAGGGGCAAAATTTTTGCGCAAAGAGACCTTAAAAAAATTCTTGATGCTTATAGGAAAAAAGAGCCCTTTGCCATGATGACAGGCCTTATGCCAAGCGGAAGCTTCCATATAGGCCATATGATGCTTGCCCGGCAGATGATATTCTACCAGAGCCTCGGCGCAAAAATATACATTGCGGTCGCGGATATAGAAGCTTATAATGCCCGGGGCTTGCCTCTTGACAAGGGCAGGGAAATTGCAATAGAGGAATACCTTATAAATTACATTGCATTGGGGCTTCGGCCGGAGAACTGCGAGATTTATTTTCAAAGCGAGCGCTCGGCTGATGCAACAAAAGCGAATGCTTATTATCGTCTTCAGAACCTTTTAGCCCGCCACGCGACTTTTAATGAGTTTAGGGCGGTTTACGGGGAGATAACCCCCGGAAAAATGGTCTCCTCCCTCCTTCAGGCATCAGACATGCTCCATCCCCAGCTTCCTGAGTTTGAAGGCCCGATTCCGGTTGTTGTGCCTGTGGGGATTGACCAGGACCCCCATATTAGGCTTGCAAGGGATATATCTTCAAGGTTTAAGGCGCATAATTTTTTGCAGTTAAGCTCAACTTATCACTTGTTTGTCCCCGGGCTTAACGGCGGCAAAATGTCATCCTCAAACCCGCTTTCCCATATTTCTTTAGTTGAAGGCCCAAAGGAGGTAAAAACAAAAATAAACAAGTATGCTTTCTCCGGGGGCAGGCCTTCGGTTGAAGAGCACCGCCGCCTTGGCGGAAACCCGGATATTGATGTGCCTTACCAGTGGCTGACTTTCCTTGAGGAGGACGACAGGAGGCTAAAAGAGATTCATGACGAGTATAAGTCGGGAAGAATGCTCACAGGGGAGCTTAAGGCCATCCTTATTGAAAAGCTGAACTCCTTTTTAGCTGAACACCAGAAAAAGAGGGAGGAAGCAAGGGAGAGGATTGGGGAATATATTCTTGACAGTGATTAAGAAAATCCTAAAAAACAAAAACCAAATATTATTGGCCTTACTTTTCCTTTAGGTAGAGCTCGCCAAAAAGCGTAAACGCTGTTACGCCGACCACGAAACTGGAGATGCCGAAACCGATTATTGGTATTATTGAGGTTATTACTCCAAGAATCATTGCATACACGGCCACTACAAGCCAGACAATTAAGTAATCAACGGAAAGCGCCTTTTTGAATACTTCTCTGAGCTTGAATGCTGAGCTTGCCTGTTCAGTTTTGGCATAGTTCATCAAGGCGGCAGGAATGAAGTACATCGCGATTAGATACAAAATCCCGCCCACTATAATTCCGATTCCGGCGCTTCCGATTGCGGCCATAGATCCTGCTCCGCCCATCATCCCGGCAGCAACTCCCCCAAAGTAGCTGAGGATTGCAGTTCCCAGTGATATGCCTATTATCAGCACTGGGATTATCACATAGGCAAGCGCTATAAGGGCCGCAACGACTCCTTTGACAAACAGGTTTCCGTAAGCTTCCCACTCAGGAAGCGGCTTTTTTCCTGCCATTGCAGTCTTAGCGCACTTGAGCATGTAACCCATTGCGATGAAGTTAACTATTGGGATGATGCTTATGAGTATTCCTACTGCCAGTGTTTTAATGTCGCTGAAAGGTCTCTTTATTGCTTCGGTATAATTTACCATAATTTATATAGTTTTTGGGATATATAAACGAAACTTTAAGTCAGAGGCCTATTTCTTTGAAGGCTTTTTGGTTTTATCTTCTTTTTTCTTTCTATTGCTAAATAAATCCCGGATTTCCTCTATTTCAACCCAAACCACAATCAGTCCGAGGATTAGAAGGAATATGCCAAAAGAGCCTATGAAGACAATTCCTAAGGCCTTGAGGGAGGTCACGCCGAAATATGGAATAAATGCTTTGTTGAATATATACCACGAAACTCCTGAAAGAACAAGCATCAGGCCGATTAAGAGCTTTACGAAGGGGTTCATAATTGTTAGGGGTTTTTGGATATAAATGGTTTTTTAGCAGGAGGTGTAGGGCGGCCATCCCGGAAGGCTTATTTCCGACATTTAGCCAACCACTCGTTAAATCCCTTATAAAATTCTCCGTTAACCTTCAGGTCTTTTTTGATTAACTCTTCATCCTGGTTTTCTACAATCGCAAGGCTTTTTTGCGGAGTGAAGATTTTAATGGGCCTTACGGCAATTTCTGTGCCCGATTTCCCGTCCCACTCGTTAACATGGAAAATGCCCTTTAGGCCGATGTCCCAGGTAGCATCTAAAACTTTCCATTCATCGCCGATTTTTATCTCTAAGTATGAATGTGTGCAATCATCCTCATGGGGAATTTTCTCTAATTTTGGAGGAAGATTTAAGCCACTCCACAAAAAAACACAGACGCGATACCTTGCTCCATAGCCCATTTTCTTAAGCAAATTTAACAGCTTTTCATGTTTGCCGCTGCAGCAGTTATCCTCTTCTCCCCACTTTAGAGGGATTTTGTAGGGTATATCCCGAATTGATTTGAAAGTTGAGATTAAGTCCATAACTTAGGCAGTTCGGGTTATATAATTTGGTGCTGTCGGTTGCTTCTGAGATAAAGAGCCTATATCTTTGGGGAAGTTCAACTAAAGGGGATTTGGGGGCGGGCGCTTTTCATAGAGCTTTTTGGCTATTGAGCATAACTGATGGAATTTGGCGAAGTTTTGCTGGCCGATTATTTACAGTCCAGAGAA
>CAZJKT010000006.1:0-13666 GCA_964547015.1 uncultured archaeon
ATCCCGCCAGCAAGCCAGCGGGGTTTCTTTCTATGCTTCGCATTAGAACTAAAAATTTCTTCATTGATATTTTCTTAGCGCTTGCCATCATAGTAACCCCCATCTCGGTGGGGAGGGGGGAGGCAATAAGAATGCCCGCAAATGCCGGAAATATGTGGCGATAGTACCGCCCAAGCATCTTTTTTTCAGCGGCGACAATCTGCCTCATTACCCTTTCCCTCTTAAGCTTGTGCAGCTCATCGCTAAAAGAGTGCTTGATGAAAAGGTAAATTAGGGCATCACCCAAAAGCGCGCCCATGCCGGCAATGGCCAAAGCCGTCAGAAAGCTCTGCTCTTTTGCAATCACCAACAATATTGCTGTTGCCGGGGCAGATGTAAAACCAAATGCATATAAGATTCCGCAAAAAAATGTGCCTACATACCCCAAAGAAACAAGAAAGTCGTGAAAGGGCGCATAATGGCGCGCCTCATAAAAAAGTATAACCGCAAACGCAATTGTAACCGCCAAAGCTGCCAGCTTAGGGTACTTAAAACGATTTTGCTTTCGGGCCATACCTTGATAGAAGGTATTTTATTAATAGGGGGCAAACTCCGAAATTCAAGTAATTAGGCATAGATTATTATGGGTTTTCTTTTGGGGATTGATGAAGCGGGAAAAGGTCCTGTAATCGGGCCGTTAGTGATTGCCGGTTGCCTTATTGAGGACAAGTATGGCCAAAACCTGTCCGAAATGGGGATAAAAGATTCCAAAGAGCTGTCTCCAAAAAAAAGGGAAGAATTATATGTCCGGATAAAAGATATCTCCTCAGACTTTCTCTGCCTTATCGTAACTCCGCAGCAGCTCAATTCCGAAATGGATATCTTAAATCTAAACCAAATTGAGCTCGCCCGCGCAGCAAAGATTATAAACGCCTTTTCCAAAAAAAACCCCAAAGTTGTGATTGATGCTTTTGAGGCAAACACCGATAGGTTCACCCGGAAGGTGAGGGTACTTCTTGAAAACAAAGGGCTTGAGATAATCTCTGAGAACAAAGCCGACAAAAACCACCCTGTAGTTGGGGCGGCATCAATTCTTGCAAAAGTGACACGCGACCGCGAAATTGAAAAGCTCCACAAAATATACGGGTGCTTTGGCTCCGGATATCCTGCAGACCCTAAAACCAAAGAGTTCCTGAAAATGCTTGATGAAAAAGAATTCCCCAAGATTGTCCGCATGAAGTGGTCGACAGCCCAAAAAATTATTGAGTCCAGAAAGCAAAAGGGCCTTACGCACTTTATGGACTAGTCCCGAGAACTATCTGCGCTTTTTTTAAGGGGTATTATATTTAAGGGGTATATATATACGAGATAAGATTATGGTGTCAAAAGGAACTTTGAAAGCAATAATTGCCTTATTCCTTATTTCGCAATTAGCTCTGGCTTCCAACGGAACTACTAATGCAGGAACAGGCTCTATGCAGGATAATCCGGGAGAGCCTATAGGCCGGCAAAATATCTCCGGAGAGCAGGCCCAAAGAATACCTGAATTATTAACCGAAACAACACAGGTAAGCCCACAAGAAAGCCTAAAAACTGCGGCTAAAATAAAAGAACAGCTCAGGGAAAGAGAACCGGAGATGGAACGCGAAATTGAGGGACTTGGAGAAAAAGAGCGGGCTATGCATCAGAACCAAAACAGGGTTATGCTGGCGGTTCACGCGCTTCTTGCTGTTGAGGACCGAAGCGGGGGCATTGGGCAGAACATTTCTCAGATAGCAAGGCAGTTCAACAATTCAGCCCAAAAGACAATAGAAGCTGAAGAGAGGATACAAAAAAGAAATGCATTCTCCAAAATGCTTTTCGGTGGAGATGAAAAAATGGCGGGCGCAATTGAAGCCGAGCTCAACCAAAACAGAGTAAGGCTGCAGGAGCTCAAACAACTCATTGAAAACTGCAGCTGCGATGAAGAAACCAAACAAATGCTCCAAGAACACAGGCAGAATATGGAGCAAGAGCAAGAAAGGCTTAAAAGCATTGCGCAGGAACAGCGAAAAAGCAAAGGGCTTCTCGGCTGGATTTGGAAGTAATATTTATTTTTAGCTGATTTTTATTTGATATTATTTTGGATTTTGCCTAAAAAAACGCAACTTAATTATCCCGGCGCCTTTGGTTTCAATTAAAGTATTTGAGTCCGCCCCAAATCCCGCCGCAATGCACAATGTGTCCCCTAAACAGACCTTGCCATAATGTTCATGCATGTGGCCGGATATGCTTAGCAGAGGCTGATATTTCTCTATCGCTTCGCGGACAATCAGCGAACCAAAATGATGCCCAAGTCTCGGGGAAGACCTCATCAGAATTTTGTCAATTTTGGTTCCGAAAGGCGCATTATGGGACAGGAAAATCACAGGTTTTGACGCCTTTTGGAAAAGATAATCCATTCTTTTTTGCCAACCAGTATAGTCCCTCTTCTTTTTTGCAAGAAATTTTTCACCAATTATATTGAGGTCTTGCGGGTATTGCGGATACTCCGGAGAATGAGTCAGGCCGTAACCTATTATCTGAAAGTCCCCGATTTCCAAAAGCCGGTTATGGGTGTTTTTAATATTCTTTAACCCGGATAAAATACCTTTTAGTCGGCCTTGCCTTTCATATTCCCAATCCGAAGACTTTTCTGCGGCCCAGTCATTATTTCCGGGAACAACATACACAGAAACGCCCTGTGAGTCAAGAAACTCCAAAATCTTTCGCCCTTGTTTAGCGGAATTTTCTATAAGGTTTCGGGCCTTTCTCCGCCCGAAAACCCTATACCACGGCTTCATTTTATAAGCCGGATTTTTTCTCTTTTTCTCAATCTCTTTGAATTGGGCGGCCCTCAAAAAATCCGCTTCGCAAAAGTCGCCGGTTAAGACTATTGCATCAAAATCCCCGAAATGGATATTTGGCATCCGCCCATGCAGGTCACCGATAATAAGGATTTTTGACATAATTAACACAAAAATGTTTGTCTAAACCAAAAAATCCGCAAAACCAAAAATACAGAAAATTTCCTGCAGGCTACTTAATTCCTTTCTCTTTTGCAAGCTCTGCTGTTTTGGCTTTTTGAGCCATCCTCCCTATCCATATCGTCGCCAAAACCGCAATAACCGTGACAAATATTGCGTACGCCCAGATGCCCCACGATGCAAAGAAATAAAGCGCCCCTCCTTCCGCAAAAAGGCTCTTTATTGCCTCGTTCCATGCAAGCGCTGCCACAAGCCCGAATGCCGCAGTAACAAGGGCAGCCAACTTTTCAATAACCTCTGATTTCATAAATTACTTACCGGCCCATATATATACTGAATTCTCAATATGTTTAACTCCTTTGGCACTAAGAAAATAATTAAAATACAAAAAATAAAAACACGACTAAGTTTGGGCTACTTCATCTTTTCCATCAATATGGTTATTGAATATACTGCGGCAAGGCCGACAAGTATATAAACTGCCTTTGCTGCAGCGCCGGTTCCAAGCAACATGGCAACAAGGTCTGTCTCTAGTGCGCCCACGAGTCCCCAGTTCAAGCCGCCAATGATTACCAGAATCAAGGCGAGCATGTCAAGAACTTTTCTGTCCATATAATTATACATAGGTTTGGGTATATATAGCATACTGCCCTTCAACAAATGCCGAAATTTCCTATAAAGCGGGCTATTGCACTTAATTTTCCTTAAAAATACCCTGCCTCCGCAATAAATATGGTGATGCTCTCCTGCAAAAAATCAGATTCCAATATTTTGAAAATACCTCCATAATCCACTTATAAGCTTATACCTACCATATTTATGCCTCAGGATAACAAAAAAATCCGCGAATATCACTCAATTGAGCCTAAAAAGGCCATAGAAATCCTCGATTCGGACATAAATGGCCTTTCGGAGCAGGAGGCAACCCAAAGAAGGGAAAAATTCGGGCCAAATGAAATCCTTGAAAAAAAAGGCGACTCGCCGGCTATATTATTCTTAAGGCAGTTTAAAAGCTTCCTCATATATATTCTGTTTGCCGCAGCGGCAATTTCCTACTATTTCAATCACATGCTCGATGTTTATGTTATTTTATCTGTAATTCTCATAAATGCGGCAATAGGGTTCATTCAGGAATACCGCGCTGAAAAGGCAATAGGCTCCCTAAAAAAGATGATTGTGCTTCAGGCAAAAGTCTATAGGGCAGGCGAGCTTATGCAAATTCCCGCAAGCGAACTTATCCCGGGAGATATAATTTTCCTTGAGGGGGGCGACAAAATCCCGGCTGACGCAAGGATACTTGAAGAAAAAGATTTCCGCACAGTAGAGGCCTCCTTAACGGGAGAAGCCTTGCCCATATCAAAATTTTCGGAAACGCTCCCTGAAAAGACCTCTCTTGCAGACTGCAAAAATATGGCTTGGATGGGAACTTATGCCGCTTCAGGTGAGGCAAAAGCTATAGTTGTTGCAACAGGCTCGCAAACAGCAATAGGAAAAATAGCAAAGGACCTTGAAAATATTGAAGATGAGCCAAGCCACTTTGAGAAAAAAACCAAAATGCTTGCAAAACAGATGGCCTTTATCGCCGCAATAGGCGCCTGCTTTGTATTTATTGTGGGTTACTTTATCAGGGGTTTTGAGTTTAGTGAAATCCTAATCTTCACAATGGCATCCCTGGTTTCTGCAACCCCGGCAGGGCTTCCTGCAGTACTTGCAATTGTGCTTGCAGTAGGCGCGCATCGAATGGCCAAAAGAAACGCAATAATAAGGCGGCTTCCCGCAACAGAGACTCTTGGAGTGGTAAATACAATCATTACTGACAAAACAGGCACGCTTACTGAAAATACCTTAGATGTGGAAAAAATAATCCTTCCGGGAGAGGATGAATTTGAGGTCTCCGGAAACGGGTGGGAGCCTGAAGGTGATTTTTTGCAAAAAGAAAGCATAATCTTCCCTCTGGAAAACAGGCATCTCTCAAAATTGCTGCATATAGGAGCAATATGCAACAACGCCCGGCTGATAAAAAAAGACGGCTCTGAAGGCTATCAGATTATCGGCGACCCTACCGAAGCCGCCCTTGTTGTGCTTGCCGAAAAGGCAGGAATAAAAAAAGAGGTGCTTCTTGAAAAGGAATTGAGGCTTGATGACCTCCCGTTCAACCCCGAAAGGAGAGTTCGGGCATCGCTTGTGCGCATGCCGGACGGAAGTGAAGAAATATATTTGGTGGGGGCGCCTGAAGATGTTATTAAAAGGTCTGAACATATCCTTATCGCAGACTCTGTTGAAGATCTTGATGATGAAAAAAGAAAACGCCTGCATGAGAACATCGCGCACCTGTCCCGAAAAGCCATGCGTGTATTGGCTCTTGCATACAGAAAGACTCACAAAAGCGGGCAAAAGCTATCCGAAGATGAATTGGACGGCTTAGTTATTGTCGGGCTTGTTGGCATGAGGGACCCTATAAAGCAGGGTGTGCAGGAAGCTGTCGGCAAAGCCCATCGGGCGGGAATATCGGTAATTATGGCAACCGGAGACCACAAAGAAACTGCTGTTGCCATAGCAAAAGAAATAGGCATTATACTTCCGCACGCCGCCCACCCTTACGCTTACACGGGAGAAGAGCTCTCAGAGCTTTCAGAAAAAGAGTTTGATAAGGTTATTCGCGAAGCCAGGGTTTTTGCAAGGCTTACGCCAACCATGAAGCTCAATATCGCGGAAAGCCTTCAAAAGCAAGGGCTGGTTGTGGCAATGACCGGAGACGGCGTAAACGATGCTCCCGCCCTCAAAAAGGCGGATATAGGCATATCTATGGGCATTATGGGAACAGATGTCGCAAGAGAATCAAGCGAAATTATCCTTGCTGACGACAATTTTGCGTCAATGGTAAATGCTATCGAGGAGGGCCGAATTGTATTTAGAAACACAAAACAGGCCAGCAGCTATCTTGTGACAACAAATTTTGCCGAGCAGGCAACCATCATTTCCACGCTTTTTTTGGGCCTTCCCCTTCCACTCACAGCCACCCAAATACTTTGGCTAAACCTTGTAACTGACGGAGTCTCAGTCATACCTATTGCTGCCGAGCCGGGGCATAATGATGTCTTAGACGAGCCGCCAAGAAAAGCAAAAGAGGACATCCTATCAAAAGACATTTTGCCTTTTGTCGCATTAATGGCTGTTACTATGCTTATTATTGTTGTAAGTATATTTTATACATTTTCAGAACAGGGACTTGAAAAAGCAAGGACAGGGGCCTTTGCGGCAATGGCATTTACCCAGCTTTTTAATGTGCTGAATATGAGGTCCTTAAAATATTCTGTCTTCAAGATTGGTATCTTCTCCAATAAGTATATTGTAGTTGGGCTGGCGGTATCTGTTATCCTTCAGCTGCTGGCGCTCTACCACCCATTCATCCAAAATATCTTTGGGTTTGCGAGCCTGTCAGCATTAGAGCTTATATCCATCATTGCCATATGTTCTTCTGTGCTTTGGCTTGGCGAATTATACAAATTCATTAAGGGCAGATGGTTGGACAAAATGGTAGAGAAAAAAATACTAAAATAACCTATAATGGGAGATTGTATCCGGGAGATTATTGCGGCTATTGAGGGCGATATTTCAGGGAGAGAATTGCCGGTTTCAAAACTCATATGCAAATGGAAAGGAGAGCCTTTTAAAATACTTGCAACGGTAATGCTGTCTTCAAGGACTAAGGATGAAGTTACAGCTCAGGCCGCAAATAGGCTTTTTTCGGCGGCCCCATGTATAAAAAGCATCCAAAGGTTAAGCCTTCCCAAAATTGAAAGCCTTATTCGGCCGGTAGGATTTTACAAAACCAAGGCAAAAAACCTTAAAAAAATGGTTGAGGTGATAAATTTAGAATTTGGGGGAAGGGTTCCTGATAAAATTGAGGATCTTGTTATACTTCCTGGAGTCGGCAGAAAGACCGCAAATCTTGTTGTATCCGAGGCTTTTGGAAAGGCCGGAATATGCGTAGATACCCATGTCCACCGTATTGCGAATCGCTTGGGTTATGTATCAACAAAAACACCTTATGAGACGGAAATTGTTTTGAGAAAAAAACTTCCAAAAATATACTGGAAAACCATAAACAAAACGCTTGTGCTTTTCGGCCAAAAGACATGCAGGCCGATTTCGCCAAAGTGCGGCATCTGCCCGGTCAGTGGTTTTTGCAAAAGGGTCGGGGTAAATTCCGGCCGAAAGTGAGGTCTCTTCTTATTACTTTCCGTTTTGCGGTATTTATGAGAATCAGCCTTATCGGTCCGGGAGACCTTCAATACCACTTTACAGAGCTTTTGAATATATCCCAAGAAGAAACCGAACAAAGCATCCGCAATATTGGAAAAGTCCTTGCCAAAAGTGGGGCTGATGTTATGCTAACCCCTGACAGGGGAATTTCATTTGAGGTTGCAAAAATATTTAGGGAAAACAGCCCTGCAGGAAAAGTAATAGGTGCGGTTCCAATGTCGGACACGGAGTTTGGGGTGGGGCATTTGTCCGCATATATGAAGGCTGAAGTTGAGGGAAAACCTGTTTTTGACGAGTATATTGACTCGGAGAATTGGTACAAGCACGATATTTGTCTTGCGGCAATGGGGGATTGCTTACTGTTTTTGGGAAAATCCTTAGGCAGTTTGGGCGAGCTTGCGCTGGGGTTCTATATCTACAAGCTGTTCTCAAAAAAGAAGCCGGGCGCGACTGTGGACCGGAGAAGTATCGGCTCACACCTCCAGGCAGGAAAGGTTATTCCCTTTACAGCAATAATCTATCTCCCTTTTGTAAAGGAGCGGCTTGATTTTGAATTAGAGTCTTATGTGGAAAAGGTAGGCGGGAGGGTTATACATGCAAAAAATATCTTAGAGCTCGGAACGATTATTGGGGAGCTGATAGAAATATATTCATCCAAAAGCCATTTTAGAGAACAAAATATAAAAAAGTAAGTGGTAGTTATGGAAAAGACAATCAAGAATTTAGCGGCGGCTTTTATTGGTGAAAGCCAAGCCCGAAACAGATACACATTTTACGCAAAAGTCGCAAAAAAAGAGGGATTTGAGCAAATATCAGATATCTTTTTGGCTACCGCAGAAAATGAAAGGGAGCACGCAAAATGGCTGCTGATTATGCTAAATCAGCTCCTTTTGGAAAAAGAGAAAACCGGGTGTGAGGTAAAGACCGAGGCTGAGGTTCCAACAGTTCTTGGAAACACAGCAGATAATCTCAAGGCCTCAATTGAGGGGGAGCGCTACGAAAACACAAAAATGTATCCTTCTTTTGCAAAAATTGCCTTGGAGGAAGGTCTGCCTGAAATAGCAGGCCGCCTGAAATCCATATCAAAGGCTGAAGAACATCACGAGAAGAGGTTTATTGCCTTGTTAACCGAGCTTGAGGGAAACAGCATTTTTAAAAAAGAAGCTGATGTAGACTGGGTTTGCAAAAAATGCGGGTATGTCTACAAGAGCAAAACACCCCCGGAAAAATGTCCTTCATGCGACCATCCGCCAAGTTACTTCGAAGTTAAGTGTGAAGCATATTAGGGTCCTGAAATCACCCATCATTTTGTTAATTTTTGAATATTTAATTCTAATCTATTAGGTAACCTGAAAAAATTAAAATTATGCCTGCAACCTCAATATACAATTTTAAACTAACGCATTAATCATGAATATAATACCCATATACATAGTCGGGCCTTACAACATCAAGATACACGAAGCAAATCCTTTGCAACTGAATCCGTTCCTGGGGAGAAAGCTTAGTAATCTCCTTTTCCACAAGGCCCTTCATCAAAGTATTGTCGGGCTTTAGCACCTTCATTGTGACCGCATCTTTTGGAACCCATTGTATTTTCGGGTACGGAAGAACCTGTTTTCCCAAAAACTGAGCCTGTTTTCCCAGGCGCACATTATAAAGGCCTATAAGTCGCACAATCTTTCCGTTGTATTTTTGGAAATCTGACTTTGAAATAAAAAAGCTTCGGCCTAATTTTAATGTCCGTTCTCCTCTGTCCGGATAGTCGGGATGGAGAGGCAACTTCACTTCCTTGTCAGCAGGTGGATTTATCAGGGAAATCTCAACAGGATCTTCCACAAAAAAATACCTGTTTGCAAGGGGGTCGAGCATTTTTCGGTTGAAGCTTGATATATAGTCTTTGGATACCATCACATCCCTAATCTTTGGGCCAATTTCCTTTATTATCTCAACTAAAGCCTCCGGAAAATATCCTCTTCTTTGATACGACCTCACTGTTGCCAGCCTCACATCATCCCAGCCGGCATAAAGCCCGGAATCTATTCCGGATTTTATTTTTGATTTGTGCATTTCAGTATCTGCTATGCTAAACTTTCCCTGAAGCTTTATTATAGGGTATTTCCACCGAAAATAACTGTATAAGTAAAGCTGCTTGTTTCGGGATAGAGCTAAGTCTGTGCCTCTTATAATATGCGTCACACCCATCAGATGGTCATCAATTGCTGATGCAAAATCCAGAAGCGGCCAGACATGCTTTCCCTTAACTAACGGGTGGTGGGGATCATCAATAATTCTGAAAGTCGGCCAATCCCTGACCGAAGGGTTTTTATCCTCAAGGTCTGTCTTTATTCTCGCCACAACATCACCCTCTTTAAATCCTCCGGTAAGCATTTTTTCCCATCTCTTTTTGTGTGTTGAGACCGACATATCTCTGCATGGGCAGGCTTTTCCTTTTTCGCGAAGCTTTTTGAATTCTTCCCTGTCACACGAGCAGATATATGCTTTGCCCATTTCGATAAGTTTCTGATAATGCTCGTAATAGATATCAAGCCGCTTTGAAGCGTGGTAAACTTTGTCGGGTTTTACCCCCAGCCACTCAAGGTCTTCCAATATCCAGCTGTAAGCCTCTTTCATTGGCTGTTTAGTTTTGGGGTCTGTATCATCGTATCTTAAAATGTATGTGCCGTTGTAAAGGTTTCGGTAAAGCCAGTTTACTACAGCCTGCCTTGCGTTTCCAAGATGCAAAGGCCCGTTCGGGTTTGGGGCAAATCTCACCACAAAGTCATATTTAACCTTAAGAAGAGGTATCATCTCTTTTTGGTCGGATTTTTGCTTTCTTATAGGCCCGCCCAGTGAATCCAGCTCTTTTTTCTGCTCGTCAACCTTAATCTTATTTATCTCTTCAACCAATTCCTCTATGCAGGTTTTTATCTCCTTTATGTCTTTTTTTAATTCAGGCTTTTCTATAAGTATTTTTCCAAGGACTGAGCCGGGATTGGCCTTTCCGTTGTATTTTATTGCGTTTGCAAGCGCATAACGCCTCAAGAATAATTTATCAATGTCCATTATATATATTGCCTAAAAATTTTATATATCGAAATTTGTGTGTTTTGGGGCCTTTTGGGGAGCTTAACGGTATCCGAGTATCCGCCTTATTTCGTCAAGCAAATCCAAATCAGCTTTTTCATACCCCTTAAGTTCCCGATATTCTTCACGTGAAACAAATGTGAACATTGTGTCCCCTTCTTTTATCTGCCGCCCAACAGAAACACCTGAAATTGAAACAGCCGCCCGGTCGTCTTTTTCAAGCAACTTTATAGATTCGCCTTCCTTTTGGATTTGGATAACTTCTCCCAGTATCTTTCCTTCCGGATTAATAAGCTTGCTTTTTTCCTCCAAAACACCTTCAAGCACATCAATACCAACAACAGCAGGGCCGCTCTGCCGAAACACAAAACCCGGAATAATCCTGACTTTTGCAATCTTTTTCATTCGCCCCTCTTCTTCTTCCTTGAGCTGTTTTTGAAGGTTCTCCCTCCATTCTAAAAAACCTTCGTAAAGCTTGTAAACTATATCCCCCTCAAAACACCTTATTTTCTTTGATATGTTTTGGTCCCGAAACGGGTTTTCAACGCCAAAACATATGATTGCCTTGTCTTCAGGGGGTGAGTTTTCAAGGAGCATAAAATCCTCTTTTGTGGGGGGGCCCACTTTTGCCCGCCTTATTTTTATGCCTTCAAACAGTTTTATCAATGCTTCAAGGTTTCCGACAGTATGCGCCCGCAAAATTATGCCTTCTGTTCTGTCTTCAATTTCCCTTGACTTGCGCTCTTTTGTAAGTATTTTTATCAGCTCATTTTTTTCGGCCTCGTTTTCAATTTTATAAAAATTGGCGCCGGCTCCCGCAAGCTCAATATTTTTGCCGATTATTTTCACACCTGCAGAAGCGCAAACGCTGTCCGTCATCTGAAATTTTTTTTCTGCCCGAATATCCTGAAGTGAAGCCGGCTTTAATATTCCCCTTATTTTGACTTCAAACGGCTCTTGAGATTCCACAAGAAGCCTGTCTCCGACCGAAATTGAGCCGTCATAAAGAACAATGTCCGCGTTATTACCAAGCTTATCCTCTTTTTTTACCTCAAGGATAACCCCTCGACCATGTTTTGAGACAACAAGGTTATTTGAGAGGAATTTTTGCGAAAGCCCTATGAGGACCGCAAAAAGGTTTAGCACGCCTTCGCCGGTGATCCCTGAGCAGGGTACCATTGCAACCTCTTGTGTAAAATCCTTTATCCTATAAAACAGTTCAGCGTTAAACCCATGCTCAGAAAACTCCCCTACCCGGGTATACATTTTTTCCTCAAATTCCTGTTTTGCTGAATCGCTCTGGCCAGCAAAGTTTTTGATGAAGTCAATATTTTTAGCTTTCCAACCGGAAAGCCTGTCTATTTTAGTTAACGCAACCACAAATGGTGTTTTAAAACGTCTCAGGATTTCAAGGCTCTCTATAGTCTGGGGCTTAAGGCCTTCATTTATATCCACAATCAAAACCGCAAGATCCGCAATCGCGCCGCCTTTCTCCCTCATTGAAGTAAATGCCAAGTGGCCGGGGGTGTCTATAAAAAGCAAGCCTGGAATTTTAATCTTATCTTTTATAGGACTGAGATATTCCTCAGCAAGCTCAAAAATAACCTCTATAGGTATATTTGTGGCTCCAATGTCCTGCGTAATTCCCCCCGCTTCTTTTTTTGCGACTCTTGTATCACGGATGTAATCTAACAAGGTGGTTTTTCCATGGTCAACATGGCCCAATATCGTTACAATAGGTTGCCTATACATACTCCCTCAATTATAACATGAATCTATATTTCAAATACCCACGCGGCCCCTCTACTGAAATACCGCGCAGTCAGGCGGAGGATAATAAAGCACGTCGCAAAGCCCGATATATATTGATTCAATAGCCAGGTTATTTACCACAGTTTCGCCCCTAAAACTTTCAAGCCTCAGATATTTTTTTTCAGACGGAATTCTTTCAAGAATAGCCTGGCCTTTCATGTCGGATATAATGCCTTCAAGCTCCAAATTTCCGGGCGATCCTGTATAATGATAGGTTACTATAGTCCTGCCTGTATTTATAAGGTACGCCTTTTCTTCATCCAAAAGTTCGCCATGCACCCATGCTGAGCTAAATAGCGCTTCATAATCCTTGGGAGAATTGGCCTCATCTGAAGGCATCTGGTAGAAAAGGGCGGTCGCCACAATCCCAAACAGAAATATAAACCCCACAAAAAGTGAACCTCCTACAATCATTTTGCGCCGCAGTTCCTCCTTATTCTTGAAGAATCCTTTTCCTGCCATAATTGTCCAAATATTTTATTAATTAGTTTGTGTGGTTTTATATTCATAGAATTCTATGTGAATTTGAGCTTCACGTGAACTTCACGTGAACATTCAGACAATAGATTGGATATATAAAAGATTAATTTGATATGTCCGGGTTGTGTTTTTTCAGGGGCAATTGCAAAATATTTTGGCCGCAGGTATCTCATCTCCAAATGCTTCCCTTAGCGCAGGATATTTTAAAAATGTTTCCTCTGGTGTGTTTTGAACAGCACAAGGACGGTTCGCGGAAAGCCATTTAGAGCACTCAGCCCGCAAATCGTTTTCAGTATATATTGTGTCTTTTGCCCCCCACCATACCTTATATATTATTCCCCCAACAATAAGAAAAGCCACAAGCATAACCAGAATACCTATTACAAATTCCTTATCCGTTGCCAAGCCGCGCATAAAAAATATATAATTTATTCCTATAAATTGGCTTAATTATTACATTGTTATATATTGGATTGTTGTGTGAGGGTTGATATTGATTTGTCGACAATAGGCGATATTTAGGATATTGGGGTGTTTTTGTAGTTGTAAAAAGCAATTATACTATCCCGCAATGCTTGTATGGAACACTGTTCCATTTCAAAAAACCAGGTTTTTTATAATATACTGCTAAAAAGCTGAGTAAATATTATATGGCGCAGCCAAAACAGCTCCGGCTAAATAAAATCATTAAATGCCTATCTGCCCACCCTGATGGCATGTGGCTGAGGCAATTGGGGGCTGAAACAAAAATACCCCCCGCAACAATACACCGGTATCTTGAGCGCGAATTAAAGGATGTAATCGAAAATATAGGGGTTAAGGACGGCAAAGGAAATTATTTCGGCCTAAGAATTATTCGCCTAAAGCCTTCTGTGCAGTCTATTGTGGAAAGGGAAGGACCGGACAAAGTTTATAAATTTCTTAAGCTATCTAAACAGTTATAGTTGGTTCACGTGAAGTTCATATCCGAATATATCTAATAGGACATTCGTGTATTGGCTAATATCGGCTATGTGAAGTTCAGGTGAACAACAGTA
>CAZJKT010000006.1:13766-43462 GCA_964547015.1 uncultured archaeon
CAGCTATGTGAAGTTCAGGTGAACAACAGTACAGCTATGTGAAGTTCAGGTGAACAACAGTACAGCTATGTGAAGTTCAGGTGAACTTGACATATTTAAACATATGAGACAGATATTATTATATAATGTTCACGTGAACTTTATAGCAGATTTTATAATGGAAGGGCAAACCGAAAGGGAGCAATACAGGGCTTGGCTGAGGAAGCAAAACCTCAAAAGAACACCCTTCACTTTAGAAATAAATCCTATCTTAAGAGTTGGCTATGAAAATCAAATATCTGCCTTACTTAGAAATATAGACCAAAAGCAAAAAATAATTGTTCTTTTGGGCCCTACAGGCAGCGGCAAAACATCCCTAATAAATGACCTTTGCGGCAAAGAAAAAAATTTCTTTTTTATGGCAAAACCACCCCGGGAGACCGCCGAGCTGATAGAACTCCCAAAATATCTTTCCCGAAATATCCCTATTTCGACGCGAATTTTCACTAAAAAGCCCAAAAATATCCAGAATTTGCCCACCTATTTAAATAAAGTGCTTTCAGAACATAGTATTTTATTTATAGATGAAGCCCATGAAGCAAGTATTGAGGTTTTAGAGTGGTTTAGGGTAATATCCGACCAGGTCCAAAATCTCACACTTGTTTTCTCTGCGCTTCCTTTATTTGAAGATTTATTGACACAAAACCTTGAAACGCTCAAAAAAAGAGTAACTGAAAAAATAGAGCTTTCTGCTCTTTCTTTCGAAGAAACCCGCAATCTGATAAAAAAAAGAATAGAATACGCCGGAGGGAAGGATATCCACCCATTCACCCGGGACTCAGTGCAATATATTTACCAGCGAACAGGCGGCTTTCCAAGAGACATTATAACTATGTGTAATGCGCTGATAAACACAGCAGCGCAAAAAAATCAACCTTATATTGACCACAGCCAAATGGCTGAAGAAGAGATATTACCTAAGAAAAACGCGGATTTGGATAAATTAAGAGGCCTTCCGGATAAGCAAAAACAAGTTATAGACTTACTGCTCGACAAAGAGCCTTTATCGCCAACAGAAATGATAAAACACATGAATGACTACCCTTCTGAAAAGCATGCTCTAAGAGCGGTGAACAATCTCTTAAAAAGAATGCTTGATGAGGGTTATATTGAGAGAGATAAAACAGGAAAAACATTTGAATATATATTAAGCCCATCAACAAGAACCAAATTAATAAGGGCTTAAAAAGAATACCTATTTAGAAAGATAGACAATTCTTATTTAGAAAGACAGATTATCATATCTTAAAATAGTAGGTGGTTTTAGATAAATATAAATTTTAATTAAGGCTTACTGATTATTTATTGTTTAACTGCCACCCCCCTATTTCATATGGAAAATTTAGAAAGATTTTTTGCTGTTTTTTATTTAGTTGATAATCTATAACCTATTCTATAGTCCCCAAAACCTCGTTTTATAAAAAATACATAATTTTAAGGCTGTTTGTGTATATTACTATGTTATATTAGCTTTTATAAATAGATATATTATATATACCTCCATAGGAAATTAGGGGGGGTGAGGTATGGATAATAAAGACATTATATGACGAGAAATAGGTTAGCGGACAGATAAGTATATATGTTTCCAAAGGAAATATAGGTATGCAGGAAAAGTTACGAAGCTTCTTTACAGATTACCTTACTAAAGAATCAATATTTCTTGATAAGAAGCTATTGACCCCGAATTATATACCTGAGCAGATTCTTCACCGTGATGAGCAAATATCCTATATTGCAAGGATATTGGCGCCTTCACTTCGATTGGAACAGCCCTCCAATATATTTGTTTTTGGCACAACAGGCACCGGAAAATCTGTGGCTATTAAATATATCTTTAATGAGCTTTTGGCGACAAACACACAAAACCTAAAAGCAATATATATCAATTGCAAACTAAGGACTGTTTCTGACACAGAATACCGCCTGCTCTCATATATACTTCGCGAACTGAACTATAAGGTTCCTGACACAGGGCTTCCTACAGAGGTATTATATAACAAGCTTTTTGAAATAATAGATTCTCAGGAACAAATATTGCTTCTGGCTTTAGATGAGCTCGACGCCCTTGTGAATAAAATAGGGGATAGTATTTTATACAACCTTACACGCGCAAATACAGAGCTAAAAAACGCTAAGATATCGATGATCGGCATCTCCAACAACCTCTCCTTTACAGATAACCTCGACCCTCGAGTAAAGAGCTCGCTTTCAGTAGAAGAGATAATCTTTCCCCCATATAATGCAGTCCAGCTTAAGGATATACTGCTGGACCGCGCCAAAATGTCCTTGAAAATAACCTCCTATTCAGATGCTGTTGTTAACAGATGCGCCGCTATGGCGGCTCAGGAACAGGGTGACGCCAGGAGGGCCCTGGATTTATTTCGGGTGGCGGCAGAAATTGCCGAAAGGCATGATGAAGTGGTTATATCCGAAAAGCATGTTGCCCTGGCTGAACAGAAACTTGAACTTGACCGTGTAGTTGAGCTTGCAAAGACCCAACCAAGGCACTCCCAGCTTATATTTTACTCTATCCTTAAGCTTTTTGAGAAAGGCAGGGATCATATCTTAACAGGAGATGTTTATGATATATATATCGGGCTATGCAAGAGAAATGGCTATAGGGTACTTACCCAAAGGCGGATTTCCGACTTAATTTCAGAACTTGATATGCTAGGGTTAGTTTCCACAAAAGTTGTGTCCAAGGGGCGGTACGGCAGGACAAGGGATATAAAGGTGGCAATTGCTAAGCGCCCGTTTGATATTTTAAGGTCTCATTTTGCGGGACTTTTTGAGGCTTAAGATCATGCTTTTGACATTTGAAAAAATAAGGGAGGCGCACCTAAACGAGAAAAAAGATGGTGTCCAGCCCCTTCCAGAACAGTTTTTTAAGGATTGCGGGGAATATTTGAGGTCAAAACAAGGGACGCTTGAAGGGCAAAACGGGCAGCGCCTTATCAAAGAAATACTCATGAGGCGGGCAAAAAAAATTATAGAGCGCGCATTTCACAATAAGGGCGCCGCAAAAAATACAGATGATTTAGAGTTGCAAGAGCAGGAATTTTATGCAGAGGTAATTTCGGTTTTGGAAAAATACAGCAAAAAGCTTGAGTCCATATTAGGGGAAACCGAAAAAGGGCAGGGTGAATGTTACTGCGGGAAAGATGAAAATAACCTTAATGCAACCACCTCCACTATGGAAACGGATGTTCACGCGTGCGGTTTTGCGCGTGAACCAAACGTGAACCAAAAAATACCTCCCAAAAATTTAGAGCAAAATGATATTTGCGGACAGGAAAAACAAAAGGGAGAAAAAAAGCCGGATATCTCCTGTGAATGGGCGGCTCCAAATACAGATACACAATATAATATTCCTATAAATAACCTTGCGGACGATATAGAAGGGCTAAAAAAAATTGAGGAGAGTAGTCCCTCTGCTTGCGCAGAAAAGCCTGATAGGTTGCAGGTAATTTTCGTGGATGACACTCCCGAGCTGATGATACCGGGCCGCGGCCCAAAGCGGTATTTTAAGGGCGAAAAGCTTGAGTTTGAAATTGGGCTGGCGGAGTTTCTTATTCAAAAAGGCTTTGCAAAGAAAGCGGGTCCCGATTAAAAATTATCAGCCTCAAAATCAATTTAAAACTTCAATGGATTTTGCAACAATCTGCAAGGAGCCCCGATAAGAGCCGACCTCACCTGAAACAGACACAAAATCCCCTTTAGCGCAGGCGGGGCTATTTTCACTGAATTTTACAACAGGTATTTTGGAGCCTTGGCTTTCAAGAGTTATAAATAATGTTGATGTGTTTGAGAGGCGAAGGTCTGAAATATAGCCCTGGGTTTTTACCATACGGCCGATTGACCCCTCGCCGATATTTTCTAAGGGCTCAAAACCGGGCTCAATATATAGGCCAATCAGGAACACACCAAGAAGGCCAAAACAAGACGCAACAAGCGAATATTTTATAATTGCCTTTTCAGGTAACATATAATTATATAAGATTAAAACAGGAAAAATACAGAAAATCTATTTTTTTAGCGGAATTTCAATTGTAGATACATTTATTTTTCCGCCTTCTCTTGCCTCCACTTCGTCAGTGCCGATCTTTATTGCGCCAATCTTGACATCCTTTGCGAATTTGTTCTTCGAGATTTGCGCGACGTCAACTGCTTTGCTGATCACCTTTCCCCTGGCCTTGATAGTCACTTCACCGCCGTTTGAGAGCTGGGTTACAATAGCCAATACATAGCTCATTAACGGTTTCTGTCCGACCAATACCACATTTTCCTTTAGTTCTGCCATATTGTTTTTAGTTTTGGGGCATAAATGCCCGAGCCATCACTGGAACGATAGCCGCTACTATACTTATATATTAATAAAACTTTAATATCTTAAAATATAACAGTGTTATAATAAAAAGTGGAGATGTGTGTAAAAATATATAGAATTAGATGGTATTTATGGTTCAGGAATGCAAGGTAACTGTTTTAGGGGATTATGATATTGAACTGACAAATAAAGTTATAGATAAGTTTAGGGATATGGGGTTGTTATATGGAGTTGTCCCTGTTGCGGGGTTATATCCTGAAGCAAATATTACTATTGTAGAGGTGTGCGAAATTAGCCAAATTAGCCAATTAAACACACACCTCTAAGGTTACTTGTGATACCAAGCGACCTAATTAGATTAGTAATAAATAAGGAAATAGTTCCAGGCCAAAAGGGCAGAGGACGAAGGGGATACGGCAACCTTGCAAGAGCAAGGGTTTTGGTCTACCAGAGGCTGATGGGTTACAACGATATGCAGTTAATCCGGCATTTAAAAGCCAATCCTAGAGTTTGCAGAACACTTGGGCTAAGGTCAGTTCCGGACAGAAGCAGGATAGGAAGATGGAAAGAGAAGTACCCGGATATGCAGGAGAGCTTGTTTGGCAAGCTGTCCGGAGTAATACAAGACTTAACCAAAACAGATATTCTATCAGTTGACTCAACCGCCTTGGAGGATAAAGAAGGGAATTGCGGATATAATTCAAGAGGACCCTTTGTAGGGTTTAAGCTGCATTTAAGCGTTAACCAGCTTGGATTGCCTCTTAGGGCAATCTTAAGCTACGGCAATGAGAACGATTCCCCGTTTTTGCCAAGGCTGCTTGTTGATGCAAAGGTTGTACTGGCGGATGCGGGATATTGCTCAAAGTCCAACAGGCAGGCATGCAGAGCTAATAGGTCTGTTCCTGCGATAGCATTTAACAGGAGAAGAAGCAAGAAGAAGCATTGGCAGCCTCCGATATTGTTTAAGAAGAGGTATATTATCGAGCAGCTTAATGCGATAATCAAAGGGGCTATGGACAAATGCTGGAAAAAAGTCAGAGGGTTTAAAAGAAAGAAGTCGGTAGTATTTGCTTCCCTAAATGCGCTATTGGTGGTTTCAATAGAGAGCATTTTGTCAGGCAAATGCGATATAAGGGCCTACGGAAGATACAGGTGTTAGGATAGAAAGCTGGAACTGATTTCCTATAGCGGATCCGGTGTGCGAACTTGGGGTAATTTGGGAGAGTTGGTTAGCTGAGAGATTTAATTCGCACACCTCTATTACTATTGTCGACTCTTCAGGCAAAGAACATTATAGAGAATATTATTCCCCAATGTGGGGCGACTTTCATAATGCGATAGACTCGGCTGAACTTTTCAGATTATTTCAGCTATATGGGCTGGACTGCCCTGTTGAGGCGGTATTTCCCTTTCATCCACCTAAATCAAAAATAATAATCTGATTACTATTAGGCATTTATTTGAATATATTTTATGCAGCCTGTAGTTTCTGCGGTTTTGGTGATGGCCTTCTCAATTGCTATTGTGGGGATGGTTGTTTCTTTTGGCCTGCCCCTTGTCGAGGAAAAAACACAGCAGATGAAATTTGAGTCCGGATGCGGTGAGACAGATAAGCTTGCCTATCTGGCGCTTGATGTCAGCGACGACCCGATAGGCTCCTCAAAGGCTGTTAGGGTTGATTTGGGGCGCGGACAAGCGCGCTTTTCAGAAAACCTCCTGATATACAGGCTTGACGGCTTTGAGTACACCCTAAATTTTGGGGAAACAAAATTCAACACCATAGAAATCACAGGAAAAAAACAGGTCCAGATTACTAAAACATCGGGGCGTGAACTTCACGTGAATATAGAATAGCCTACTGCATTTTGAGCTTAAACTATTAAGCTAAACCAATTTCTCGACATCCTTTATACTTTTTAGCACAAAATCCGGCCTGAGCTCTTTTGCGGTTTTTTCATCGCAGACGCCGGTTGTCACAAGAGCGACAGACATTCCAGCCTTTTTTGCGGCTTTGAGGTCGGCGGGAGCATCTGCAATATATATTGCGTCCTTTGGGCTTATCTTAAGTCGATTGAGGACCTCGAGGAGCATGTCCGGGGCGGGCTTTCCGCGCTTAACATCATCAATACAAATAGCGCAATCAAGATAATCGATCATCCCGAATTTTTTGAGGAATTTATCCATCAGGACCTTTCGGTTTCCAGTTGCAACTGCAGTCATTAAGCCCTTTTTTTTAAGCATTTCCAGTGTTTTTTTGCTGTGGGGAAAGGCCCTAAACTCACCTATATAATCATTTTGGCGGCTGATAAAATAGGCTGTGGCCTCTTTTGTCTTTCCGTTTGTGACAAGGATATTTAGGATATCGCTTGCGCTTGCCCCGAATAAAGATGTTACTTTATGCCTTGGGGCGCATATATTCACTTTTTCAAGGGTTTTTTCAAAAAGCTCGGCCCATTTGCTTATAGAATCAATAAGGGTACCATCCATGTCAAAAATGTAAAGTTTGAACATAATTGGTCAAGGAAGATAATTTAAAATGGGTGCTGGGCTTATTGCTGAAATTCGCCTTTTTTAAAAAACCAACAAAAAGCCCAAAGGCATCGAACCTAAGCTATTTTCTCAATAACCACATGCCTTTTTGTCTTTGAAAGGGGCCTGCACTCCGCAATCACTATTTCATCTCCCTTTTGCAGCTTAAAGCATTTTGGCTTGTGGGCTATTACTTTCTTTCTCCTCCTCTCATACCTTTCGTATTTAGGCACATAGTAAAGGTATCTTCTTTCAATTACAACTGTATTTTCAGGCTTAAGGGATATAATCTTTCCTGTGTAGGTTTTGCCCCTGATTTTCAGGTTTCCGTGGAAAGGGCAATCTTCGCTTTTGCACTCTTCTTCGGGGGCCGCCACATCCAAACCAATATTTCGTACCATAAATTGAAAAGTAAAAAATTAATTATCCTCTTTACGTATAATTTTGCCTTCTACCAGCCGCTCCCATGCAAATATGCCTTCTTTTTCCGCTTCCTTAGTAGGCATAGACATTACACTGCCCTGGCTGTCGATTTCTACAATAAACTCCCGGCCGCATTTGATATTGCTGCAGGTATGCTCGCTTTTATTCTGCTTTCGCACATTAAACTTAAGGTCTTTACGGTAAGACATTTCGATTTCGCTTTCATGCTGAGTATTGCAAAACGGACACGCGGCTCTGTATTTTACTTTCACCATACTATATATTATAGAAATATATAAAGCATATACCAATACATAGTAGAACGAGGGCGTGCTTGATGCCTGCTTTAAATGAGCCGTCAACAATCTTTCCGACGGCAAGCCCCGCAAGCAAGCTCTCGATGATTACGAGGTGGGAGAATAGCCCTTTAAAAAGCCCGATGTTTCCGCCGCCAAAAGACGGCAAAAAGAACCTGAATATCATGTAAATTGTCCCCAGCAGCACGAAGAATATCAGATAGGTTGAAATGAGTTGGGGAAAGAGCGCCGCAGACCTTTCCTTTTCAAGAGCCCTTGTAAGAGCTATGTGCCGGTATATCTCGTCCATGCTCTGCCCTACATTCGGGCTGAAGGATGCGGCCTTCTCAACAAGGTTTACAATGCCGGTAATATAATCATCATCTATTTTCTTTCCAAAATTCCTGAGCGCCGCGGGAAAAGGAACGCCCCACTCTATCTGGAGGCAGAGGTTTTTAATCAAGGGAGTAAGCCTTCCGTAATCTGCATTCTTGCACTGCCTTACTGCGGCGACAAGCGTCATGCCTGACGCGCAGTTGTTATGCAACTCCTGAAAGAAGCGGGGAAAATTGTCAACAATATCCTTTTTTATAAGGTGGCGGCGGTATATTACGCCTAAAGACAGGATGCACAAGGAAGCAAAAACAACGAGGATGGCTTCGTTCATGCTAAACCTTTATCGCGCTCAAGACTGCAAGGTATGCAAGCCCAAGCGCGGGCATAATAATATAGATTATAGCTTTGGATATAAATGCTATATCAACCCCAAGAAAAGTGGGCTCAACCATCGAGAAAACCGAGAGCACAATAAGGATGCAGAGCGGGGCGATAAGGAAAACAACGATAAATATATCCGCGAACATAGACATGGCTGAGGTGTATTTTGCGCCGCGAGCCCTGTAATCTTCAAGCTCTTTTCGGGTTTCCTCTTCAAGATACCTTCGGGTGTCCCCCCCGGAAATCATTATGGCAGACAGCCCGTCAATGAAATTTTTGAACCTGTCTGAAGGCGTTCTGGAGGAAGTCTCCTTCATTGCGGCGGTGAGGTCCTTTCCCATAACCGACATATACTTATGTATGCGCTCAAATTCCTTTGAAAATTCTCCGAAAGGTTTCTCTAATGAAACAAAGTACATTGCCTTTTGCAAGGGCACCCCGCTTTTGGAGATGATGTTTAGGTATGAAAGCCCAAGAGGCATATTTCTCTCAAGGTCCTCTTTTTCACTTTGATATTTAGAGAAAGGGTATAGATAGAACGCGGTGGCGATGATGGAAGTTACCGCAACCGAAACTATAAACGCGCCTGTCAGGGCAACTGCAAACTCAAAGCCCCAGAATATAAGGAAAATATACAGTATATAGACCAAAAAGAAATTCATTGAAAGAAAGCTGAAAAAAAATAACTGCCCTATATAAATCTCGTAAAGTATGGGGAGGTTTGACTTTTCCAAAAGCTCTTTTAGCGACACCAGATACCGTCCAAAGAATCTGGTCCCGGCTCTTCCAAAGAACCTTATTAGTTCTTGGTACATAATTTTAAGGCCCGAATAACCCTATCAAGGGCGGAAAGGTTTGTAAGCGCGGCAAGAGCAACAAGGGCATATGCAAGGAAGGCGGGATTGGTTGGCAGAAGGGCGACGCCAAAAATGATTATAATCATCCGCTCGGCCCTTTCAAGAAACCCTCCGGAAAAGGACTTCCCTGTTTTTTCTGAATATGCGGCCTTTGAGTAGGTAGTCATAAGCGAGCCGAAAATACAAAGGGCAATCCATACTTCAGGGTAAAATATTACTCTTGGGAGTGGAATAAAGATAAAGGAAAAGTAGATGATGAACTCCACATACCGGTCAAGGATGGTGTCCAGATAAGCCCCGTATTTTGATGCCTTTTTTGTCCTTCTTGCAAGGTGACCGTCAAGGGCGTCGAAAAATACTGAAAAAATCAGAGCGGTGAGGGCAAAAGCATACAGGCTTTTTATAAGGAGGGCCATAAAGATAAGCGCAAATACAGGGGTCAGGAAGGTAATCTGGTTTGGAGTAATGCCTGCCTTTTCAAGGGGTATTGTGAACAGGTCAAAAACTTTTTCAAATTTTTTCTTTTTGGCCGAGAGCATAATTAAGGTAAGCTTGAATTAAATGAAAAATAAAATGTTAAAATATTTATTTAGAAGCGGGAAATCCAATCTTGAAAAATTTCCTGGAAATAGCCGCCCCTGCCCTGATGAGTTAGATGATATACCAACTCACACCCATAGTGTCGTGCATGGTCAATTTCCTGCTGGCCACCCCAAATATCAGGAAAACCAACATATTCTCCGGTTTGGAAATATTTCTCTGTTGAGCTATCCCACCCCACTATAGGCACAATTGCTCCCATGGCAAGTATTGGCAATACACCCTTGACTGCAAATGGATTCACACCTGTTTTTTCGCTGACATACATTATGCCGTTATCTAAAGACTCTCCTGCTCTCCGTATGTATTTTTTTCCTTTGTCTACGATATTCATATTTAATCACCTAATTATAATAGTAGTTATTATATAAATACTTATCTGTTCTTTAAATTATATATTATAAGAGCACATTGAATCAACTTATGGCCATTAATTTCCTCTACTAAGAACAAGATAGGATACTGCAAGAAGCCCGATTACTGCAAAAACCGCTTCAAAGCCCAAAAGCACCCCTCTGCAGGCTTTACCCAACATAACCCGCACTCTAACAGCAAAGGATAATTTAGGTATAGTAGCTAAATTTAGAGTTTAAGCATCTACCAACCACCTTAGTTTTTAGGAAATATATTCTCCCTTTCTCAAAACAACTTAATTAATTCAAGGGATTATTATGCATGGATCTCGCAAGGGTCAGAAAGCGGACAGGCAGGATAGTCCCATTTAACAGAAACAAGGTTTTTAACGCAATAAACAAGGCATTTCTCTCAGTAGGCAAGGATGAGCCCGAAAAGGTTGAGCGGGTTGTCGAAGAAGTGATTGTTGAGCTTAAAAAAAGGTACAACGGGCATGTGATGTGCGTGGAGGAGGTTCAGGATGTTGTTGAGCAGATGCTTATCCGAAATAACTTTGCTGATGTTGCCAAGTCTTATATATTATACCGCCAAAAACACAAGGAGATACGCGAAATGAAGTCTCTCATGAGCGATATGGGTGATGACTTAAAGCTCCCCGTAAATTCATTTAAGGTGCTCAAGGCAAGGTATTTGCAGAGGGATGAGGAGGGGAAAGTTGTTGAAACCCCAAAGCAGCTCTTCACAAGGGTTGCAAAGGCTATTGCCGAGCCTGACGCCAAATACGGGGCAGGCGAGGAGGAAGTTAAGGCTACGGCAAGAAAGTTTTTTAGGATGATGGCGAGCCGAGAGTTTATGCCAAACAGCCCCACGCTTTTCAATGCAGGCACGGAAAAGAAACTGGCGCTTTCTGCATGCTTTGTTTTGCCTGTGGAGGATACAATAGAGGGAATTTTTGATGCTGTAAAGTATATGGCGATTGTCCAGAAAGCCGGAGGCGGAACAGGGTTTTCATTTAGCAGGCTAAGGCCAAAAGGCTATCCTGTAAGGTCAACCCGGGGCGTTGCATCCGGTCCGCTTTCATTTATGAGGGTATTTAACACAGCAACGGATGTCATAAAGCAGGGCGGCAAAAGAAGGGGCGCAAATATGGGTGTGCTTCGGGTAGACCATCCGGATATAATTGACTTTATCTCATGCAAGGAGAAGGATACCGAGATGACCAACTTTAACCTTTCTGCGGGTGTGACTGACCTGTTCATGGAGGCCGTTGAAAAGGGAGACAGCTATATCCTAAAAAACCCGGCAACAGGGGGCGTTGTCGGACAGTTGAATGCAAGAAAAATATTTTCGCTTATCTCAACATTTGCATGGAAAAATGGGGACCCTGGGATTATATTTTTAGACCAGATAAACCGGAAAAATCCTACACCTGAGGTTGGGGAAATAGAGGCGACTAATCCTTGCGTTACAGGAGATATGCTTATATCAACCTCTAAAGGCCTTATGAGGATGGAAGCGCTTGCAGGAGAGTATTCAAAGGGAGGGCTTGCAATTGCGGCTGATGCCCGCGCGCCCATAAATATTTCCTGCGGGGGCGGGGCGAGCCTTTTAATGCAGGCGGGCGAAAAAGGGGTTTTTATGAATAATATTTCAAGATCTTTTTCTACAGGGATTAAGGAGGTTTATCGTCTTGAGACAGAATCAGGTTATGAGCTTGAGGCAACACCTGACCACAAGATTCTCACTTCGGAGGGCTGGGTTGAGCTTAAGGATTCATTGGGCTGCACAGCCCTTATACAAAGCGGCGAAGGGAAGTTTAGTGATGATTATCGCCTGCCCCAAAAAGCCCTTGAGGTGTTTGGGAAAAGCAGGGATAAGCGCCGGCTAAACCTGCCTGAATATTGGAGCCTTGAGCTTGGGCAGGCGCTTGGGTGGCTTGTTGGCGACGGATGGCTCAGGGAAGGGGATAAAAATTGTAGGGTAGGCTTCACCTTTTCTAAGCAGGACTCCATTGCGCTTTCCTGCCTAAAGCCGGCGCTTAACAGATGGTATGGGCGCGAGATCAAAGAGATTTGGAGGGAAAACGGAGTCTGCCACCTATCATATCACTCAAAAGAATTTGTCCGCTTTTTTAGTTCCCTTGGGGTGAAGAGCGCAAAGGCAGGAGATAAAGAAGTTCCTGAGGCGATTTTTGGGGCGCCAAAAGAAGCGGTTATTGGGTTTTTGCAGGGCCTGTTTTCAGCAGACGGAACAATAGGGGCGCAGGAGACAAAACAGAGTTATTATATAAGGCTTACCTCAAAGTCGGAGAAACTGCTAAAAGGAGTCCAGCTACTGCTGTTAAATTTAGGCGTAAAGTCAAAAATATACAACCGGAGCAGAGGTCCGAGGAGGGGATTTCAGTACCGGGCTGTTTCGGGGGAGGAGAGGGATTACGCTCTTGACGGGACCTGTTTTGAGCTGAATATAAGCCGCGAGAATATACCAAAGTTTTTGTCTCAGGCCGGTTTTTTAGGCCCAAACTGCAAAGATAAAATGGGCGCTTTGGAAGGCCGGAGATACTATTCCGAGAGGTTTGAGGAAAAAATTGTAAAGATAGAGCCTTTGGGAAAAAAGCAGGTTTATGACCTTACCGAGCCAATCACCCACTCAATGATATGCAATGGGATTGTGGCCCATAATTGCGGAGAGCAGCCCCTTCTGCCTTACGAATCATGCAACCTTGGGGCAATAAATCTTGCGAGAATGATAAAGGAAACTCATTCAGGATATGAGATGGATTGGAAAAAGCTCAAAAAAACCATTGAGGACTCAATCCATTTTTTGGACAATGTAATAGACGCAAATGATTATCCCATCCCCCAGATAGAGAAAGCATCAAGGGATAACCGAAAAATAGGGTTGGGGGTTATGGGCTTTTCAGATGCGCTTATTCTTTTAGGAATACCCTACAACAGCGAAAAGGCCGAGAAATTTGCTGACGAGGCGATAGGGTTTATCCAAAAGACGGCAAGAGAGAAGTCTATTGAGCTTGGCCGGGAGAGGGGAAACTTTCCGAATTTTGAGAGGTCTGTTTGGAAGGGGAAATACCCTAATATGAGGAATGCGGCGGTGACAACAATTGCGCCAACAGGCACCACCGGGATAATAGCTGACGCGTCATCGGGAATAGAGCCGTTATTTGCCATATCTTACCTCAGAAAGGTAGGCAGCACATTAGGCGAGGATCTGGTTGAGACAAACCCCTTGTTTGAAGCGGTTATGAGGAAGAAGGGGCTCTACAGCAAAGAGCTTATGGCTAAAGTTGCGGGCAAGGCCTCAGTGCAGGATATTGAGGATATTCCCCCCGAGGTTCGAAGAGTATTTGTTTCTGCCCACGATGTATCTCCTGAGTGGCATTTAAGAATTCAGGCGGCCGTGCAAAAGCACATTGATTCTGCTGTGAGCAAAACAATCAATCTTCCGAACTCCGCAACAATACAGGAGATTGAGGATATATATATTAGGGCTTGGAAGCTGGGATGTAAAGGCATAACCGTATATAGGGATAACAGCCGAAGCGAACAGGTCTTAAATTTTTATGACAACAGCAAAAAGGCAGGGGAAAATTCGGTTGAAGGCAAATTACTAACAGAGAATTCTTGCCTTAATGAGAATGGAGGGAGAAGCTCTGAAAATGATTGCCCGAACTGCGGGGCTGAAATGGTGAGGGAAGAGGGCTGCCGGAATTGCAAGGATTGCGGTTATTCTGTTTGCGGGTGAACAATATAGTGTCAGTTATTTATATATGAATAATATTACTATATTATGGTGGTATTATGATAAAAGTTTCGGTGGAATTACATCCTTATGGTGACGAGAGCAAAAAATCCAGAATAGCGGACATTTATATAGCAAATGCTGGAGGATGCATCCGGACAGGGGATCTTACTCATTGCACTTATCAGTATTGGGTTGGTAATGACCCAAGGAAAAAATGGTCCTGGCCTGACGGCGAAATAATAGCTATCCGTGAAGAAGGAGTATATTCTCTCCTACAGAAAGTTATGGATGATTATAGCTCTGTGAAGATTATTGGTGATGAGGAATATCAGCAGATATTACAAAGGAAGGCATTTGGTCTCTAAATTAAAGACCTTGGACTTAAGTGAACAATATGCTCCGATAAGGTCAAAACTGGTTACTAAAATACCTTGGAAATAAATAATTGTGGGGCTAGGCTGGGCTGCTTGGCGTAGCTTGTAACCCGAAATCGCCATTATGCGGGAGCTAAAAAACCTCTGAGGGCGCATTTTGCAGGGAGGGCCTTTTGGCCTGACTGAGATGCTTGGCCCTGTTTGATGGTCGCCTCTGTGAATCCCCCAGGTTCGGAAGGAAGCAAGGGTAAGCCGGCGCGGCTGTGCATTCAGGATTACTGAGCGGAGAAGGGCTAAAAGACTTACCTTCTCTGTGGATGCTTTCGAGGAGGCTTGCCCCACAAAATCCTTTTCTCTTTTTAAAAGAGAAACACGCATCTTGCTTCGTCAAAAGGGTGCGCCGTTCATAAACAAGTGAATCCTTTATTTCAAAAGAAAATTTTTTCTACTTTTCCTAAAACTTAGATTTCTTCAATCACCCTGAAAGGGTCGCTTGCGATAACCGAATCAGCAAAGAGCTCCATTGACCCGATGTCCGAGCTTTTGTTTTTAAGGTCGCCCCGGTCCAAAAGCCGGCAAATCCACCACCCGTTTATCTGGAAAATAACCAGATTGTAGGTCTGCACGCCGATTTTTTTGTATTTTTGCAAAACCCTAAAAATCGCAGGGGACATCTCCGAAAAATTTTTCCGGCGAGACATTATCCAAATTTCACTGTCCTTTACCGGAGTAAGGTAGGCAATTATCCAAATATTCCCTGAATTCTTTGCAAGCCCGAGGGATTTGTGAATGCTCAATATATCGGAGAAATAATCGCTTCCGAATATTTCAGAGTAGCTCTGAGAAATTTCTCTCAAATGCCTTAAACGGCCATATTCGGTTTTAGAGGCAGTGAGCTGCATATGGCCGTGAAGGATTGAAGCTCCGCTTCGCCAAAGGCAGTTCCACATAAGGAGCCTGTTTTTTGCATTAGGGTCTTTTTTCTCTGCGTTGCCAAACCACCTTTCAGCAGTTTTTAGGTAATCCTCCAACCAGTCTTTCTTTAGTCTTAAGGGGTTATGCTCCTGGAATATAAGAACAGAATGAAAATAGTCATACTTTGCGATATTGCCTGCAGTCAGGCAAAATTTCCCCTTTATCCTGCCGAAGGGGTCTGAGGGAGTATTTTTTTCCGGCTCGCAAAAAAGGCAGTTTTCTTTGCCTCCAATATCCGGAAGGGTTTTGCAGGTTGTGTCAAAAGGCCGAGATGCCCGCAGGCTATTGAACAGGCAGCCTTCCCCGGTAAGCCTGTTTCTGAGGTGGACAATAGTCTGGGTTTCTGCATTTTTCACTGAGCCAAATCTGCTCTTCACCCAGGCTTTCATCTCTTTTGGAACAAGAGTTTTGCTTTTGGAAACCTCAACTTCATAAATCCTCTCAAAAAGCACCCTCTTTTCTTTTGGGAGATTTCGGGCAATCTTATTCAGACTCAATATAGTTCTTTCGGATTCTGGCATAATTAATGCCCTCAAATAATAATCTATTTCTTAAGGCTCGCCAAAAAAAGGCTCACCCAATTAGGGAGATTAAGTATGGGAGCGCTATGAATGTCCCGATTACGCTTCCGAGGTTGACTAAAGCCGCAACCAGAAGGATTCTTGAAACCCTGTTTTGGTAAAATCCCTTTACGCTTGCAATCTCGCTTAGGCTTTTAAAATCTTTTACTCTCGGCTCCCTTATTTTTGCCTCAACAAGCCCGGCTACAATTCCTGCGCCTATTGTAGGGTTGAGGGATGTGAAGGGCGCCGCAAAAAAAGCCGCGGCAATAGTTACCGGGTGGGCTAATGCGAGAGTTGCCCCGACTGCCGAAAAAATTCCGTTAATCAGAAACCAGTAAAGCGCCATTTCATATGCCGCCCCTATTGAGCCGTGGCTCAAAAAACCATATAGGACTATGCTGAGAAATATCAGGGGCACTAGGTATCCGAAAGCTTTTCCAAAAGAAAACCCTTTGGGCAGTGTTTCCAGATCCTTTGCCGGGTATTTAGGCTTTTTGTAGAGAAGTTTCATAATTCCGGGCAAGTGGCCCGCCCCAACCACCGCAACTATTTTTTTTCCGGGCGCCCGCCTTATTTTTTCGGCGATATAAGCATCCCTTTCATCAATAAGGACCTCTTTTGCACGGGGAGCTTCACGGCTCAACTCTTCCATCATCTGGGTTATGGCATCTTTTTTTTTGAGGCTGTTTATCATCTCTTCTTCCATTTTTTCTTGAGAGAGCGTCCCCAAAAACAGGCTGAAAAGAATTTTGGACTTTTCAAAAAAGCCCATTTTTTTCCATGCCCTCTTCAGTGTTATTTGGATATCCCGGTCAAGAAGGATAATCTCCGAGCCGGCTTTTTTTGATGACTTGATTGCGGCCATCATTTCTGCCCCGGGGTCGATATTAAGGTCATTTCCAATCCTTTTTTGGAAGCTTGAGAGCATAAGGTTTGCGATAAAAAAGGGAGCTTGTCCGTCCTTTATAACCTGCGTTATCTTTGCGTCGTCCCACTTTTTTTTATTAAGAATTGAGTCCATCCTCTTTTCGCACAGCTCCACACCCACCGAATCGGGCTTTTCTTTGGCGATTATCTTTTCAACGGTTTTTACGCTTTCTAAAGATACATGGGCGGTTCCTACCAGAATTATTTTTTTACCTCCGATATTGAGCCGATAAACATTTTCATCCATAATAGCCTAACTTCAAAAAGGAAAAGCCGCAGATTCAAACACTTCTTGGGCAATATTTGGTTTGTATATAAATCATTGTGGAGAGCAGTCAGAATGACGCTTAATTCAATTCCCGAAATAATGCCCATTAATGCTCTTGTGAGTTGCGTTATTGGGGTTAATTGTTTTGAAGGATACCTCTTGCCGCCAAAATTCCTGTTGCCGAGGCATTTACAATATCTCTTGAAAGCCCGCATCCGTCGCCTGCCGCAAAAAGCCCCTTTAAGGAGGTCTGCATATCCGGACCGACATCAAACCTAAGCGAGTAGAATTTTATTTCGGGGGCATAAAGCAGAGTGCAGTCAGAGGCGACACCCGGTATAATTTTATTGAGCTGTTCCAAACCTTCTTTAATGTCGGTAATAATCCTGTGCGGCAACGCCATTGAAATGTCGCCCGGAGTCGCTTCATTAAGCGTATATTCCATAGGGTTTCTTTTTAGCTTTTCGGCGGTTGTCCGATGCCCTCGCCTCAAGTCGCCAAACCTCTGCACAATCGGCTTTCCTCCTCCTATTGTTGTTGCGAGCTTTGCGATTGATTTTCCATACCTTCTTGTGTTCTCCAAAGGCTCGGTCAATTGTATCCTTACAAGAAATGCAAAGTTTGTGTTGCGGGATTTGGTGTCCACCATCGAGTGCCCGTTTGTTGTGACAAACCCGTCATGGTTCTCTTTTACCACAAACCCTCTTTCATTTACGCAATAGGTTCTTACAAAGTCGTCATAGGTTTTTGTGAATATATGGAACTTTGGATCCCGGTTAAGGTCGGTCACATGCTTCATAACAATTGCGGGAATTTCAACCCGCACACCTACATCAATCGGGCCGTATCTGAAGCCTATATTGTGCTTTTCAATAAGCTCGTTTATGCCGTTTGTGCCGTTTCTTCCGGGGCAAAATATTGCCTCATCGGAATTTAATTTTTCCCCGCTTTTTAGGGCAACACCTTTGCAAATTCCGCCTTCAACAATGAAGTCGCAAACCTCTTTTTCAAGCATGAATTCCACGCCCCGCCTGACCAAATCATTTTCAAAATTTCCTATAACCTTGGGCGAATTGTCCGAGCCGATATGCCTCTGCTTCAGGTTTATAAACCTTACTCCATAGGACCGGGAATTTCTCTTAAGCTCTTCTATCCGCTCGTCAGTATTGTCCTGAAGCTTATTTGGGGCGCCATATTTTAGGAATGTTTCATCCACAAAATTTACGAGCCTGTTTGCGTCATCCCTGTCTGTGAATTCTGTCAGGTCTCCGCCGACAATATCCGGGCAGAGGTTTAAAAGCCCGTCAGAGAATGTTCCCGAGCCGCCAACACCGCATAAAATATTGCATGGCTGGCACTTCTTGCAGGCATTTAGCGAGCTTAGGGGGCAAAGTCTTTTGCCAACTGACCTGCCCTTGTCTATAACTATAACTTTGCGCTTTTCTGCAAGCTCATTTGCCGCAAAAAGCCCTGCCGGACCCGCCCCGACAATGATAACTGTTTTCATGAAAGATTTTGGAGCGTAAGCCCCAAATTAAATACCCTGTAAATAAATAGTTGCACCTGCAGAGAGATTTGTATTTTTTCATCTAAACCGCTTATGCAGTATCTTTTGTCTAAAGTTTTTATGCGGTATCTTTTGTCTAAATCCACTACGCAATTTTTTTCAATATTTTTTTAGGATTTTGCGGTTTGTTTTGGTTGGGGGATTTAACCTATTTTAGTTCAGTAATTTATGGAGACAAGACTTGGCACGGTTATTTCAACAATAGATTCCCCGAATACAAATGAGTTTTATTTTGTGGCGGAGGAAAAGGACAAAGTCAAAAAAGGCAGGTTTGTTGAAGTATTGACAAAAGAGGGGGTTCTCATAGGAAGGATTGAGGAGCTTGTAATTGCAAACCGCTATTTTATGCAGCCCGAAACTATTGCCAATTATGATGTGTCTATAAGTTCGCACTTCCCGACCGAAAAATGGGAATACCTTATGTGCAAAGTCAGGGCGCTGGGAATACTCGGTGAGCTGACCCGCCGCGCTAACTATCCCGCATCCCCCGGAAAAGATGTGTTGCCGGCAAAGGAAGAGAATCTCAAAAAGATATTCCGTTTTCGGGACGAGGGTCTTCATCTTGGTTCTCTTATCGGGCATGATGTCTTGGTAAAGCTTGACCTTAACCGCCTTTTCCAAAAGCATCTGGCCGTGCTTGCATTGTCGGGCGCCGGAAAAAGCTATGCCACAGCAGTCCTTGTTGAAGAGCTTTTGGGGCGAAGCGAGGAGCAAGGCAGGGTCGGGCTGATTGTGTTTGACCCGCATGGGGAATATTCGGCATTTGCATATGACGAAAAATTTTCTGCAAAATCGCGCTTAATAAGGGGCAAGGATATAAGGATAGGGCTGCCAACCCTCTCACCGCATTATCTTGAGGTTTTTTTGCCTCATCTGAGCTTTCCACAAAAACGAGACTTGATTAGGGCTTTTGAAGGTCTAAAGAAGGGCGAGGATGTTTTTAGCCTAAAGGAATTGTCCCAAGCGGTAATAGGCGACGATTCAATAAAGCAGGCAACAAAAGACATTCTGCTCTCAAGCATAGATTCCCTTGAGCGGCAAAATATATTTGGGTATTATGACGAGCCCTCTGTGGCTATGGCTGTGTCTCCCGGAAAAATTACCGTCTTTGATGTTTCCGACCTGATGAGCAGGACAAAAATGCAGATGATTGCGGCTTATTTTTTGGGCGAGCTTTTTAACAGGAGGATTTCAGCATCGGTTCCCCCTTTTATAGCTTTTATAGAGGAGGCCCATAATTTTGCTCCCGAAAAAAGCTCAAAAACAAATTTCTCAAAGCCTGTGATTGAGAGGATTGCAAGGGAAGGGCGAAAGTTCAATGCAATAGTGTGCCTTATATCCCAACGCCCGGTCCGCCTGTCCACCACTGCGCTTTCCCAGTGCAACACCCACATGTATCTGAGAATAACAAATCCCTACGACAAGAAACACATTGGGGAGAGCAGTGAAGGATTAACGCCTGAGCTTCTTAATGCCATTACTTCCCTTGAAGTTGGAGAGGCTGTCCTTGTTGGGGAAGCCAGCCAGTTTCCGCTTTTTGTAAAGGTGAGGGAAAAGAAGGTTTGCGATGCAAAAGGCGGAAAGTCCCTTGAGGAGGAGTGCAGAGGCTATTCTCAGAAAAAGGCAAAAGACCGTAAAAGCGCTTCAGACTTGATGAAAGAATAGGGATAAAAATGATTAAATACTCAGCCTGCCAAAAATAAATATGGCAAAGAAAAGAAAATCTCCCGGTGAAGGGCGGGCTCTTGAGCCAATTGAAGACCTGTTTATAGGGCTTTCAAGGGATTTTTTAAAGGGGGCGCGGGGGCTTGGCAGGACATTTTTGAATGAAATGCCTGTAGACTTGGCTGAGCGCGAAAAAGATATTGTTGTCAGGGCAGACCTTCCGGGTTTTGACAAAAAAGATATTAGCGTAGAGGCTACAGAAGACACCCTGACCATTTCCGCTTCAAGAAAAGAAGAGCGCTCAGTGGCTAAAGAGAACTATTACCTTCGCGAGCGAAGCTCAAACAGAATACAAAGGACAATCCCTCTTCCGGAGAGGGTTGATATCAGGAAGGCAAAGACTACCTTTTCTGAAGGCCTGCTTGAGGTAGAGCTTCCAAAGAAGGATATTGCCAAAAAAAAGAAGGTGAATTTGATGTAGTTTTGGTAAAATCGGTTTTATTTTTTATTTTAATTTCTTTAGGTTTAATATTATATATTTTTAGTTTATAAACAATTAAATTCAATAATATTTATTTAAAACACCTAAAAACTAATAAGATTTGGGAGGGATATTCACCGGGAACTGTTTCTTTGAGGCTATATATAGTTATAGATGCGTATATAGTTATATGAAAAGCGACGCACCGAATCCGGGAGCCGGGATAAAAGCCGGGGAGATTCATTTTGATAGAGAAAATAAAAATATGAAAGCAAAAATAAAAGCAATCGGAGCTAGTGTATTAGGAACAGCTATGCTTGGAGCAACCGTTTTTGCGCCTGTCGCAATGGCAAGTTATGCCCTTGAGGATTATCCTGCGCCTTTCATCGATAACGGAAACACAAATTTCCTTATGGTTGTTGGCGGAGCGGCAAACCCTGCTGATGTTGTTGGCGCAATAAATGTTGCTGTAAGGCTTGGCGCTGAAAGTGGAGAGTATGTGACTATAGGCACAGGCGGGACCGTCGTAACCGGCGGGGAGAGCAAAGATGTTGCTCTTGACCTTACCCTGAGCGAAGTTACTGCAACAACACTTAGGGCCAACAAGCTTGCGGGCTTCATTGATACAAAAGTCAGGTGGGACAGCAAGGATGTTACCGTTAAGGAAAACTTGATGGTTAAAGGGCTTGACCTTAAGACATCTGTTGATGACTCGGAGTTGGGTAGCGGCGTCTTCTTAGGTACAGTAACAGATATGAGCACAAATAAATTCCTGTACACCTATGAGATTAGCGGCTCTAACTTTGACTACACTGCGGTTGCCGATTCAAGTTCCAAGAAACTCGAAATCAAGTTCTTAAACAAGAATTTTGAGATAATCGATGTAACAAACGGAACAAAGGACAGCATTACCTTCAAGCTTGGAGAGGATGCCGTTCTTGGAATGGGCGACACAGTCACCGTTGACGGGACCACAGTTAAGATTAACTCTATTGGTTCAAACAGCGTATCTGTTACTGTAGGTGATTTAACCCGAATTATAGCCACCTCCAGTGAATACGACTTTGGGCCTGTGACAGTTAGCATTAACTCAATCCTTTACACGGATGATGTCAACAGCAGGCAGGTTGATTTGACTGTTGGTTCTGACATACTAAAGACTGTTGAGAATGGAGATTCAATGGAAGTTTTCGGCGAGCCTGATAGGGCGAGAGACGCCAATTGGGTATGGTATATTGATGCTGACAATGCAGACACAACTAAATTGAACATAGGCGCATTATTTAACCAATACCTTTTGGACCACACAGATGACCTCAAGGGTGTAGGCGAATATTTGACATTGCCTAACAACTATGCCAAAGTTTCCATCAACAGGCTAAACACAGACAGCTACGCAGATATTGAAGGCAAGTTCATGATTTCAGTAACCGTTGATCAGGATGAAAACGGGGATGAAACAACCTCTTATGAGAGATTGCCTGCATTTGTCCTTACCTCAAGCGAATCCAACACAGGATTTAGGGTTAAGGTAAATTCAGCATGGACTGAGACTGACACAGTATATATCCTTAGAAATGCAGTTAACCAGACTATAGGCGCCTTTGAGAACTCTGACGGCTACATCCAGATTTTCAACATAGGTACTAACGCAAACAACACAGGTACTGTAACCAGTGAGCTCACTGTTTACTACCAAGACACCGAAAAGGCAGTTACCTATACCGACAACCCTGCCGCATTGGCATTTACCATTGCGGAAGGAACTGAAGGGAATATCGTCTGGGATGTAGACATCGCCCAAAGAATATTGGGCGCTGAGAGCAAACAAGCCGAAGCCGTTGAGCTTACAATAGATGGAAATTCTATTGGAACTGTGGAAGAAGATTACAGGACCCAATACGGGTTCATAGTCCGAAACCCTAAGAGCAACGGCGACCGTGATGTGCTTGCATTTGCCGTTCCAAGCGAACAGGTAAAGGCAACTGTCATTGTGGAAGGCCCTGGTTCAACATCAACAACCACCCCTGGAAGCACCATTAAGAAAGCTGTTCCGATTGTAGACAATATTGCCCGAATAGATACAGAAGTCACAGAAGCCATGAAGCAGAGCAAGAACCTTATTCTTGTCGGCGGGCCTGCCGTAAACAGGCTAACCGCGCAGGCATTGGGCCTTGCATATCCTTCATACGGCGCTGACTCAACTGTACCTGAGGGCGCAGCAATGATCAAGCTCGTAAACGATGCGTTTAACGGCGGAAGGGTAGCGCTTGTAGTAGCTGGTTGGGATGCGGAAAACACCCGAGCAGCATGCAGCGTACTTCAGCAATTCAGCGCATATAACGACTTGACCGGCACTGCTGTAAGAGTCTCGGGCACAACTACTCCTACTCTTTCTGCAATGCAGTAAGGTTAGGGTGGCGCTTCCGTAAGGATGCCTTTTTTCTTTTTTTTCTTTCAGTTTCTTAAAATTTTTTTTAATTCTTGCCTTAAGGCTTTATATTAATTTTAATTTGGATTTGAACCGGGACGCATAGTCCCCCTATATTATTATACCGCTTGGCATATCGGGCTTAGGGTGGAATACTAAGCCGGCTATCTGATTTTTATATTTTTATATAATACCTCTTCTATTTCCTCAAGCCGCATATATTTGTTGTAGGTTACTTCATTGATTACAAGCGCAGGGGCAGTATGGACATTGTAAACAGATTTAATAGTCCTTACTGCAGGATTGTCAGCATAGGAATTTATCGCATAGATTGCAGTAAGGTTGTATTTTTCGCTTAACCTGTCAAGTATTCTTCCCTGGGCAATTGAGTCTGTGTCGTCAAGCCTGTAAAAAAATATTATAAGGGGGGTATCCTGCGAGCAGGCATTTTTTGCTTCCTTTACAAGAAGGTATTCTCTAAGTTGGTATGTATGGTAGAGTTCGGAAAGGGAGGCGGTCTGCGCATTATTCCTGCCGAACTCTTCTTCAAGGGCTGAGACTTTCTGGCCCAGTTCAAACCTGTCTTTCTGGATTGGAGTAAAATCTATTGAGCAGAGGTCCTGTTCTGAAAGGATTTCGCAGGCAAGCTCATAACCGGCAAGGTCAGCAATGAGCTTGTTTTGGGACTTTTTTGCGTCAGACAGGTGATACTGGGCTATTGCCTGGCCCAAAAATATGCCGATAAGAAATATCAGCGTGGTTATTGCAAATACCGTGAGCATCCTGTAGTTTACCATTAAATATCTTTTCAAAAAATCCTATATAGGGGAGGCTTGACCCAAAATCCACAGCCTGAACGGGAGCCTACCAGCGCACATCTTTTCGAAAAATCCGATAAAATGTGGCAATCCAGAAATAAAAATAGACAAACCCGGCGACCATAATATAGAGCGTATAGTGAATTGCAAGAATACCCCATTTCTTTTTTGAGCCGGTGTATTTTTTTGAGTAATAGAGAAATATTATTCCAAGAGCCGTTGTCAAGAGGGTGTAGAAGAATATTTTTGACTGCAAAAATCCCCATGCCATATTAAAGGTGAGCATGCCGCGAAGGTAAGTTTCAACGCCTATTATGGACATAAGAATCAGGTTGTTTATGAGGGTTATCGTAAAATTTGCCAGCACATAGGAGAAAAATACCATGATAGTAAGGTGGCCGATAATTGTGAAAGGAAGGACAAAATAGCCCAATTCCCCGTAATTTGTTGAAAGCAGGTGCCGATATCGGCTTAAGTTTCTGGCAAGCCCGCAATTCCATCGAACCCTTTGGCGAGTGAGGTCTTTGAACTTGTCAGGCACAACAGTGTAGGTCTTGGCGTCTATTGCGCATTTTATGACATATTTCTTGCTTATAATCCTAAATGCAATCTCAAGGTCTTCAGACATCTCTGAAGTGTCAAAAACCCCAATCTCCCTAAAAACGCTTGCCCGAAATACAGAAAATACCCCCGGAGTAACATAAAGCCCGTCTATCATGGAGAACATTTTTTTGAAGAATAGGGAGAACATGTACTCAAGCTCCTGGAATTTTTCTATAAATCTGTCGTTGTTCTTGGCCCTAAGCCCGGAGTGGACTGCCGCGACTTTTTTGTCCTTAAAAAAGCCGACCATTTTTATGAGCGCGTTTTGGCTTACGCTCGAGTCCACATCAAGTATTCCGATAAGCTCGCCTTTGGCTTTTTTTATGCCGTAATTGACTGCCGCGGATTTTCCGGCGTGGTTTTTTCTGTAAGCCTTTATTCCCTTGATTTTTTTTGCAATCTCGTAAGAATTGTCGGTTGAGCCGTCGTCAATTACCAAAATTTCCACCTTTTCCTTAGGGTAATCCATATTAAGAAGGGAGTCTACGCATTCTTTTATATGCTTTGCCCCGTTGTACATAGGCACAATTACTGTGATGCTGTATTTTTTGTCAGGCTTTGGGCTTTCCATATTATTTTGGTTTTCGAGCCTCACAAAAAGCAGGTATATCCCGTTAAAAAGCAGGAAATAGGATATTGCATACATTATTGGAAGCCCGATTGAACTGAGGTCTGCTATCATAATTCCATAATTTTTGATGGAAATTTGATTAAAGGCAGATTGTTGGGGATAATAAATGCGGCAGGCCCCACATCTTTGTTATAATTTCCGGATATAATCCCCCTATCTTGAAATACCTTCGGGCTTTGTATAGCCTATTTTTGCCTGCCAAGAAGTATGCACGCCTTGCAGGTCTCTTTTGAGGAAGGCTCTCCGCATATTTTGCAGAATTTGAGCTTGCCTTCTTTCCGGAAACTATCTCTAATTGGCGGGATTATAAGGTCGGCAAACTTGACAATCTGGAAGAGAGTTCCGGGGTATTTTTCCTCCATTTCATAGAGGCATTTCCTTATGGATTTTCTTACCGATTCTTTTCCGTAAGGGCATATTTTTTTGCTGAAGTAAGGCAGGCCTGCCGCATCGCAGTAGGCAAAAAGCTCTTTTTCAGGGATTTCGCGAAGGGGCTTGAGCCGGGGCACGAATTGGGGGATATTTTTGTTCTCAACTTTAGGCCCAAGGCGGGTGAATTTGTCCAAATTTCCGAAAATAAAATTCATAAAGACGGACTCTGCCTCGTCATTGAGGTTGAATCCGAAAGCAAGCTTTGTTGCGCCAAGCTCGCGGGCCTTTCGGTTAAGCAAATCCCTTCGGGCAACCCCGCAGAATGTGCAGGCGTTGAGGGTGGGATCTTTTTTCATCATCTCAGGCAGGCTTTTGCCAAGCTCCACTTTAAACGAATAAATATAATGCGGGACATCAAGCATCTTGCACAGCTCCGCGCTTTTTTTAATAGTGTCATTTCTGTACTTTCCAAGCCCTTCGTCTATGGAAATTGCGAAAATCTCCATATCCCGGCGTTTTTTTGCTATTTGGGACATAATGTAGAGGGCGGCCGAGCTGTCTTTGCCCCCCGAGAGGGCAACCCCAATTTTATCTCCGGACAAAAGAAGCTTGTTTTGCCTTACCCCCCGCTTGACCTTTTTTTCAACGGATTGAATAAAGCATTTTTTGCATAGTTCCTGCCCCTCATAAGGCCGGGTATAATAGATTTTCCTTCCGCCGCAAATGCATGCCATAATTGCATCTGTTAAATAGAATTATCTTGAGGGGATTGCCCCGGGAGGCTTAGGGTGGAACGAAAAATATATACAGACTAATAGTTACCACTAATAATTAATATTTTAATATGTAATAAAATATATGAGCAGAAAAAAATCCCGGGTGGTTGTAATTGGGGCGCATCCAGATGATTTTGAGATAGGCGCGGGAATGAGAATAATGCACCACACTGCAAAAAAGGACAGGGTTGTCGGCATACTGTGCTCTGACGGCGAGAAAGGGGGCGACCCGAAAGAAAGGCTTAAAGAAGCGGAAGCATCCGCAAAAATTCTTGGCCTAAATAAGATTTATACTCTGCATCTGCCTGATACAAAAATACAAGACCTTATTGCGCTAAAAGACCTTTTGGAAAAAATAATTGAAAAGGAGAAGCCCAATTTTGTATATACGCATTTTAGCGAAGACACACATCAGGACCATCGGGTAGTCTCGCAGGCCTCATCCATTGCCTGCAGAAAAGTGCCGGTAATACTCACTTACAAATCCCCCTCAACCATTAATTCAGAATTCCACCCTCATCTGTTCCATATAGGTTCGGAGGATGATTTCAAAAAAAAGGAAGCGGCTATTATGGCTTACAAATCCCAAATTGCTAAGTATAATAAGCTTGACTTAAGAAGGGTGAAGATTGACGCCTGCTATTACGCGGCAAGCCTGCGGCTTAACGGAAAATTCTTTGCAGAGCCTTTTTGCGCTAACCATTTTATATTGAATCTCGATTAGGTGAAAAATATGGCAAAAGCAATGTCTGCCCACCAGCCGAATTTCCTGCCCTATCTTGGCTTTTTTGACAAGATGAAGGCGGTTTGCGAAATTGGGGAGGGAAGAGGAATTTTTGTGGTAAGGGAGGACTGCCAATATGTAGGTAGCGATTTTCACAGCAGAAACAAAATCAGAATAAATGAGGGTTGGGTTTGGATTAATGTTCCTGTTGAAAAAAGGCCTGCTCCAATAAGCGAAATAAGGATAAAAAAAGACGCGAGGATAAAAAATGCCCCCTGGAACAAATACCATCTCAGGCTCATTGAGGCAAATTACAAAAAGGCCCCCTTTTTTGAAAAGCATTTTTCAGGGCTTAGCGAAATCTACAATGAGCCCGGAGACAGCCTTTTGGACTTCAATATGAGGATTATAGTTTACCTCTCAAAATGCTTTGGGATAAAGGCCAAATTTGTGATGTTCTCTGAGCTTCCCGAAAATACAGAAACCGGCAATCCCTCAAAAACCCTTGCAAATATTGCAAAAGCTCTTGGAGCTGATATTTACCTGTCGGGAGATGGCGGGAGAGAATATATGGATATGGACGCATTTAAGGGGATTGAGGTGAGGTTTCAGAATTATAAGCATCCAGCTTATCCACAAAGGTTTTTTGGCTTTGAGCCTTACCTGTCGGCAATTGATGCTCTTTTTAATGTCGGGCGGCTTTTGAGCTCAGGAGAATCAATTTTAAAAGAGGATAGAGAAAAAGAGGGTATTAAAAAAGGTGATGGACAAAAAGAGGATAGAGAAAAAGAGGGTATTAAAAAAGGTGATGGACCAAAAGAGGGCATAAAATGTCCATAGCCTCAGTTATTTTGGCGATAATTGTTATCCCCTTTATACTGCTCCCGTTTACTCTAACTATTGACCTGCTGACTTTAGCATATCGACGCGCGTCTCTTGCATCAAAAACCCGCAAAGAAAGAGGGGGGCGCTTGGAGAGCCTTCCCGGAGAGCTTGCGCCCTCAAAAAGGATTGGAAACAAGGGCTTTAGAACAGTTACTGTTGTGATTTCCGCGCACAGGGAAGCGGAACTGATGGAAAATTCAATAAGGAGCGTCTTAAGGCAGGATTACCCGATAAAAAATATTTATATTTCGGATTCAAACCTTGATAATACTAAAAGGGAGGTGGAGTGCCTGAAAAAAAGAATTGCCAAATTCCAAAAAAGGTTTCCAAGGATATATTACTGGTCAAAGGAGGGAGTGACCGCCAAATCTGAAAAGCTTAATTGCCTTGTCTCAGACCCGAAAGTTAAGCTTGGGGAGTATGTCTATTTCATAGATTCGGGGCTGGTTATAAAGCAGGGAACAATAATCCGGCTTGTTGAAAGGGCTGTTTTGGAGGGGGCGGTTGCAGCCACATCATTTGGATATACAACAACCCCAAAAAACTATTTTGCAAAATATTTCCACTACGGTAAAGAGTGGATTAACCGCATCAGCAAGTTCAGGAAAAATGCACAAAGCTATCGGAGAGGGATGTTTGTTGTCTGCGGGGCGTCTTTTCTTGTAAGGTCGGATATTGTAAAAGAGATATCCATACCAACAAATGTAAAGACTGAAGACACGGCCTACACATGGAAGCTTCAGGAGGAGGGCCACAAAATAAGCTTTGCTGCTGATGCCGCCGTCATAACTCCGGATGTCCCCACACTCAAAAAACAGCTCAGGCAGAGCTATAGGTGGTATTTTGGGACCTGGCAGGTAATTTATACAAGGAGGCATGTTTTTGGGCGAAAGTCAAAAGCAAAATCCCTGGCATACCTAAGTGTCCTTCCCGGCCTGATTGAGACTTCAATGTATACGCTTTCTGTCCTGCTTTTTCCGCTCACGCTTTATTTTTTTCCTGTATATGCGGCATATTTTTTGATAGGTGATACTGTTCTTTCGTTTATTGCCCCGATAATGGGGGCTGTTTTTTCAAGGGAAATTCATAGGATTCCAAGGGAAATTCTGCACACGATAAGGCATTACCACCAGATTCTTGCGTTTAAGTATATGTCCTCAGCCCTATGGGTTTTGGCATTTTCAAATATGGTTTTTGATGCGGCAACCGGCAGGGATAAACGGTGGGGAAATAAATGGTAATTATGGCGGGGAAAGATTTTGGAAGGGGGAGGGATGACTTAGAGAAGGTAAATTTTGTAAAAATAACTTCCGGCTATATCCTTGAAAACCTTGGCAAATTCTTTGAACTGGAGCATAACTGGACAGCTTTAGGCGAGAGGGCCTGGACAAAGGAAAGTTTTTTAATGGAGCTTCAATTGAAGTGGGAGCTAAGTTTTGCCGCTGAGGTTGACGGGAAAATTGCCGGGTATATTATAGGGTCAAAGTTTGATGAAAAAACCTCGAGGGTGAACAAGATTCTTGTTGATTCTGCCTTTCGGGAAATAGGCATTGGAAAGATGCTGATGGAGAAGTACTTTGAATCTTGCCGAAAGGCGGGAATAGAAAGGCTTGAGCTTAAGGCTCTGGTTGAAAATGAGGCGGCGAACAGGTTTTATTTGGGATTGGGTTATAAGAGGATTGGGTTGGCGCGAGGGGATGACGGATTGGAGAGGATTGTTTATGAGAAG
>CAZJKT010000007.1:0-29326 GCA_964547015.1 uncultured archaeon
GCAGGAATTTATAAGATAGTTGAAGCCCCCCGGCTTGCTGGGGGGAGGTTTACTTATGGCTTATGCGCTCCACACAACAGGAATATTTATAATTCTAATGATTGGCGGCATTATATAGCGAGAAGCCAAAAAAGGTATATTTATTAAGTATCTATTCTAAGAACCTTATGCAAATATGACAAAGTACATTTTTGTCACCGGTGGCGTGATGTCTGGGCTTGGAAAGGGGATTGTCGCCTCCTCAATAGGAAGGGTTTTGAAGTCGCGGGGGATAAAGGTTACTGCGGTAAAAATTGACCCTTATGTAAATATTGATGCGGGGACAATGCGGCCGACTGAGCACGGCGAGGTTTGGGTGACTGATGACGGCGGCGAAATTGACCAGGACTTCGGCCACTATGAGCGGTTTCTCTCAGAACCCCTTAAAAAAATCCACAATATAACAACAGGGCAAATATATAGGGAAGTGATTTCAAGGGAGCGGAGGGGAGATTATCTGGGGGCGACAGTTCAGGTGATCCCCCATGTCACGAACGAAATTAAGCGAAGGATTGAGGAATGCGCAAAAGGCGCCGGTTCTGATGTCTGCATTGTTGAGGTTGGGGGCACTGTGGGCGACTATGAAAATGTTCTTTTCCTTGAGGCTGCGCGCCAGATGAGGCGGGATAGTTCCTGTGATAAAAAATCCAAAAACGCGGTTGTGTTTGTCCATGTTTCTTATGTGCCGATACCCTCAAAGCTTGGAGAGCCGAAAACCAAACTAACTCAGCAATCCGTAAAGCAGTTAAGGGAAATTGGAATAAATGCGGATTTTATAATCTGCCGCTCAAGCGCTCCTTTGGATGAAGTCAGAAAGGAGAAAATTGCGCTTTTTTGCGATGTGTGCAAAAATGACATTATTTCAAGCCCCGATTTAGACACCGTTTACGCCCTCCCAAGCGAATTTGAGGCGCAGGGATTTTCCGAAAGGCTGGCGGATAAGCTTGGCTTTGATAAAAGGGAGCCCGACTTGTCAGAATGGGAAGGGCTTGTTGAAGTGATAAGAAAGGGAAAAACAGGGACAAAGGTGGGCATTGTAGGTAAATATATTGACAGCGGCAACTTCAGCCTAAAGGATTCTTATATATCTGTTGAGGAAGCGGTTCGCCATGCAGGGGCAAAGCTTGGAATCCGCCCTGAACTGGTCTGGCTCAATTCAAAGAAAATAGAAAAGCCCGCCCTTGAGAATGTTTCCGGGATTATTGTTCCGGGCGGCTTTGGCTCGACAGGGATTGAAGGGAAGCTTGAGGCCGCAAAGTTTGCAAGGGAGAATAATCTGCCTTACCTTGGGCTTTGCCTTGGGTTGCAGATTGCGGTTATTGAGTTTGCAAGAAATGTGTGCGGGCTTTCCGGCGCCCACTCGACAGAAATCAGCCCGGATACAAAATATCCGGTGGTTGACATTTTGCCCGAACAGAAAAAGGTGTCTGAAAAAGGGGCGACAATGCGCCTTGGAAGCTGTCAGGCAATCCTAAAAAAAGGCTCTTTAGCGGAGCGGCTGTATAGGGAGTCCGGGCGGCTTGAGGGAAACCTTGCTTATGAGCGCCACCGCCACAGGTATGAGGTAAATCCCGATTTCCACAAGATTTTGCAGGAAAAGGGGCTTGTGTTTTCCGGGATGTCCCCTGATGAAAAGCTTGTTGAGTTTGTCGAATTGCCCAACCACAGGTTTTTTGTTGCTACGCAGGCCCATCCGGAATTTAAGTCAAGCCTCCTGAGCCCTTCTCCTATGTTTTATGGTTTTTTGAAGGCTTGCTCCAAATAGAATTTACCCCCGAAAAAGAGTTCTGTAATATTATTATGGTTTGTTTTTCGGATCTCGAAACTCCGCTATTTGCTGAATTCATAGGCATGCTTTTGGGTGCTGGCTGTATTGGCTCTTATCAATGCAAGGCAGGAAATAGGACCAAGATTCAAAGGGTTGTGAAAATTACTCTGGATTCTAGGAATGGAGGCTATGTTCCATACACTGAGAGGATGTTTGAAAAATTGTTTTCAATAAAACCCAAGACCTGTTACAAATCTACAGAAAATGTTGCTGATGTGCGAACTTTCCGAAAAGAGGTTTTTGACTTTTTGACAAAAGAGGTGAGGATGGCAATCTCTCCAAAGCGGGGCCGTGCAAGAATTCCCGATCGATTTATGAACCCTGATTATTACCCACATATCCTTAGAGGTATATTTGATACGGACGGCTGCGTTTCCATATATATGAATAATGGCTCCCCGTATCCTCGATTGGAACTCAAACTCTGCCCCTCTCAAATGCAGACTCAATTTGAGAGAATTTTTGAGGAGCTGGGTTTTGCATACAAGGTTCAGCATATAAGTGGGGGCGGGACTAGGATTCGCTTGAGTGGTAGAAGGTGGCTCCAAAAGTGGCAGGATATTATAGGTTTTAGAAACCCTATTCATTTAGAAAAGTCAAGATCCTTTTTAGAGGGCTAGTTATTTAGTCCCCTGCACGCGCCAAATAACACCTTTAAGTTTATGTATCTTAGTATATTATAGCGGGGTGGAGCAGCTAGGAGTGCTCGTCGAACTTTATGTGCGAAAGGCCCATAATCCGCGCTGCAGAAGGTCACAACTTTGCCTGCGCAAAGGGGTTACCCGAAGGTCGGTGGTTCAAATTCAGTCCTTCTTTCCCGAAAGAAGGGCCGAAACCTCCAAGAAAGGGAGATTCGTCGCTTCGCGACATATCATCTGATTGGAGTCGGGAAATCCACCCCCCGCTAAATTTTTCATCTTAATCAGCAGAAATCAGTCATCTAAAACAATATATATGTCAATAATAACATAATATTATGGTGTTATTAACATGGAGAGAAAAGATGCGGGTGTGGTGAAATATCTCCTTGAGCGCAAAGGGCAAACCCTGAATATGCGCTCAATTTCGCTTGGGCTTAAAATGGACTATAAAGTGGCTTATGGAATCATAAAGCGCCTTGAAAAGGAAAAGGTGGTTATTCTTGAGAAATTCGGAAATTCTGCCACAGTTCGACTTTCGGATAAGGTAAGCCCCCTCATCTTTGAAGCGGAAACCCAAAGAAGGGAAGAATTGCTCAAAAACAAAAATTTGAGGCTTATTTTGGATTATTACGAAAAAGGGCTTGGCACCAGGTTCTATGTGCTGCTTTTGTTTGGCTCGTTTGCGAAAGGCACGCAAAAAAAGAATTCTGATATAGACCTGCTTTTTGTAGTGCCCGATGGCCGGGAGGAGGAGTTTGAGCGGAAAATACAGAATATCTCCGCGACAATCCCTTTTGATATTCACGTCAATGTGTTTTCGGAGAAGGATTTTCGGGCGATGGGCAAATCAAAAGAGCCCACCGTCGGCAGCGAAGCGATAATGAATAATATGATCCTTCATGGAATCGAATCGTATTATGGGCTTATAGGATGATTGACGAGAAGAGAAGGAAGGCGGCTCAGGAAAACTTTGCCGGCTATCTCAGGGAAGGGATGGTACGAAGAGAGAAAAACGAGATTGCTGAAAAGATGTATCTGAGAAATGCCGAGCTTTCCCTGCAAGTTGCGCAGGAACTGAGCGAAAGTTCCCTTAAGCCGTATATGTGGGTTATAGTTTGCGCCTACTATTCCATGTTTTATATGGCTAATGCTGTTTTGCTTCATATGGGATATAAGATGGGAGAAAAGATTGTCCACAAGGTTACCAGCGACGCTCTGATAGTCCTTGTTGTTGACCGCCTGAAAAAAGAGATGATTGAAAATTATGAATCTCTTCAGGAAGACGCGCTTGAGATCGCTTCGGTGAGGGCTGACGAATTGGTGGAAAATTTCTCTTTGGAAAGGGCAAAACGCTCGAAATTTCAGTATAATATGCTTGAGCAGACCAAGGAGAATAAGGCAAAGACCTCCCTGAAGCGGGCGAGCGAATTTGTTTTTGAGATGAAGAAACTTTTGGGATAGTGCCTACTGATTTGGCCAGGTAAGTCCACCCCCCGCTAAATTTTCAAAAATTGAGGTCGCTACTTCTGATTTGTAAGGCTTCTGTAATGCTAAACACAAACCAATATGTATTTGTATTCAAGTTATGAAGACCGACCCGATAAAGAGAGCTTTGGATTTGAGAAAAACTCTGGTTAGAAAGACGGAACAGGGAAAAGAATTGCTCGTTGTCGATTTTACAGATACTCTTCAGGGTAAGGACACTTCAAAAGTTGTGGATTTAATGCCAAACCCTCAAGGAAATTATATTATCCGGTCGAAATATTTCGTTAAGTCAATCGACCCTCTGGCGTATGGACAATATGACCGTGAGTTTTTTGATGTTGGGTCGAAGAGTGAAAAGGAAATTTATGATTTTATCAAGAGACAGGAATTCGATTTTCCAACCTGGTTTAAGCATGAGGAGGGATTTTCTCCAAGGAGGGTTTGCGATTACAATTCGCCCTTAGTTTTACAGGTTGCGGGATGCAATTTTCACGATGGAAGTGAAACAGGGGGTTGCTTGTATTGCTTTGTAGATGATGCGAGCAATGATGGCTGCTTTTCTCCGGGAAAAATCTATATCGATATTCAGGATACTGTCAGCGCAATGAAGGAAGCCCAGGAAAGAATTGGCGGGATTTATGAAGAGAGGGGCTATGATATTGTTCCTAAAGCGATAAGGATGTCGGGTGGCGAGCCTACAATAGCTTTAGACTGGATTACAGACTTCTGGAAGGAGATTAAGCGCCAAAATCTGGATTTTGTCGGAGAAATGGACTGTAACTTATCCACAGGTCGGGTTGTCGACCATTTTGAAAGAGAGGGTGTTTTTGAGGAAGGACTTTTGGAAGAACTTGCAAGAGTGCAGCCTTTGAAAATAAAGGCTGCAATCAAAGGAACCGATGACCGAAATATGCAGGAAAACGTGCAGTCAAAAACCACGATGAACGACCAGCTTTATTCTTTGAAAAAATTGATAGATGCTGGTTTTGACGTATATCCTCAGATGTATAATCCTAATCCTCTGACGTTAGAGGATTATCTGAGGAGGATGGATGAAGAAATAGAGAATTTTTCGTTGAGGGTGCATATTGGACCTCTAAAGGTTTATGGGCCTACAAGGCAAAGGCTCGCCTACCATGCCCGGAAAATGAGTGAGAACTTGCCAAAATATACTCGTCTGGGCATAATTGGTCCGGAACTCTTGGAGGTTATAGAAGGGAGGATAGTTGTGGACACCGATAAGTATATTCAAATGGTGCAGGACAGGTGGGACGCAAACTACAAAAATGGGGTTAAGATAATCGATAACTACCTCCAGAGGGAATATGAGGTTGGCTATAAGGACACACTGAGGGCTGATGTTAGTCTTAGGATGGCTTGAAGTATTTATCAAATATATACGATTTAGTACTAAGATTATTATACGACTATGAAAACTGAAACTAGGCACAAAGTAAAACAGTTAATAAAAGGCGTTATATTGTCTAAGATGGATAACTATTCTGCCGAAACCCAATATAGGCCATTTTTTCAAGCCATATTTACCAAGGAGCAAATATTGACCCACACTATTGTGCATTCCTTTTACACGAGTTTTGGTATGTCCATATATGAACAATTGGTTAAAATTCTTGCGGAAGGTGCGGGTTATAAGGCACAAATTCAATATGATCTTTTGGGAGATATAGACGAGACTACTGAGGCTCTCATAGCGAGAATGGATTTAGAATTAAGATCTGGAAAAAGAGTGCCTGATATGAAAGCTGAGCTAGAAGAAATACGAAATTCCATTAGAAAAGGTAAACCTATTGCAGATCCCGATAAGAGAGTGGATGTTTTTATAGAGAAACCTGACGGAACGGAAGCCTATTTTGATATAACCTCTCCTAAACCAAATATCAAGGAGTTTGTTGCGCTAAAAAAGAAACTTTTGAGATGGATGGGCTTAAGGATGAGTATTGATAAAAATGCTAAACTAATTGTTGCACTAGGTTTGCCCTATAATCCTTATCATCCTAAACCCTATGATCGTTGGACAAAAGGTAATATGTATGATAAAAGTCAATTGATGGTGGGTGAGGATTTTTGGAATTTTGTGGCTGGAGAGGTTATTTATTCAGATTTCATTGAAATTTTTAGGGAAGTTGGAGAAGAACTAAGAGAAAAAATCTCAAAAATTGCTAAAGAATGAATGTAAGCTTATTCTAGATATCTTTCTTCATATGGAATATTATTTCTGAATAGGGTTGTCTATCCCGCTCAGTTCGATTCAGAACTGGCCTTTTAAATTGGTTTACAATTACCAAACCACTTTTCTTTGCGATCTGCGGATATAGATTAAACTTGTCGTTTGCGACGATGAAATAATTTCCATCTTCTTTTATAAATCTACTCATATTTGACAACACCTTGCTTACCCCTTCTACATATTCTTTTCTGGCTACTTCTCCCTGACCTTTATATAAGGGCCCTATCTCTTTTTCGTCTTCGCGTTGAATATTAAACAATTCGTAGGCGTACGCGTGTTGTTCATGATAATCTATCTGCCCAACATATGGAGGTGATGTGAAGATGCCGGATATTTTTTCGTTGGCTAGTAGTCTGTAGAACTGAGGGTTCTCCCTTCTAACCTCCCTGAATATGTCTATACTTCTGGAATCTCCATGAATGACTTGGGTAAATACCATCTTCTTCAATAAAGAGTATTCTTTGAGTCTTTTGAGTGTGTCCAGTGTGTTCTTCTTGAGATGGCGAGAGATGCTATTTACCGGGGTGCATAATTTTCGATGTTTTTTGCAGTAGTAAGGGCCAAATTGTGGTTCGCGTAGAGTCGCAAGATCTGAGTGGGTCGTTGCTCTACAGGATCGGGCAGTCCTGCTAACAATAATTCGCATAAGACTTTTTGTCTTTTCATCTTCAACAACGTTGATTCGCCTAATGTAATCATGCAATTCATACCTAATTCGTTTTGTATACCATTTCAAGAGGAAACTCTCAAGTTGGGTCTCATTAGTGAGATTTTTTTTGTCCCTAACGCCATTTTTCGATAGGAAGTCTGAATTCTCAGTGAGAAATATTCTTAGCTTCTCTTGACCATACTCATTTTCATTGATCTTACCTTCAATTACCTTTTTTTTGAATTCTGGATTTGGGAAATTGAGTTTGTTAAATGTTTCTAACCTTTTCTTTAGTTCCATATCGAATTCGCTATCGAACACATTATTACTGAAGTTCAGGGTGTTATGGAGCGCATTAAGGAGTATGGTTTCTATTTGTTTTAAGTCATAATCATTAGTCTTGACTTTGGAGATTAGGCAGTTAAAATTGGATACATCTATTCCTATAGAATGTAATCCCAATTCGGATGCCTGAATAAGTGTTGTTCCACTGCCCATGAAGGGATCCAGAACAATATCTCCTTGATTGAAAAATATTTCCTTCTTGAATGTATTGACGTGGGTATCTAAGAAATATTCTACGAGTTGAGGAATAAATTTGCCTTTGTAAGGATGCAAGCGGTGGACATGTTTTGTAGTATCAACTTCCCTTAATTGATCAAAAGAAAGCGCCCAGTTGAGATCTGAACCCAATCTTTTTTTCCAGGATTCTTGTTTTTTGATGACGGCTTCGTCATAATAATGTTTTAGTTCGGCTAGATTTACAGCCACTTTTCTGTTTTCAAGGTTGTATTTTTTTACCTTCGCGTATTGTACAAGATAGCTTATATTTGAGATGGTTACTGGCCTTCCTAGGTATTCTGTAGCCCATTCTGAGGCCCGCCCTATTGACACGATTTCTTCACTCATCTTCTTTGAGTTTTTTTTCCATGAAAAGTTCTATGCTTTTGGATAAGGCGATGGCGTTCCGTTTGCAGTATTCTTTGTATTCAGAATATATGGCTTCGTCTAAGCTTAAAGTGACATTCTTTTGTGCCATAATATATTTCAAATAAATATAAATGCTTGCAAATGATGACAAATGACTCTTTAGTAGTCTAATTTGCGGTTTTTTATAGAGAGGGTTCTTGACTGCCAAAATCATCCACTAATCACCGACAAATGCCAATTTATCATTTTTACGACACTAAATATATGGGAAAAATAACAGAAAATGCCAAATACCTGATGAAGTTTTCTCTTGAAGCGGACAGCCTTGTTGAAAGGCCTGATGTCATTGGCGCAATTTTTGGTCAGACAGAAGGCTTACTAGGGCACGGCATGGACCTAAAGGAGCTTCAGGAAAGCGGCAGAATCGGACGAATAGAGATAAACTTTGAGAGCAGAGAAGGAAAAGGCGACGGAAAGACAAGGGCGGAAATTGTCGTTCCATCAAACCTCAGCATAAAAGAGACCGTTCTTTTGGCGGCCTCAATTGAGACTGTGGATAAGATTGGCTTTACAACCGCAAGAGTGCACCTCAAAAATATTGAGGATATCAGGGGAAGCAAGAGAAACTATATTGAATCCCGAAGCAAAGAGCTTTTGAGCGGAATGTACGGCAAGTTTACTGACCCTAAGGAGGCTTTAGATAAGCTCTCGCAGGAGGTGAATATTGCGGAAGCAATAGACTATAAAGGGCTGTGCTCCGGACCCGATGTTCCTCGTGCAAAAGAGGTTATTGTGGTTGAAGGCCGGGCTGATGTGATAAACCTGCTCAAATATGGCATAAAAAATGCTATCTCTGTTGACGGAAGCAGAGTTTCTGAAAACATAGTTGATGCTGTAAGGGGCAAAACCGTTACGGTTTTCCTTGACGGCGACCGGGGCGGTGAAATGATCCTAAAGCGGCTAAACCAGCTGATAAAAGTGGACTTTATCGCAAAAGCCCCTGACGGAAAAGAGGTTGAAGAGCTTACCGGAAAAGAGATTCGCCAGGCTATTAAGGCCCGAAGAAAAGAGCGCCCAAACACCCAAAGTAACGGCTCAGGCGGGCGGTATAGCGAAAAGCCGGCTCCCGAGAAAAAGGCGCTTTCAGAAAGCAATATTGAAAAGCTGGGCCCGGTTCTCAAGGATATGCTTGGCACAAAAGAGGTGCGTTTTTTGGACAGTGAGCTAAATGAGGTCCACAGGGCAACCTATGGCGAACTTTCAGAGCTCCTAAAAATCGTTGACTTCGACAATGTTTCGGTCATTTTGATGGACGGAAAGCTGACGAAAAGCCTTGCAGAGCAATTTGAGAAAAAGGGCATAAGCACAGTAGCCTGCTTTGACAAGGAACGCTTTAAGACCGGCATAAGAACTCTTTGCATCTCGGACTTTTGAGTTTTATTTTAGGATTTTTGGTTTTTTGCATTTATTGAAGGTATTGGAGGTTTTTTCCGAAATCAGCTTCGCGCATTTTTCTGATAATCCCCTCATTTTGGGGCATTTTAGGCTGTCTATGCGACTTATATATGTAAGAGCCGAATTAATATAATGGGCAGATCAGGCATTCTAATTGCTGTGTTTATCATAATGTTTTTTAGCCCCTGCTTTGCCGAAAATCCTCAGAAATATGAAAATTATATAATATCCTTTCCTAAAAGTGGGAGTTTGGCTCAGTTAGCATCATTTTTGCAAAATACCCCCACCTCCGAGCCGGGACCTGCTCTAAGGCCCATCTTTGGTACCGGCGATTATGCCGCAGAACTTTCTTCTTTTGAGGCAAATGCGCTAATAGGTAAAGGATATACCCTCAGGCCAAACCGAAAAGTCCATTCTTTCATTGATGAGTCCGCTGATGTTGTGAATGCAACCCTACTATGGGCAATTCAGGAAGGCGGGCAGTACCTTAACGGCACAGGGCGGGCTATATGCGTCATAGACTCGGGAATTAATTATTCCCACGAGGCTTTTGGTGGCGCCTGGGGGGAAGTTATTGTTGCCGGGCATGTATTTTTGGATAGCGGAAACACAACCGTAGAATGCAACTCAACCAGCCCGGAGCCATGCTTGGATTATAATGGCCACGGGACTTTGGTTTCGGGGATAATTGCCTCAATAAATGGGACTTACCGGGGTATGGCTCCCGGGGCAAAGCTTGTGGTCATAAAGGCCCTTAATGGCACTGCCGGGGGCTCTGCGGACGGATATGAAAGCGATATTGTTTCAGGAATAAATTACTGTTTATCCTTAAGGGAGGAATACAATATTTCGGCAATTTCTATGAGCTTTGGCACAGGCGAGAAATACTCGGATTATTGCGACAGAGATAGCTATTCCGGTCTGGTGGATGCCATAAACAATGCAACCCTATATAATGTTTCTGTGGTTGCGGCGGCCGGAAATAATGCTTCCACGCAAAATATATCCTCTCCGGCCTGCATCCAGAATGTTACTCCGGTAGGGAATATTTATAATTCAGGGGGGATATATGCCTCAAATAACTACTGGCAGCTGCCGATATTGTTTGCGCCCGGAGTCAGTATAACCACCACTTCAAGGTCAGGGGGATATGTATCTTCGACAGGCACATCCGCTTCAGCGGCCCATGTTTCCGGAATTTTTGCGATAATGGGGCAGTATATTTCACTTTTGGAAGAAGAAGTATCCCCTCAGGAACTTGAAGATATTGCGATAGGGACAGGGTGGAATGTAACTCCTTCCCAGAACCATTCCGCAATAGATGCTTATGCTATGCGCCAAAATATTTCGGGCATGGTCTCAATTGAAGAAGGCCAATTGCAAATTGAGATAATATCTCCGGAAAATGGAACTCTCACAAATAACACCTTTCAGGATTTTTCTTTTAATGTTTCAGGCAGCCAATCGGAATATTCCTGTTCACTAACCGTAAATGGGACTCAGAGGGGGCAGAACTCCTCGGTTTCAAATGCCACTATAACTTCAATAGCGCCGGAATCCCCTTTAGATGACGGCATTTATGTGTGGCATATAAACTGCACATCCACCGATTCATCAAACACAAGCATTCAAAACATAATATCTATTGATTCAACCCCGCCGCAAGTTTCAATAAATTCCCCTCTTCCGGGAGCAACACTGTATTCCCTTGAGATTGAAATAAGCCTTAGCGTCAATGACACAAACCTTAACACAACAATTATTTCAATCATTAATTCCACAGGCTCGGCTGTAAATACAACCCAAAACAGCTCAATCGGAAATTATACATTATTCCTTTCTGTTCCTGACGACGGGCTTTATAATATTACGGCAACGGCGTACGATTTAGCGGGAAACTCTAATATTTCCCGAGCCCTGAATGTTGAAGTTTATGTTGCGGCGGGGCTTGAAGTTCGCCCTGAATGGTCAGAAAATTCCAGTATTGGAAACGCAAGCTTTAGCTCAGGCGAGGCTGAATCAGAATCCCTTACTCGAAGCCTGTATACTAATCTAAACCAGACAAAAAGCCTGCTTTTTTATGTGATTAATTTGGGGGCCGATGAGCTTGAAAACCTTACTGCAGAAGATTACGGATTTATTGGGCTTAACATCTCGCTTGAATGGGCGGACGGCTCAAATATATCTGAGGGGCGGTCTATTCTAAACGGAGAATCAAAAATCCTAAACCTCACCATCTATTCGCCTGATGCGGTCGGGGATTATTTGGGTAGCCTCTTTATAAATTCCTCAAATGGGGCCCCCTACGGATATGCCAACCTTAGCCTTAACATTACCGCAACAAACCAAACTCTTCCTAAACTCGACAGCCCGGACGGAAGATATTATATTAACTCTTATGATGAAGCCGAGGTCGGGTTTGATGTTTATTACTATGACAATGCCACACTAAGCCTTGATTGGGCAAGCGAATATAATCTGAGTGTTGTAGAATATGCAAACCACTCCAATACTTTGCAGGAGCCTGAATTTGTCTTTAATTCTGAAGGCGGACTCTTTTCAGGGGCTATAAATGCTTCAGAGCTGGATGAGGGAAATTATACTTTATATGGTGAACTTTTGAGCCTGTCAGGAAATCAGGCTTTAGTAAATCTCACATTTGAGATTATAAGGAATATTGAGATTGAAGCATCAATAGCAAATGAAGGCAATATTATTAAAGGATATAATTTTACCTTGTCGGCTGAGATAAGCAAGTCCGCAGGGGCGGAGGGGGGAAATATTACTGCCTGCATTGAACTGCCTTCCCAACTTCATAACACTTCGTCGGGCCTTTGCAAGCTTATTGAGAATTTTGAAGGAAATTCTTCGGAAACTGCTGAATGGCAGATTTACGGGGACACAAAAGGTGTATATACAATTAATATTTCAGCCTATTCTGAGGACGGCCGGTTTAATGCAACAGAGCAGAAGTCGGCGGTTGTCCGTTATGGGGCGCTTGAGCTTGAGTGGTATTCCTCTTCAAAGCCGCCATCAACCGTTGATAATGGGGTGAGTTTTTATGCCCGGGCGGATGTGACCAACAGCGGAAACCTCAATCTCACAAATGTCCAGCTTAAGATTTCATTTAGCAGCGCCTATTTTGAATTTTATTCCAGCTCAACTTCAGACACCTGCTCAATCAGCAGCCTTTCTGCCGGGGCAAGCAGCTACTGCGAATGGAGGCTTAAGCCAAAGGCAACAGCAACAAATAGGGCAGTCTCGGTTTCTGTAATATCAAGCCATAATTCTACAAGCAACAGCATTTCACGCTCTATAACAATAATTGACCCGACACCAGCTCAGGAGGCTTCATCGGACTCAGGGGCAGAATCCGAATCGCAAACCGCTGCCAGCCAGATTACTCTATCATTTATAAGGCCGACCGCCTCCTCAATAAGCGTATTTCAGGGGGGCGCTTACGCGCTTGAGGTAAGCGTAAAAAACACCGGCAATACAAACCTTAAGAACCTGTATCTTGAAATAGCGGGTATAGAATCCGAATATTATGAAATTGACTCAAACAGTAAGCTGGAGCTTGGCTCAGGCTCATCTAGGAACTTTGGGGCGCATCTCCGGATACCCTCAAATTTTGAGGCCCGGACTTATCCTCTTACCCTAAGAATTGTTTCAGATGAGAAAACCTGGACCCGCTCCATAAGCCTTGTAGTAAGGCCAATAGAGATTAGCTATGACGACCTTGAGGACCATTCTTTAATTCAGGGGGGAAATGCAGATATTCAATTTACCTTAAAAAACACAGGGGAGCACGGGCTAAATGATGTTAAGTTATCCCTTTTAGGGCTTGAGGAAGGGGAATATAATATTACTCCGCAAAGGATATTATCTCTTCTGGAGGGAGGAGAGCAGAATTATACCTTGAGCATTTCCCTTGAAGGCTCAGAGTTTTATGGGGATATGGGGCTTTTCTTAGAGGCGGTTTCAGATGAAAAAAGCTTTTCATACCCGTTTATCTTAAAAGTCCTCCCGACCGAAAACGAAAGAAAAAGCCTTCAGGACAAATATCATTTGCTAAGTTCGCAGTATGACTCCCTTTTGGAAAAAAAGCTAAAAATTGACGAGAAGAAATCCGACTTATCCGGGCTAGTATCCGAGCTTGACTTGGCTGCTGAAGCCCTGTCTAAAATAGACTCCTGCCTTCAGGAAGGAAACTTCGCCGAGGCAAAAAGCCTGATTTTGGAAGTAGAATCCACCCTCAACTCTCTTGATTCAAGCCTTTCGGGTATGAAGGAGAAATCCAGCCCGATGTCAGTTTTTATGTTTTTATTGCTGGCTTTTATAGTGTTAGCGCTAGCTACGGCAGGATACTTTGCGTTTACGCCTAAAAAAGGGTATTTGCCCGGAAAAGGCTATACAATATATCAGCCAAAAAATGCCGCAGGTGGCGGCGGGGCGCTATCTAAAATGAAGCGCAAGCTTTCGGGCAAGAGCGCTCATGAGATTGAGAGGGAAAGAAAGCTTCGCGAGTGGAGGCAGTATTACGAAAACGCCAAAAAAAAGAAGGCTTATGCCCCATAAGCTTAAGCCCGAGCTAAAAGAGCCCCTGTCTTTTTTGGCGGCATCATTTCTTTTTTTTGCAGGATTGTTTTTGCTTTATTGGAGCGGAATATCTTTGCAGTATTTGGTTGAGATTCAATATGGATTGCCCAAGGCAGTTTTTTTGGCAGAACCCGGCGCAAATATAATATCTGAGATAATTCCATTTCTTGAGCCTGTTTTTGCGGCAATTTTTGCCCTGATTATCTGCTCCTTTGCCCTTACTTTAGTGTCGGTGTCGCCGCCCGGAAGGCTTAAATATGGGCTTATTTTTCCGATAATTATTTCCGGATTTTTGTTCGGGTTTTCCAAGCCCTACCTTTTTTTCGGGCTCGGCTTATTTTTAGGCTCTCTCTATTCAATAGCCTTGGGCGAAGCATACAGGGAAGAGATTAAAAAATGGAGGGAATTTAGGGTGGGCAGCAGCGCCTCATCAAAGGCCCTGCTTGTCGCATTTGCCCTTGTTTTTGTGGGTGTGTATGTAGCGATGGCTTCAGACAGCGCATATTCAGCTGATTTTGAGGTTGGGCTTCGCGACAGTATGGCTTTTTTTGTAGCCGGCGAAATTGGGGGCATGTCTGAAAGCGAAAGCATGGCAGAACTCAAAGGGGAAATGGTTAGTGACGCGATGCAAAAGATAAGGGAAGAATATCCGGGCCTTAGCGAAAGCCAATATGCCGAGATGGAGGATGAAGTCGCAAAAAGGGTGGATGAGCAGTTTGAGGATGCTCAATCAAAACAGCAATACCTTTCAGATGATTTTATCAGCTCACTTTTGGAATCGTCCCCTATTTTTAATGCGCTAATCTCAATATTTCCTATTTTGATGGCAATTACTGTTTGGGCGGGGCTTGAATTTTTGAGGATGTTTGTCTTATCTCCCTTTGCAGGATTGTTTTCTGTTTTGTGCTTTAGGTTAAGTTCAGGCTTATTTGAGAATAATTCGGCCTTAGGTAAAGATGGCGCCGCAAGCCCGAATCCTGATTCAATTGAGGCGGTTATGGAGGATGTATATGGTAAGGGTCGGGCCTAATCTGAATTAAAGGCTAGCTAAGGATTGCCTAATATGGCCTCGTTATTTTATTATTTTCGTTATTCTATTATTTATGTATATCCCGATATTTGAGTTTTCCTGCCAATTAGACCCACTACTTTGCGCGTCAGCTTGGATTTAAATTAAAGATTGTTTAATTATGGCTAAAAATCCTTTGAAAGACCTGCCCGGAGTAGGCGAAAAAACCTCCGAAAAGCTGATAGAGGCCGGATATGATGATTTAATGGCGATTGCCGCGGCGTCAATCGGCGAAATTTGTGATGCTATTGAATGCGGCGAGGGAACCGCCGAGAAAGTGATTGAGGGGGCAAGGCAGGCGGTAAATATGGATTTTGAGACTGCCGAGGCGGTTTATGAGAAAAGAAAGCTTGTGAGGAGGATTACTACCGGCTCAAAAGCCCTTGATGACCTCCTGGGGGGAGGGGTGGAGACCGCTTCAATAACCGAGGCTCACGGGGCATTTGGCTCTTCAAAAACCCAGCTTGCTTTTCAATTGTCCGTAAATGTCCAGCTTCCCGAAGAGGAGGGCGGCCTTGCGGGCGGAGCGGTATTTATAGATACTGAAAATACTTTTAGGCCTGAAAGAGTGGAGCAGATGGCAATTGCGATGGGCCTTGACCCGAAAGAAGTTCTTAAGAATATATTTGTTGCAAGGGCATACAATTCTGACCACCAGATTCTTCTTTTGGACAAAGTGAAGGATATTGCAAAAGAGAACAATATTAGGCTTTTGGTTGTGGATTCCCTCACATCATTGTTTAGGAGCGATTACAGCGGAAGAGGGGAGCTTGCCCCAAGACAGCAGAAGATGAACAGATATCTGCATAATATTCAGAAAATATCCGAGGTCAATAATATTGCGGTTTATATTACAAACCAGGTCATGGCAAACCCGGGGCAGCTTTTTGGGGACCCGACAACCCCTGCGGGGGGGCATATTTTGGGCCACGCCGCAACATACCGGATGTATCTGAGAAAAAGCAAGGACCAAAAAAGGGTTGCAAAGCTCATTGACGCCCCTTCTCTTCCCGACAGCGAAGCGATATTTAAGGTGACTGAAGAGGGCATTAGGGATTAATGGGATATATTACAGCCTGAATAATATAAGCTTGGCTTAAGGGTATATTTTATTGATTTATCCTTTCAATTATGCTCAAGGTTCTCCTTGGAAAAAATGTCATAGATAGGCCTGTTTATTGGGAAGTTGAAAAGGAAAAAAACCCGCATCTTCTTGTTCTTGGCACTTCCGGATCAGGAAAGACAGAGACACTTAAGGCGATAATACACGACCTCAATCAGGCAAATGTGCCTTCGCTTATTATCGACTTTCATAATGAGTTTTCGGGTGTCGGAAAAACAGTGCTAAACCTGAGAGAAACCGGTATAAACCCCTTGGAATTCAGCGAAAACGAAAAGCCGGAGAATATAATTTATGAGGTTTCGGGGATTATTAAAAAGATTTTTGGGCTTGGGGAAATTCAGGAGTCTATATTAAGGCAGGCGATAAAAAACAGCTATTTGTTTAGCGGGATTGACTTAAGGGACCCCGGAAGCGTCGAGAAATACCCGACTTTTCAGGATGTAAAAGACAATATTTATAGGCTTGAGACTTCAAGCAACAAGAGAAACATCGATTCATTGATGAGCCGTATAGAGCCTTTGTTTGAGCTCGACATTTTCCACGGGCAGACAGAAATCAGCTTTTCGGAGCTTTTGGGCGGGACAACGGTGGTGGAATTGAGGCAGTTTCCGACAGAAACCATAAAGTCCGCAATTGCGGAATTTTTCCTTGCCAAATTTTCATATTATTTTTATTCTCTTGAGCGTTCCAAAAAGATGAAGCTTTACTGCGTTGTTGACGAGGCGCATCGGCTGATGTATGAAGGCTCCCCGCTTGACAGATTTTTGAGGGAATCAAGGAAATATGGTGTCGGGGTAATTCTTGCCTCGCAAAGGCCTACAGACTTCAATGAAACTGTGCTTGCAAATGCCGGCGTGCTTTTGAGCTTTCAGTGCACCCTTGAAAAAGATGCGAGATTTGTCGGAAAGCAGCTTGGGATAGACGAGAAGAAAATAAGGAACCTTGTTGAGCCGGGAGCGGGATATGTGAGGTTTTCTCGTGGGGACAAGGCGGACCGGGTTAAAATAACCCGCCTCAAAGACAGGCTCAGCGAGGAGGAGAAGAATTTAGAGAACGAGAATTTGGGCAAGGAACCTGCTTCAAAAAAAGCGGGAAAGGAAGCCCAAACAACCAACGCAAAAATAAGGCCTTCACCAAAAAAATCCTCTGCTGATGAACTTGAGGTAAAGCCAAAGATTAGGGTTGTGCCTGCGCCAGAAGGAGAAAACCTGAAAGAAAATAAGGGGGTAATGGATGAGGAAGAGAGCCCCCGGAATAAAGACAATGAGTCCGGCTTCATTGATTCGAAAAAAGGCGGAGCTTGGGAAGATTCCGGCGATGAATTATCCGGGCCAGTAAAAAAGGAAGGGTCAAAATATGCTGAAAGTGAGGCTAAGGAAGAAGAGCCCGATTCTGGGGGTGAGGAAGACTATCCCGAACATCAGCGCTCCAAAAATGCGGATATGGAAAAAAAATCTTTGCCCCAAAATCTTAAAGTTTTGACAGGACTGTTTTTTTACAAAGATGAGCCTGTCGGCAGGAAGGCGATTTTTCGCTCTATATTTGTATCCCTATTTTTCATAGCAGGCATCTGGCTTTTATTGATGTGGAATGAATTGGCGCCTTTTTTCTTTATTATTGGTTTTATATGGACTCCGTTTTTTGCCCAAATTCTAAATGCAAAGGAAGAGCACAGCGCTCTTCTTAACGGGGGAAGGATATTACTGAGCTTAATTTTGGTCTACCTTTTTTTAATTTATTAATGGCCGGATCATAAAAGCCCGCGATTTTCCTCAATAATCTCGGAAAATGCTGAAATTACCTTATCTATTTCCTTTTCAGTCAGCCGATAGGTTGATATTTTGAATACTCTTGTCCTTCCTGCCTTTATGCCTCCAATTCCCCTCTCTTTTAGCCCTTGGTAGAGGAAAAAGCCCTTTTTCTTGTGCTTTTCGGAAATCTCGTAGAGTATAGGGGCTTCAAAAAACATCAAATCGTGGTTGTGGGGCTTTTCTCCAAGCTGGACTATTCCCAGTTTTTCCATCTCTTGCGAGAATCTTCGGGCTTTTTGGACTTCCTCTTCCCAATGTATAACCCTTTCTTTGACTGCGGGAAAAGAGGCAATCAAAGTCATAAGGGTCGCCCCTCTTGAAGCGCACCCCAATAATTCAATCTCTTTGCCTTTAGCAAGCCGGCTGATTCTGAGCACTTCACTTTCGTACTCTTTTTGCATCCCCAAAACCCCGATTGGCCCGCTTGCGGCCATTGACTTGTGGCCTGAACCGACAATAAAGTCCGCCCCGATTTCAGTTAATTTAACAGGCATCCTGCCGACAGAATATGCCCCGTTTATCAGAAGGGGGACTTCAAGATTTCGGCAGATTTCACTAAGCCGCTTTGCATCAGGAATATTCCCATAGTTTCCGTCAGGGTAGGTTAAAACAGCCAAAGCCGGCTTTTCGGTTTCAATCTCTGTTCGAAAATCCTCAACATTGATTTTGTATTCGGGATTGCCTGAAGACTCAATCATCCTAAGCTCAAGCTCGCAAAGCTCGCTTGCGATTTTGGTTGTATAGTGGACGTTCCCGTCCGCAAGGATGTATTTTCCCCTTTTTCGAAGGGAGTGCATAACCGCGAAAATAGCCTCTCTTGCCCCGTTTGTGGTTCGGGCGATGTCGCAGCCGAGAAACTCCGGCAGGTCTTTGTATATAAACTCCTGTATATTCGGCTTTTGCACCTTGTCAAGCCGCCCGCCGCAGAAGTCGCACACAGAATATCCGTCCGCCCATTCTACCAGTGCCTCTCTGGCCTCTGGAGTCAAAATTCCGCCCCTCTGGATTGGGTTTAAGTTGATTTCGGGGCATTCGCGCTTCAAGTCCATAATTTAAATTCAATTCATAAAATAAGCTATTTTGCCTTTCTATAGATATTTTCTTTGGCTTGATTCCAGTAGTCTTTTGCCCCATACCACAAATCATCTAAAAAAAGGTCCAGTGCATCCACCAGGCCTGTATTGCCTTTACCTTCGAGCGCCCTAATAAATTCCCTATCTATGTTGTAAGGTTTTATCCTTAGGACGGGTTTACGGATAAGGTTTGTGCCTGAAGATACCACCTTTAGCTTCCGCCCCAATTGTCTTTCCATAAACTTATCTACATCCGCAGTTGACCTAAGTGTATATATGATCTCCGGACCAAACAGGTCTTTGAAAAATATTGTCGGGTCGTTATGATAGGCTATATTTTTGGTAATTTCCTCTGAATTTTCAGGAAATCTTCTTGAAGCTTCATAGACAGCCCAAATATAATTATGGGGGTCGGTTTCGGATCCTTTAAGCACCTCCATTAGTTCCTCATAACCCCTTGTCTTGTATTCCGTAACTTTGAGGCTCTTTTCCATAATATGGCTTGATTTATAAATAATGAAAATATCCTAATAAATTGCCTTTAGCTTAATTTATGAGACTCCTGTTAATCCACTCAAATAAGCTTGACTATAAAGCCACAAAAAAGGCCCTAAAAGACGCTGAGGCGCCGATAGAGCCGGAGGGCTCCTTTGGGGAGTGCCTTGTCGCTTTCTGGACTGCTGAAGAAACCGACACAGATGCAGAGCAAGTTGCAAAAAACTCTGCAAAGGAAATAGAGGGGGTAGCCGGACAAATCGGCGAAAAGAGGATTATTCTTTACCCCTACGTCCACCTGTTGTTTGGCGCAAAACCTTCAAATAAGGATACCGCGTTGGAGATTGAAAAGAGTATGGCTGAAATTCTTTCCGGCAAAGGGTTTGAGGTCCACAAGGCGCCGTTTGGATACTACAAGAGCTTTGGGATTGAATGCAAGGGTCATCCACTATCTGAGCTTAGCCGAGTAATCGGAGGCGAAAAAAAAGAGGAAATCTCGGAAGCCCTCAAAAAAGAGGACACCCTTAAATCAACTTTCTATATTTTTGAGCCCGGCGGCAAAGAAACCGAAATAAAAGCAGAAAGCGGAAAAATTTCCGGATTTGATTTTTCCAATTTCCCGAAGTTCGAAAAGCTTGTGAAGTATGAGCTTATGAAAAACCGAAAGGTTGACCGGGAGCCTCCGCATATTAAGCTTATGAAGCGCCTTGAGATTGCAAATTACGAGCCTGCGTCTGACCCCGGAAACTTCAGGTATTATCCTAAGGGCAGAATGATAAAAGCCCTTCTTGAGGAGTGGGTAACAAAAAAGACCCTTGAATACGGGGCTATGGAAGTTGAGACTCCAATAATGTATGATATGAACCACCCTACTCTTAAAAAATACCTCAACCGATTTCCTGCAAGGCAATACCAGATTGAAACCCCCAACAAGAAGGTTTTCTTGAGGTTTGCCGCGTGCTTTGGGCAGTTTTTGATGTCCCATGACGCAAATATATCCTACAAGAATCTGCCATTAAGGCTTTTTGAGATGACGAGATACAGCTTTAGGGTTGAGCAGAGGGGCGAGCTTGCCGGGCTTAGGAGGCTTAGGTCATTTACAATGCCCGACTGCCACGCACTTTGCGCCGATATGGAGCAGTCAAAAGAAGAGATGATGAAGCGCTTTGAGCTTTCAAAGGAGATTCAGGAGGGAATAGGCTTTACAATTGAAAATGATTTTGAGTTTGCGATTCGCCTTGTAAGGAATTTTTATGAAGAGAACAGGGATTTTGTCCATAAGCTGGTGGATAAGATGGGAAAGCCCGCGCTTGTGGAAATTTGGGACGAGCAGTTTTTCTACTTTGTCCTAAAGCATGAATGGAATTTTGTGGACGCCCTTGACAAGGCGGCAACCCTCACAACAGACCAGTTTGATGTTGAAAATTCCGCGACTTATGGGATAGATTATATTGACAGCGACGGAAAAAATAAACAGCCGGTTATTCTGCATCTCTCCCCAAGCGGAGCAATAGAGCGGGTAATGTATGCGCTTTTGGAGAGGGCCGCAAGGGAGTCAGCCGAAGGAAAAAACCCTATTCTTCCGATGTGGCTTTCCCCGACACAAATCAGGTTTTGCCCTGTTTCCGAGCAATATGTTAGTTTTGCAGATGAGTTTGCAAAAAGGCTTGAGGAAAAAAACATAAGGGCGGATATTGATGACCGCGATGAGTCTATTTCAAAAAAAGTGCGAAATGCCGAAGTTGACTGGGTTCCCATGATTATTGTTCTTGGCGAGAAGGAAAAAGAGGGTGGTGAATTAATGGTGCGGTTCAGGCGGACCGGAAAAACTGAAAAATACAGCTTTGACCAATTGGCGGCTTTGGTGAAAAAAGAAACTGAAGGAATGCCTTTTAGGCCGCTTCCGGTAGCCCGCCTGCTATCAAAAAGGGCGCAGTTTGTGTAGCTGATTATATAGCGATAGGGCAAAGCCGACTGCAATTCACTTCGTAATATATACTAAAAATCAAACCTGATTATGGGGGAAGAGGGATATATCCGAGAACTCAAGGAAGGGGCGATAGGCACTAAGCTCCCGACGCTTATTGACCTCAACCCCGACAGTGTTTTGGATAATTTAGGCAGGGTTGAAGTTCCGACTTCAAAGCACCTCTCACAAAAAGGAGATATAAAATTTGATTCGGGTTCAAGAGATGAAACCCTAAGGTCGGAAATATTGAGGGAGATAAAGATGCTCCACGATTCGGGAAAAAGTATTGATGAAATATATTCAGCTCTGGAAAGGAAAGGCTATGAATATCGGTTTATCGAGCCGCTTCTTGTAGAATTTCTGAGCGGCGAGAAATCCAAGCCGTCTTCTGAACAAATCTCAGGGCAAAAGAATGAGTATGGGGGTATGGCGCATAATAATAAGCCAAAAGCTATGGTTAAATTAAAGGACACCAAAAAGGAGAATCCTCCTGAGCCCAATATTCCAAAGCAAGGGCATTTCCACTTTTTTGGGCATGGGGAAAAACCCGAAAAAAAAGAAACATCGCCGCCTGAAAATTTGCCAAAACTGCAAAAACCAATTCCCCAAATTACAGCGCTTCCAAATCCCACCATCACAATCCCCCAAAGCACAACACTTCCAAAAGCCGAGCATCCAGTCCAGCCGCAAAATATTCAGGGCCTGCCCGCGAATCAACCCAAAGCTATGCAAGAACTTCCTTCGGGGGGATATGCCGAGTACGAGGAGCTTCCAACAGACCAACTTAAGGAATGTCCGCCTCAGCAGTCTTTCGCGCAGGAGGGGCCATCTTCAAAAAAGCCCCGGCTTGAAAGCTATACAGAGTCTGTCGACAATGAATTTGCCCCTTTGTTTGTCCGGGTTGGAAAATACAGGGAAACCCTGGAAACCCTACATGACCTCCAAAACTACCTTAAGGCTATGTCAAGGCTGTTTCAGATAGTGGAGGATTTGGAAAAAATAAGGGTTATGAATATTTCCGCATTAAACAAGCTTCACGGAAAGGCCCTTGAGACCGGCTCTCGGCTTTCTGCAGGGCTTATTAAGCCAAGGGGCCTGCATCTGGAGGGGCGGCGCGAAACAGAAGTTGAGCTTGGCCGCCTTGATGAGGTAATTACTGACCTGAGCAAGGAGCTTTCTGCCCTAAAAGATGAAGTGATAAAGCTTAGCAAAATAAATTAAGGTGTTTTACCCTAAATTTCTGCTCTTACCCGGCTATTTTTAAGGTTTAGTAATTTCTGCATAATTATGGGCTATATATTGACAGAGGAAGGAAAAAAATATCTCAAGGAGGGGTTTCCTGAAATGAGGCTTATAGAGGAAATCTCTAAAGGGGAGATTTCATTTGAAAAGGCGAAGGATATGGAGGGATTTAATATTGCTTTGCAATGGGCGAAAAAGAATAACTGGATAAGGATTGAGTCCGGGATTATTAAGCTTAGCGAGGAAGGAAAAGCCGCCATAACCGAAAACAAAAGCGGCCTGGAGGCGGCTTTAGGCTGCCCTGATGAGGCTTCGGAGGATGATTTAGATATCCTTCTTAAGCGCAGCCTTGTAAGAAAGGAAAGCGGGATTTCAGATGAGCTTGAAAGTCTTAAAGGAAAAGAGGTCTTGAGCCTTACCCCTAACCTCATAAAAAGCGGGGTTTGGAGGGAGGTTACTTTTCGGCCTTATGATGCGCAGTTTACCGGCAAAAAGTTCTACCCCGGAAAAAGGCACCCTTATCGGAATTTTTTGAGGCAGCTCAAAGAAAAGCTGGTTTTAATGGGGTTTAAGGAAATGGAGCCTCGCTTTATTGTCCCTGATTTCTGGAATTGCGATGCCTTGTTTATGCCGCAAACCCATTCGGCAAGGGAAATACATGACATTTTTATGGTTGATGCCGCCCTGCCCCCAATCGACAAAAATCTTGCAAAGAAAGTCGGGGATGAGCATGAGGCATCCTGGAACTACAAGTGGAGCCTTGAGCGGGCGAATAAGTGCGTCCTTATGTCTCAGGGAACCGCTCTTTCGGCCATGCAACTGCTTAATCTGGATATTCCCGGAAAATATTTCAGCCTTGCAAAAGTATTTCGCCCTGATGTGGTTGATGCCACCCACCTTTTGGAATTTTTCCAGCTTGAAGGAATTGTCTGCGACAAGTCGATGAATTTTCGCCACCTTTTGGGGCTTTTGAAGTCATTTGCTCAGGATATTGCAGGCGCGCAGGAAGTGAAATTCTATCCGGACTATTATCCGTTTACTGAGCCTTCTGTCCAGATTTCCGCAAAGCACCCTGACCTCGGATGGGTTGAGCTTGGAGGGGCGGGAATATTTAGAAAGGAGGTAACCCGCCCTTTTGGGATAGAAGAGCCTATTATTGCGTGGGGGGTTGGGATTGACCGCCTTGCGATGTTTAACTTAGGGATAAGCGACATTAGGGAGCTTTATTCAGCAAACCTTAAATGGCTGAGGGAGAACTATTATTATGCCAAAAATTGATGTGTCGAAGGGGGACCTTGAGAGCCTTATAGGCAAAAATTTCAGTGAGGAAGAGCTTGAGTCTGCCCTTATGTTTGCAAAAGGCGAGCTTGATGAAGCTGATGGGGACAATATAAAGGTTGATATCAAGGATACAAACCGGCCTGATTTGTGGAGCGTTGAAGGGATGGCCAGGGAGATAAAGCACCATTTGGGAAATCCTGATTTTTTTGAAGCTGAGGATTCTAAGGTTGTTGTTTTTGCGGAGCCCGAGCTTAAGGATATTAGGCCATATATTTCCTGCTGTTTTGTTAAGGGAATCTCTTTTAGTGATGGTATGATTAAGGACCTGATGGGGTTGCAGGAGAGGCTTCATGCCCAGATTGGGAGAAACCGCGAGAAAGTTGCGATTGGGATTTCAGACTTTGGGCAGATTTGCCCGGATATTTCCTACAAATTGGCCACAAATGACCTTAAATTTCCACCTCTGGGACATACAGAGCTTATGTCCCCAAAAGAAATTCTCGATAAGCACGAAAAAGGAATAGAATATAAGGGCCTTGTAAAAAAGGGCATACCTATTCTTGTCGACAGCAAAAATCAGGTAATCTCCATGCCGCCGATTATAAATTCCAATACTTTGGGGAGAATTGATGAAAATGTGAAAGATGTGTTTATAGATGTTACGGGCACAGACAAAAAGCTTGTTGACCTGACCCTTCTTGTTCTTGCAATGAACTTTCAGGAAAGAGGAGGGAAGGTTTATCGGGTGAAAATAAAAGACTTTGAGGGGGAGCGGATGTCGCCTGACTTAAGCGAGGTCGTGGCGCAAGCAAGCCTTTCTGAGTGCAGTGAAATTTGCGGGCTTGAGCTCGACGCCAAAACTATTATCGGGCTTCTTTCACGTTCGGGGGCAAGGGCTGAGGCAAATGGAGATACAATTATTGCGCGCTACCCGGCCCACCGAAAAGATGTTTTTGGATCAAGGGATATTATAGAGGACATTTTGATTTCTTACGGATACAATAACCTCACTTCCCAAAAGCCGAATATTGCAACCCAAGGGGGTGAGAGCAGAAGTGAGCGGCTTATGGGTGTTGTTGAAGACATAATGGTGGGGTGCGGCTTTCAGCAGGCAATATCTTTTGCGCTCACAAATGAGGAAACTGAGAATGCAAAAATGCGCCTTGAAGGAAGTCTTTGTCGGATAACCAATCCTATGAACAAAAATTACACTGCTGTAAGGAGGAGCCTTTTGCCTTGCCTGATGGATTTTCTGTCAAAAAACAGGCACAATGAATTTCCCCAAAGGGTGTTTGAAGCGGGCAGGGTTGCGGATGGAGCCGGGTGTGAGAAATTTAGCGTTTCTGCGATTATTTCAAACTCTGCTGTGAATTATGAGGAAATCTCCTCGATTCTTGAGGCCCTTATAGCAAACCTTGGCTTTAATCTTTCTCTTGAACGGGCGGATGACCCTCGATTTATTTTGGGAAGGTGCGCAAAGGCGATTGTTGATGGCGTTGAGCGCGGGATTGTCGGGGAAATCCATCCCGAAGTTATACAGAATTTCGGGCTTGAGGCTCCGGTTTTAGGGTTTGAAGTTGAGCTGGGTTTTTTGATAGGGTAGGTTTTTGGGAATTTTTCTCAGGTAGCCGGACAGGCAGTATATCCCTTAGAAGCCCAATAGGGAAGAATTAATAAACCCTTGTTATTTATAAACCTCATTTACTTATGGTTATTTTAGCTGAGCTTGTTGATTTTTTGGATAGAGAGCTTGACAATTTCGGAATTTCCGATTCTTCTTTTAACGGGCTGCAGTTTGAGGGAAGGCCTGAAATAAAAAAAGCGATGTTTGCGGTTGATTCCGGAATTGAGGTTTTTGAGGCGGCGGCTCGCGAGAATGCGGATATCTTAATTGTTCACCACGGGATTTTCTGGAGGGAGGCAAATCCTTCGGTTACGGGGGTAATGAAAAGGCGGCTGGACATTCTTTATAAAAGCCAAATATCTCTTTACGCATCTCACCTGCCTTTGGACCGCCATCATAAATACGGGAACAATGCCCGCATTATAAATTTATTGGGCGCGGAGATTAGGGAAGGGTTTGTTTTTCGCGAGGGAAAAAATATTGGTTGGATAGGGGAATTTACGGGGCCCAAAAAGCTTGAAAATATACAGCTTAAGCTTGAGCAAGAGATTGGCGATAAATTCCTAATTCTGCCTTTTGGGAAAAAGGAGATAAAGTCGCTTGCGGTATGCAGCGGTGGCGCAGGCCATCAGGAATTTTATAGTGCTTTGTCAAAGGGGGTTGATTTGTATATAACAGGAGAGGCTTCGGATATCTACCACGCGGCAAAAGATGCGGGGCTGAATGTTATTTTTGCGGGGCACCATGCAACAGAAACCTTTGGGGTAAAAGCCCTTAGTTCTCTTGTGGGTAAAAAATTTGGAATTGAAGCAGTATTCAGGGATATTAAGACAGGTCTTTGAATCTTAAGTAGGATTTTGGGGTTTGCGGCAAATCCATGAAGCAATATACTTAAATGGACCGAAGGGCTACAGATTGAGTGACATCCAAAACCCCCTAAAAAGATCCAAGATATAATCCAGAAGGCCTCTAATCTGCCCGTAAATATCCTGCTCTAAGGCAGACCTTTCCGGAAGGACGGGTGTTGGGACATAATAGCGGAATTCCGCCCCTTCAACTTTAGGTATAAGAAAGCTCATTTCATTTAGGCTTTTTGAGCAGGCTTTTATTTCAGGGAGGCTTTTTGAGAGGCACGGCTCAAACCTGGAGCCAAGTATCTCCTCAACGAGGCTGTTTCTCTCAAATGGGTCTGAGACGGGCCCTTCAATCTCAAGAAACTTCCTGTAAGCTTTGTGAAGCCTCGCCCCGTCGTCTTTTAAATATTCCCTTATAAAAAGCTCGGAAAAGGCATAACCGAAGTCCCGGTCATATTCGCTTTGCGGGCTCCAAAGATACATATAGCCATCGCCCGAAATGTAATAGTCAAGAAGGTCTTTTGGCCCCTTCATTGGGCTTAGGGTATATATTGTGTTTTTTTCGCGCCATTGCTTTTCCTCCCCGAAAAGCTCAGGCTTTTGCTCGCCCATCAGGCGGTAAACAGCGGAAGTTACATAGCACGCAACCCCTTCATCAAACCAGCTTATTTCCGTCTTATCCCAGCTTAAGGCAAAAGAATTTACCCCGTGGGTTGCCTCGTGGATTATAGTTGCAATAATGTCATTTGGGTTTTTGGTTTCTTTTACGAGAATCATCCCGTTGAATGTCCCGGCGCTCCAGTCCATATATTCCTTGCTGTATTCCTGCTCAGGCAGAAGCGCTATTCCGAATTTTACCGGAGTCTTTATGCCGGTAACCCCTTCAATTATAGAAAAATATTTTTCCGCCTCATCAAGGTCTATGTCCGCATTTGTGAAAAAGTTTTCGCTTGTTGTCTTCCCTCCAAAAACCAGCCTCACACTGGCAGGGCCTTCCTTTTTGGCCCTTATCTCATCTTCACCGTATTCCACCAAGGCATTCGGGACGAAAAAATAAGGGAAATTTTCTTTAGTCCTAATGTAGGTTGATTTGTTTTCAAACCCAAAAAGGCCCAATTCTGCAAAATCAAGCCCCCCAATTTCTTTCCACTCGCCTATGCTGAAATATATCTCGACAACCCTTATTCTTGCCTTGAGGTTATTTGTTTTTAGGGTGAGGCTTCCGCTATTTTTGTCATAGTTGTAAGTAATATCGCCTTTCTCATCATATACCCCAACTACATTTGCTTCCTTTGGCAGGCTTACTGAAAGCTCCCAATAATCAAGGGGCTTTTCTGAACTCAAAACCATTGTTGAATTTATATAAATTGCCCCGTTAAGGCTTATTTCATGGATAACTTCAGAAAAGCAGGGTGGGATAAATAGGGTGAAAAGCAGAACAAAGCCCAACAGATTATTTTTCATAAATTAAGAGCAAATAATCCTTAAGAGATTGGAATGGGTTCTGCAATTTAGCAACTGAGCTTCTTTATATCGTCCTCGTCATATTCTTCAGCGCTGGGCCCAAATCCGCATGTGTATAAGCTTCCTGATTTGTAACAGCACCTTACCCTATCATCCTCCATGATATAATATCTGTAGCCTTCATCATAGAAATCACAGCATCGGTAATTTGCCAGATTTGATTCAGCCTTTTCAAGGGCTTTTTGAAGCCGCTCTTCAGTCCCTTTCAATACCGCAAGCTCGGTTTGGGCTTCGCCAAGGTCCTTATTGCAGAAATTAAGGTTTGTAAAAAGCTGGGAAACATTATCTTTAAGGTCGATTATTTCCATCCCTTGAGAAGCCCTTTGCTGTTGGCAGACAGTAAGCTCCTGCCCAAGGGCATTTTTTTGCGTTTCACAGGAATTAACATTTGCCTGCAGAGAAAGCCGGGCATCTTCAAGGAGGTTTACTTTGCCTGAGAGCTCTGCCGACTTTACATAGCAGTCTGAAAGTTCGCCTTGGCAGGTGTCAAGTTCGCTGTTAGTCTTCATATAATTTCCTGTAAAAGTGCCGCCTACTATCAGCAAAAGTATAAGGCCCATGGCAATTGCCGGAACCTTTTTGTTCTCGCTTAAGCTTTGCATAAGCCGGTTAAGCTTTTCTTTCATTTCGCGAGATTTTGAATTATTATATGTCAAAAGATTTTGGCCTTGTCTTGATTCAGGCTCATAATTGTATCCTTCACCCATAAAATAAAGAGCATGTTTACTATATATTGCGTTTTGGCGATTGTTCTTTTGGGCGTTATTATCGATTTCATAATAAGGGTAACTCCTAAAGGGTGTTCTAAATGGGGGATTTTGCCGGCTAAAAGCCCATCAGGCAGATGGTGAGTTAACTATGATATATTAATTAACAGAAATACTCAAGTATATATACTTAAAGAACCGAGATATAATAATGGCGGCTCTTTTGAGTGGGGTGTCTTCAAGACACGAGAGAGTATTGCTTGCTTGCGCGGTTTTTATGATTCTCTTGGCTCTGGTGTATGCTGCAGGGCATAGCGTAACTCCCAATGAGCCTGCAAATGAAGCTAATCTTACTTTGCCTGTTACATTTAACTGTAGCGCTTCAGATGATGTAGGCTTAGTTAATATTTCTCTGTACCTCTGGGACTCGGAAGGTTCTCCTGCGGGCTTTAATACAACTGAGGTAACGGGCACATCTAACCAGTCCACTTGGGAGTACTCAAGCTATGATAATTTGCCTATCGGGACATATAGATGGGCCTGCAATTCTTACAATACAACTTCAAACTCCACATGGAGCGCTAACAGAACATTATATATATATGAAACCGACCCGCCGCAGCTCATACTTAACCAAACAAACACAACTCAGGTTATTGCGGGAGGCCAAGCTTATATCT
>CAZJKT010000007.1:29426-42701 GCA_964547015.1 uncultured archaeon
ATCTCAGTAAAGGTTAACGCAACAGACTACTTCGGAAACACGGGAGAAAGCGATGAAATGACAGCTTCACTTACAGAAAACCTGCCGCCGCAGCTAATACTTAACCAAACAAACACAACTCAGGTTATTGCGGGAGGCCAAGCTTATATCTCAACAAACTGGAATGAAACAAGCCTTGGCGAAGGAAACATGACCTGCGCTCTCTACAGCTCAGGAGCCTTAAACCAAACCATAAGCGTAAACACCTCTTGGTGCAACTTCACAATCACAGCCCAAAACTCAGATTACCCTTACTTAAACCTCACAGTTAACGCAACCGACACCTACTCAAACTCGGCAATGTCAGGCGCAATGATAGTTCTGGTCAATGAAACAGAAAACCCAAGCATTGCCCTAAACCAGACCAATGCACCGATTAATGCGGGAGAAACCCTTGAAGTCTACACGCAATGGAATGACCTGACACTCGGGCAATACAACCTTACCTGCCACCTTTTCATTGACGGAACCCTTAACCAATCCAAAGAGTCCAATGGAATATGGTGCAACTTCACCTATGAAACCGCTCTTTCAGATTACCCTTCAATCTCAGTAAAGGTTAACGCAACAGACTACTTCGGAAACACGGGAGAAAGCGATGTTATGTCGGCAGGGGTTATAGATACTGTGGCTCCGCAAATTCCTTCAGGGGGGCTTTTGATATATGAGACCGGAAGCTCTGAAATATACTCAATATCCGAAAGCCCAACAATAACAACAAGCGGAAACATTACAATTAGCTGGACTATTGTTGAGGAAAATCTAAACCAAACCAGACTCTACATTGACGGGATTTTGGCCCATACCTCAACCGGTAATGAGCCGTCTTATTCAGCCAATCTATCAGCAGGGACCCGAACCCTTAAGTTTGAAGCTGAGGATTTATCAGGAAACGAAAATTTAACAGCAAATTATACGGTAAGGTTAAATTCGCAGGAGGATGTTGATGCGCTGATGCTTCAGATTGAAGCAGACTCAAATATTGAGTCAGCAACTCTCAAAAATGAGGGCGGCGATAAGTCAGGAACGGGCTGGCTTAATGAAACACTTACCCTTGAGCTTTTGCTGAATGTTTCAGGAGTGCAGGCGATTGTTGAAATAATAGAATTTAATGGCCTGAATGCCAACTGGAACAGGACAAACTTCACCTCTGTTGTGGCAGCCGACTCTTCTCAGGCTAATCGCGCGCGCATATCTGCGGGCACAAATGTTACCTTGATAATGCTTTTAAACAGCTTTTCGGACTTTTTGGCCTCAGGCAGTTTTGGCTATGGCGCAAAAATATTTTTCAACCAAAGCGCTGAAGGGCTTGATGTATTATATATAGCCGATGATGTCGGGAATGAGGTTTATGTGCTGGAGACATGCGAAGGAGGGACACCTCCAACCGGGGCAATAACCATTGAGAACATGTGCTATATAAACGGGACTGAAAATGTTACCTTATATGTGCCTCACCTTTCAGGCGGAGCCCTTGCAAATGACACAATAGCTCCGATAATCAGCCTGACCTCCCCCGCAAATTCAAGCGAAATAAACAACAGTTACTTCACATTCAGCTTCTCTGTAAATGAAACTAACCCGGAGGCTGATTTTTGCTGGTATAACCTGACGAACGGGACGGATTCTGTTCAGGAAACAATTCTTGCTTCAGAGATAGATTGGGTTGGCACAAGGGGGAGCTATGCCCTGAAGGTATTTGCCCTCTCGCAGGGGGACCACAACCTTACCCTTAACTGCTCTGACCAAAATAGCCAAAGCTCTCAGGAAAGGGTTCAGTTCTCGGTGGCGGATACAACACCCCCTCAAATAGAAAGCATTTCTGCTTCAAGCTCAGGCGCAACTACAATTACGGTTACACTTACAGCCACAACAGATGAGCCTGCTATATGCAAGTACAGCCTGCAGGATATAACAAACTTCTCGCAAATGTCGCTTTTCTCAACAACCGGCGGGCGGACTCATACAAAACAGTTTACCTATACTTCTAACAGCTCAGGGTATTATTATTTACTTTGCGAAGATGAGGAAGGAAATACTATGCCTGAGAATAACAGGACTGCCTATAATGCGCAGATAGTTTCCGGCGATACCCCGCCTGCCGACCCTGTATATACAGGAGGCTCGGGTTCTTCCGGCTCTTTTTGGGTAATGGTATATGGAGCAACCGAAGATGAATTAAAGGAAGGCTACTCCAAATCGCTTTCAAAAGGCCACCGCATAAGGTTTAATTTTGAGGGTGAAGTGCATCATGTAGGGCTTGTGGATATATTGGGCGGAAAAGCTATAATAAATGTTTCAAGCGCTCCGCAACAGGCTTCGATTTTAGAGGGTGAGGGCAGAATGTTTAACCTTAATGGAGACGGGTATTATGATATATTAGTCAAGATACTCAGCCTTGCCGAAAATTCTGCAATAGTGTGGGTGGGGGAGATACACTCAAAGATTGAATCCCCTCCAACACAAAAGCCGACGATAAAAGAGGAAATAATTAGCCCTCCTGTGGCCGAGCCAAAAGATAGCGTCTGTGTTGAGAATAGCAGAAAATGCGTTGCCTCAGAAGTGCATGAATGCAGGAACGGACAGTGGGTTGTAGTGGAACTATGCTCATGGGGGTGCGACTCTCAAAAATCCGCTTGCCTGCCCCCTCCTCAAGACGAACCGAAAGGAAGGCCTGCAGGCTCCTTTGAGCTTGCAATTCTTTTGGTGCTGGTTATGGTGTTGCTGATTGTAGGCTACACAAAAAGAAAGAAGGTTTATTGGTAATATTTCATGATTCAGCTTTTGGTCTTTAGATCTGATTTTCAAAAACCCCCTGACTCTTTTTTTGGATACTATTCGAGCGGAATATTTTGCCGTCCATTAAGGGAACAGATGTATTTTTGAGGAAACCCGCATTCCCGAAATGTCGGAGCAGATGCAGGCCGGAAGTCCGAGGCTAAACCCTTTTTCTAAAAGACTCGCTTTATATGAGGTTTAGTGGTCGGGAAGAGATAATAAAGACCTGCAAATAATGCAAACAGAGAGGATAATAATAACCCGCGGAATGCAGTTGCAGCATAGGTTCTGGGATACTTAGAAGACAAAATCAAAGGAAAGACTATTTTCCTTCTTGGGGCAAGGATTTCCTTCAAGCGGAATAAGTCTGCTGTTTTAGCGGCCAAATCATCCCAAGTGAGGTTTATATCACTTTCTATTTTCTCGAAGTCTGGTGTGCCGCCGGTTATTAAGTCTCTTAATGCCCTAATCAGAATACCGCAAAGGAGGACAATACTATAAACTTGACAAAGTAGAAAAGGCTCATATTAATAAAGAGAAGTATTGGTATAAACTTTATTCCGGAAAATTCCCTTCCGTCCGATATTAAGCCTATCAGCAGGGACCCGAATATTGAAGACACTATAAGCAGGCCGATTTGGTAATAGAGAAGAAACTCTTTAGAGATATCAACGCCTGTGAGCGAAAGCGATACAAATCCGGTGTTAAGGGTTTCTGTAGGAAGTATGGCCCCAAGGCCTATTAATGTTTCGACAAGGAACAGGGATGCGGAGAAAAGTATCGGGGCCCCAAAGCCTATTGCAAGGAAAATGAACATGCTATATGACGCAACCTGGGCCTTTATGTCTTTTTTGAGCATCATTGTGCTTTTCAGGTCATCGGCAAGCCCATCCAATAATGATGAAAGGTTTCCGCCGCGGGTTATTCCTTCGGTAATCAGGCCGACAGTCTTTCTCAAGGTTTCGGAGTCTATATTTTCGCTGATTTTCATAAAGGCAACTCTTATCGGGCTTCCAAGCATTAATGCTTTTCCAGCTTCCTTGATTTGGATGCTTAGGGGCCCGAATTCAGGCCTTGCGCTTTCTATAAATGCCCTTTCAGGAATGACTCCCGCCCGAAGGTTTGAGGATATAAGCCTTAAGGCATCTGGAAGAAGCTCTTCAGCTATTTTTGCCCTATTTTTGGCAATAGACATTACAACTACATGGATTGTTAGCTCAGCTACACCCAAAAGAACCAGTACTGCAAGGCATCCGACCGCCCCAAATATCAGATAGGCAACTCCGCTTAGAAAAATAAACACCAAGGGCAGGCCGAGAGTCAGTTTTAAGAAGGACTCTGCCTCAATTTTCAGCCCGCTGTTTTTCAGCTGCTTTCCCACCCATATTGCGTATTTCATTCTACTTTAGGCCTCTTGCTTTTTACAATTCCTATGAACATAAACTGGAATACAATAATGACAAGCATGAAGAGCAAAAGAAGCCCGCTGCTTATAGGAAATCCGGAAAAGAATGAAAGAATTATCATGAAGCAGACTCCAATGGACGGCATAATTATTGCAAAAATCATGTAAACTAAGGCCAGCGAGTTTAGCTGGGAGCCGTACATTTTTATGGCCGTCCTCTGCTCGGCCCCAAATTCCCTGACAAGCTCCTCCAAAGTGTCTGCAAGGTTGTATCCCGCCTCAATTGAGTTTGAAACCTGCCACAAAGCCCTCCTGAAATTTATTGAAGGGTTTTTTAGCATAACCTCTTCAAGGGCTTTTATATCAGACACCCCAACAGACATTCTTTTTGTGACTTTTCGAAATTCCGCCGAAAGGGCGCCGTAATTTGAGTTGCTGATTGAAACCATAGATTCATAAAGGGAAATCCCGGACCTTATTTCAATTAAAAGGTGCCTTAGGGAAAAAAGCAGATTTTTTTCAATATCCGCCACCCGCTTGCCGATAATGAGTTTCGGATATAAAAACCGGTAGCCAAAGCTCATCGCAAACACAGCCAAAGGAATTATGGCAATAAACGGATAGAATTTCTGGCTGAGGCTTGCAATGATTGAAATTATTAGCAGAATTGCCAAAGCGCTTGATGAAAGAAAGGCCGCTACGGTTAGCGCCTTTCCGAGATACAGTTCCGGGCTCTGTTTAATTTCTGCATGCTTGAGCGAAAGCTCCAGCCCCGGAAAGAAGGGAAGAAAGGTCTTTCCTACGCTTTTATAGGTCATATTCTCCTTAATACTGCTTTAGGGTCCCTAACGTATTCTGATATAATCTGGCCGACCTCATTAACCCGCCTTATATTTTGCCGAACCATGAACTCAAGCACTTTTTCCCTCTTTTTTAGCTCGGCCTCAATTTCTTCGCGCTCAAGCCCCAAAAGAAGCTCAAGCTTAGACATGGCTTTTTTGCTTGGGTGATACGGGTTTAGTGTGTCTGTTGAGGCGTCCCATTTGTATATTGTGTTAAGCTTTTCATTTCCGAAATCCGCCCCATATTGGGGAAGGATTTCCGCAAGCTCATATACTCGCCTTATTCCTTTTCTCCTGTCCCTAAACATCACCAAAAAGAGGTCTACTGCTTCTACAAGTGTTTCGGGGACAGATATTGGGGGGCTTACAATCCTTCTGTAAGTCTGCATTGCGGTGTCGGCGTGTATTGTTGAGCAAATGCTGTGCCCCGTGTGCATGGCCTCAAAAAGCACTTCAGCTTCTCTGCTTCTTCTTACCTCACCGAGTATAATTTTATCAGGCCTCTGCCTCAGAGCATTTATGAGAAGGTCAAGCATAGTGACCTCTCCTTTTCCTTCCTGGTTTTGGACTCGGGTTACCATTGGGACCCAGTGGAGAAAGTCCGGAAGCTTAATTTCCCTTGTGTCTTCAATAGAGATTACCCTCTGGTTTGGAGGCACAAATGACAGAAGCATTGTGAGGATACTTGTCTTTCCTGTGCCTGTGCCGCCGGAAATAAGGATATTAAGCTCATACTGCATTGCAAACCAAAGGAATGCCGCAACTTCAAGGGAAATGGTTTTGTTCTCAATAAAGTCGGTGACGGTCCACGGGTCCCTTCTAAAACGCCTTATTGTCATTGTATTGCCGTCATTGGATATAGGCTTTAATGTGGCATTTACCCTGTCTCCTGAGGGCAGGTGGGCGTCAAGGAGCGGGTTTAGGAGGTTAATCTGCTTTCCTATTGAACGGGCGATAATTGAGGCGTAATTGAGCACATCTTCCTCCTTTTCTATAGGAATGTTTGTGTTGACCCAGCCGTACTTTTTGTGGTAAACCCTTACACCGTCTCTTGAGGAATTAATTACAACCTCCTCAAGGTTGGGGTCGCTTAGCACGACTTCAAGCTTCCCTAAACCCAGCATTTCCTGAACCAAAAGGCTTATGAGATAATCTTTAGTGGCTTCAGTTATATGGGGCAGAATCTTTCTTATTTCTTTTTCCGCCTTTTCCTTGAATTCTTCCTTTAGCGTTCTTCCCGGCTCATCAGAGTTGCCGGTTGAAAGCTCCATCTGGGATACAAGCCTTGCTTTTAGCTCATTGTAAAATGCTTTAGTGCCTTCCTGCAACTCGGGAAACTTTACAGTATATACCGGGATGAAACCCTTTTCATCCGAAATCTCAACCTGAAGGCTGACGCTTTCAAATTTTATGGGATATGTTTCTTTCATTTTGCAACCTTAACTTTCCCAAAATGAACCTCTACTTTCATTATATTTTGGTTGTTTAGCACTTCAATCCACTCTTCAATCTGCTCTCTATCCACCTCAAACTTCTTTTCTAAATCCTTAATCTTTGAGGGGCCTTTTTGGAGCTCATCTATAAACAGGTCAATGTTTGTGCCTATCTGGCCCCCTTTCCTAAAAAAAGTCCTTGTAATATGGCAGAGGATGCTCTTTTTTGTGATAATACCAATATATTCTTCCTTTCGTGTGACCGCTATGGCATCAAGGCGCTTTTCCTCCATTTTTCTGAGAATATATGCGAGGCTCTTTGACATGTCGCAGACGCAAAGGGTGTCCACGAAGTCGGAGGCTGTGGCTTTTGAAATGTCGCCCTTTTTGATATATCCAAGCACATTTGAGGGCCCTATTATTCCAATAACTTTATAATTTTTGGAGACCGCCAGATAGTTGTTTTTTTCAAGAAGCCTCAGCACATTTTTGGAAGGCGCATCATCATGGATGATTTCTGCCGGAACTGACGCTTCAAGCGCGGTTTTTGAGCGCAAGAGGTACCTTATTTTGCCTGAAGGCGTGGGCTTTTTTCGGGCGCTTACAACACGGCCGGCTTTTCTTTTTGAAGTTGCTTTATTTTTTAGGGGCTTTATCGGGGCTGTCTGCGCCTTTTTTGGGTAAGAGAGTTTTGCAATTGGTGAAGATTTGGGCTTTTTAGGGGATTTTTTGCTAAGAGCAGGGCTTGTTTTTTTAGAAGGGGCTTTCTGGGGCACTTTCCTTGCAGGAAGCTTTTTTTCAGGCGACTTTGCCTTTTTTTCCTGGATTGCGGCCTTCTTTTTTTTGCTGCCCTTTTGGGAAGGGCCTACGGAAGATTTAATTTTTGCTGCCTTCATAATAATACTCTATAATTAGATTTATGAAGGCCCAAATTTATGTGGAGTTCCTGATTGTTGTGGGGATTGGCCTTGCCTTGGTGTCTGCCCTCATTCTTGCAAGTTATAGCACAGTAGCCTCTTACCAGAAAAACAATGATGAGCTTCTTGCTAAAAATTCACTTGAAAAAATAGCTTTGGCTGCTGAGTTTGTCTCCTTTCAGGGAAGCCCGGCGAGGCAAAAGATACATGTCTGCTTTCCCGCAAGCATATCCGGGTGCGAGGTTCTTGAGGACAACCGGACAATCTCCTGCGGCTCAAACACGGGAAACCCGATAATGCATACAGGAACTGTGGATATGGATGGGGTTGTGCCTTCTTCGGGGTGCTGGTATTTAATCTTGAGCGCGGTTGATTCTGACGGGGGATATGTGGATATTTCTGCGGCACAATGATTTATAAGCTTAGAGGCCAGGCGGCGGTTGAATTTTTGATACTTCTTTCGGTTGCAATGGTTCTTTTTGCGATAGCGGTAAATTATTACGCAGGGTACTACCTGCAGTCTTCAGGCTTTCAGGCTGAGCGGCAGTATGGGCTTATATGCCGCCAAATCTCTGATGAGGCCAGAAATGCGCTTTTGATGGGGGATTACTACGAGAGGGATTTTTATCTGCCCTTGGGGGATTATTCTGCAAGTGTTTTTGGTTGGAGCGCAAGAGTGGAATATTCCGGGGGGGAGGTTTACTGCCCGATGCCGGCTAATCTGGAAGACAAAACCCTCAATAATGGGAAAAATACAATAATATATAATGCCAGCGGGCTTTTTTTTGGCTGAACTCTGCTATGGGGTAAAAATGGATTTTTCTTTTGGAAGGAACGGCTTAATCGCAGAAAACAGGGCGGACGGCCAGAAGGAGAACAAGAAAGGTAGAATGGGGGGGCAGGCGCTTTCGCTTGATTTTATACTTGCCTGTTCAGCATTAATATTGGTATCGGCGCTTCTTTTGATTCAAGGGGGTTATGTTATAAAGAACATTTCGGAGTCCGGGGAGAAAAACCGCATGATGGCAGACCTTTCTGCGGCAAGCGAAATATTTTTTTTGGAGGGCTATCCCAAAGGATGGACTAATGAATCTGTAATAATTATGGGGCTTGAGAGCGAAGGGCGTCTTAACAAAACAAAGATGTCTTTTCTTAAAAATATGAGCTATACGGAATCTAAGTCGCTCATAGGCATATTTTATGAGTATAATATTACCGTTTCTTTGGATGGGGCGGAGGTTTATTCAATAGGGATTTTTCCGGATACAGCTCACTATTCTTCAGTCCTTAAGATGAATCGGATTGCGGTTCTGGACGGCAATATAGCGTCTGTTGAGGTTTTGGTGTTTGGGCCATGAGAGGGGCAGTATTTAGTATGGACCTGCTTTTAGGATTAACTTTGCTCACAATAATACTTGTTTCGGGATTCTATCTTTTCCAGCCCTCGCCCCTATTTGAGAAACACGAATATGGGCAAAAAAAGGCGCTGTCCGATGATATTTTTAGGGCAATGTCGGGGATAAAAGTGTCCGAGTTCAGCCAAAGCCCGACGCTCAACAGCCTTAAGATGTCCGGCCTTTCAGACGACGAGCTTGAGCTTTCTGTTCTTGATTTTGTTATAAGCTATTGGGCCTCATACGAGCAGGAAGGTGAGGCCATAAAAGAAGAGATTGCCAAAAATGTTTCCCGCGAGTTTATGGAAGCTTCAGGGATATTTTCTGAGGGGAATTTTACTCTTTATATGGGAGACAGCCCCATGACCGGGGAATACAGCGCTGATGAGGACAGCCTTATAGTTTCCGCGCTTATTGAGAACACTTACGGCTCGGGCCCAATTCAGGGGTATATGGCGAGAGCAAGCCTTAAGGGAATTGAAATTAACCGCTCAAAATATCTTTATTTTGGGGGTTTTGTGGGGCAGGGCGAACTTTCTTTTAAGCTGGATTTGCCAAACTTTGAGTCGCTTTCCGGGGCGGCTTTGCAGCTGTACTCTGCCGACAATATTTCGGTGCATGTAAATGGCGAGCTTTTTGGAAATTTTGAAATAGATTTAGGGGCTGATGAAATGTCCGCAAATATTTTTGAGGAGGATATTGATGCATCTCACTTTCAAAAGGGCGAGAACCTGGTTGAGATATTTTTTGAGTCCGGGAATTATTCAAAGAGCTATATCGGGGGAGGATTTTTGAGGGTAGACTATATTTCCACCGAGTTTTACGAGGAATACGGGGATGAATATGAAGTTTATAATTTTCCTTCAATAGGCGGATTTATAAACCTTTATGACGGGTTTTATGTTCCGGGAAGCCTTGAGGAAATGTCGGCAAGGCTTAGGTACAGCAATAACCTTACCGGGGCGTGGGTTTTTATGAATATCGCAAATGCCACGCTTTATGACAGCAATGTGACGGGCGAGGTGGATATAAGCTTTGACAGCGGGGAGATTGAGGCTTTGATGAATTCTGCAGGGCTTTCTTATGCTGATTTGTCTCATACCACGGTTCCACTTAGGGTGGGTATGAAATCGGTAAACTTTTCTATAGAGAGCGTTGGCAATGCGGATGTTATACTAATTACAGATGTTTCCGGAAGCATGAACTGGAGAATGGACTCCAACTCAGAGGGTGTTACCCGGACTTGCTCGGACCCAAATTTATATGCCTTGTCTACAAAAAGAATTTCTCTTGCCAAATGTCTTGACAAAGATTTCTCGGATATAATCCTTGGGGATGCATATAATAGGGTAGGTCTTGTAAGTTTTGATAACAGTATGGACTCTTCGCTGGGGCTGACAAATAATAAAATTTCCTTATACGCCGAGATAGACAGCTATTCCGCAGGAGGAGGGACCTGCATCTGCTGCGGCATAAACGAAGCGATAAATATTCTTTCAGGACAAAGCGAACCTTCCAGAAATAAGTCAATAGTTGTAATGTCGGATGGCGAGGCAAATCAAAGGTGCACAAATAATTATTGCCAGCAGATCTGTAATTGGTGGTGGGGTGGAACCTGTATTTGGTGGCAGACCGTTTGCGACTCGGATGCCGCGGGAAAAGATGCAATAGACGCGGCATGCTCCGCTAAACAAAACCATAATATTACTGTTCATGCAATTGGCTTTGGACCTGATATTGAAAGCGACACACTTCAGTCAATTGCTGACTGCGGAAACGGAACTTATTACGCAAGTGATGACCCCGAAACATTAAGTGATATATATTCGACAATAGCTCAATCAATAATAGAGGTAGGTTATACTACTCAGCTTGTTGGTGTTGAAGGGAAAGTGGAGGGGGAAGGAAATACTCTGTATAATGACTCCTATATTTCCTTTGGAGGGTATTTTTCCCTCCCCGAGTACAATTACGGAGAATTTTCAATAGGGGTTGAAAAGGAGTGCATCAATGGGGTTTGTGAAATCGAGAGGCCCGAAGGAATCTCAGTTATTGACGCAAGAATCACAGCATATTCTGCGGATTACTGGACAGATCTCATTATAGTTGAAGGGGCGGAAGGGCAAAAAACGGCATACAACCTTTCGCAATACGGGCTTTATTTAGCCCTTGGCGACCCTTTTGTGATAGATATTCCGCCGGCCCTGATATCTGAGGGGGAAAATGAAATCTCGGTTTATCTGGGCCATGATGCTGAAAAGAATGAATTGCTTTGCCCTGACTGCCGCCTTACTTATTCCCTTAAAGTTTTGGGGTCTGTGGGATACGGTGAGGTTTTTGCTTCGGCTGAGGAAGCCATGGCTGACGCCGCGCAAAGGCTAATAGACTTAATCTCCGGGCTTTCGGGGGAGACTGTCGGGATTTCTGATATTGATGCAACCCCTTCTCTTATGTCCAATGTAAAAACGCTTTCAAATGTTGTGCTTGTAAAGCTTATAGCATGGTAGGCGGAAAAATGAAGGGTGTTTTGCTCTCAGGGCTAATGGTTATAGTAATTATTGTGATTTTTGCGGTGATAATTGAGAGCAGGGAAGAAATTTCGGGTGAAGTATATTCTCTGTCGCTTCGCCAGGAGCTAAAAGATATGGATAATTCATATGGCAGCATTGAAAGAAGTCTCCATACTATATCCGATGTTTCAGCAAAAAGAGGGCTTATTATTGCCGTAAACCACCTGCTTACTGAAGGGGTTTATTTTGAAAATACCTCCTCTGAAATTCTGCTCCCCTTAATTTACAACGGGACGGACACAGGAGGCTTTGGGGACAAAATGGAAATGATGGACAATAACTCAATAGACTATAACCTTCGGCTCCTTGAATACCACTATTCCCTTGAGCCAAGGAGATATGATGTGTCAATTGGGCTAGGCATAGAGAATATCTCGATTGAGCCTTATGACCCCTACAGCATAATTATTCGGGGTTTGGCGGAGGTCAATATTTCAAAGCCCGGCGTTGCAAAAGCCTCCCGGATTATTCCAATTGAGGAGAGGGTTTCAATTATCGGGTTTGAGGACCCTTTGTTTTTGCTTAATGTAAGCCGGGGAAAGCATTCAAGGGGAATATTCAGGCCGCCTTTCGGGGATAGTTTGGCGCAGAAAGCCGGCCTTGAAATGGATGACGGGGCGGGCCACTGCTACGGGTATCTGGAGGATGATAGCTGGGCGGAGAATCCCGGGGCTAAAATCCTTGCTGTTGAAAGTTTGCCCCTGAGCGCCGAGAACTTTTGCGGGGCGGTATATTACGAAGGGGATGCCCCCGGAGTAAGCTATATTAAGGCCCAAAACCCGGAGTCCCTTGATTCTCATATAGGCGAGAAAATGCTTCTTCTTGCAAGCCGCGGCGATGTTTATAATATAAGCAACCTGATTTTGCTTTTGGAGTGGGGGTATTATATTCCTTCGGATAGCGGGCCGAGCTTTTTTGACCGCCTTGAAGGAAACATGGAATGCTCTTATTGCGGGGAGTATGGAAAGGTCGGCCTTGAGTCCCTTGTGGATAAGAACGCAATTTTGGGCCTCGATATTATGCCCTGTCTAGACTGCTCAAATATTGACTTTGAGTATGCCAAAAATACGGCGGGCTTGAGGATTGGGGTTAACCAGTCATCGGCAGGCCCGCCTTTCTACGAATTTCGCCTTGACAATTCAGCGATAGGGCGGATTTTCGGCTAAGCCTTCTTTAGCGGCAAATGGCAGTTTAGGCGACCATATGGTTTTTAAAAGGAATATATGGTTTTATAAGTTACTATATAATGGCTAAGCAGATAAGAGGGGCTCTACCGGAGAATGAAGAAGGCTGCCGCAAGGCCCTTGAATGGATTTTCGCCTTCCCGGGCAGAAAAATAACCCTTAGCGGCCTTTCAGCCCAGGCAGGAATATCAAAGGCAACCGCAAGCAGGGCGGTAAGCAGGCTGGAAAAGGAGGGCTTAATTAAAAAAGAGGCGGTGGGCAGGGCGTGGCAGATATACGGAAACCAAAAAAATCCGCTTTTTATTCGAAAGAAGATCGCCTACAATCTCGGCCTTATATGCAATTCAGGAATAATTGAGGCGATAGGAAAGGAGTTTTCCGGATTCAAGGCCGCGATTTTGTTTGGAAGCTATCGGAAAGGCGATGATGTGGAAACAAGCGACATAGATATAGCTGTTGAAGTTGCGGGCAATGACGAGCCAAAAATTGTCGAGCTGGGCTATCTGCCAAGTTTAGGCCACAGAAAGAAAGTTTTGGTGAGCCTGTATGTTTTTTCAAGGGAGAAGGTAGGGCTGAATATGTTTGCCAACATCGCGAACGGGATTGTCCTTGAGGGCTTTCTGGAGGTGCGGCCTTAGTATGCGATACCGCCGCCCGGATAAGAAAAATGCCTTAAGCATAATTGAAGCCGCCAAAAGGGAGATGGCATTTAC